>JAAEPP010000338.1 GCA_024232495.1 Flavobacteriaceae bacterium
AAAATAATAGGTATAATCTAGGACATTTAAATTTTCAGTTACAGCTTCTCTTGTTAACTTATTGCCTGAGAAACTTACGACCCTATCAAAAATTGAAAGTGCGTCACGAAGAGCTCCATCTGCTTTTTGTGCGATTATATGTAAAGCATCATCTGCAGCTTCAATACCCTCGGACTTTGCTACATTTGCTAAATGATTTTTGGTGTCTTTTACATTAATTCTTCTAAAATCAAAAATCTGACATCTAGACAATATGGTTGGAATGATTTTATGTTTTTCAGTAGTAGCTAGAATAAATATAGCGTGTTTTGGAGGTTCTTCTAATGTTTTTAAAAAAGCATTAAATGCCGCTGAGGAGAGCATGTGTACTTCATCGATGATATATACCTTGTATTTTCCGACCTGAGGGGGTATTCGAACTTGATCAATTAAATTCCTAATATCATCAACTGAATTATTGGATGCAGCATCCAATTCAAAAATATTAAAGGCAAAATCTTCATTTTCATTGACAGAATCATCTTGATTAATTTTTTTTGCAAGTATTCGTGCGCATGTAGTTTTCCCAACCCCACGAGGTCCAGTAAATAGTAATGCTTGAGCAAGATGATTGTTTTCTATGGCACTTTCTAAAGTACTTGTAATAGCTTGTTGCCCTACTACATCTTTAAATTGTGTGGGTCTGTACTTTCTAGCAGATACAATAAAATGTTCCATAAAATTAGCTTCAAACAAATATAGAAATAGTCAAATTTTTTGAATAAGAAACCGAATCTTATTTTTGTCTTTTTATTAACAAGTAAGTAATTTATTTTACATTTGCCACGCAGACCGTCTCATCGTCTTAATAAATATTTATTAAGGAGGAAAGTCCGGACACCAAAGGGAAGCATACCGGCTAACAGCCGTCGATACATTGATGTATTAGGACTAGTGCAACAGAAAGAATGTACAGGTAATGCTGTAGTGAAACCAGGTAAACTCTATGCGGTGCAATGCCATGTAAACCTACAATTGAGGGTTCCCGCCCGATGTAGGAGGGTAGGCAGATAAAGAAAATTGGTAACAGTTTTTTTAGATAAATGATGAGAGTTAACTTTTGTTAATACAGAATCCGGCTTACAGGTCTGCTTTTTTTATTTTTCAAAAAAACTAAATACAGAACCACCGTAACGTCGCGCTTCAGTAAAATACTGATTGCTTGATAAATCGGTGTGTTTTGAATGTTCTATAATCAAAACCCCCCCATTATCTAGTAAATCTCTTTTAAAAACGGTATCAACAGTTAACATAAAATCTTCAATAGGCAGGTGATAAGGCGGATCAGCGAAGATAACCGTATACTTTTTAGAAGTCGTCGTTAAATATTTTAATACATCTGACTTTATAGTTTTTATTAAAAAATTTAATTCTTCAGCAATACTGTTAATATATTTTACACAACCATAATAAGAGTCGATTGCAGTAATATCCTTAGTTCCCCTTGATCCAAACTCGTAACTTATGTTACCGGTCCCTGCATAAAGATCTAACAAGGTTATTTCTTCAAAATCGATGCGATGCATTAAAATATTAAAAAGTGCTTCTTTAGCAAAATCTGTAGTAGGCCTAACAGGCAATTTTTTTGGAGCAACCAATCTTTTCCCCTTATATTTTCCAGAAATAATTCTCAATGAAAGTATTTTAATAGAAGGTTATAGTGCGATTTGTCTTTATCTGAAATTTTAATGTCTTTTTTTGAATTACAAAAAGAAATATTACGGACATATTTATATAAAATCGAATGATTAGAATCTCCCTTGTTAATGTTTCCAGATACAAACAAATCAATAGTTTCAGGATTCATTTTTAGTTGTTCTAAACAAAATAATATGAAGTAAATAAAATCTTCTGGAGAATTATATTCAAATGAATTGCAAAGCAATAGCTTGCCATTTTTAATAGCTACTAAGTCAAAAGTATTCGAATAAATATTTAAGTATATCTTCGGGAGTTTTATGTTTTTTTCATCTTCGAGAATGTTTTCTAATAGTAAGGTCGTGGAATGATGATAATTAAAATCGCCAAATTTTTCAAATAAAAAATTATTGATATTTATAAAGGGAATATAAATAACAGTTATGTCATGATTCTGAAGCGTATCATGGGCAATAAAGTCATTTTCGAAAATTTTAGAATTAAACTTTAAATAATCACTGGATTTTGATTCATCAAAAAGTGAGGTAGGAGCTAACGTATATAATCTTGTATGATAAATAATATTTATCTCAGAAAATTTGATGTTAAAAATTGAATTATCATTCAAAACCGAGTTTAATTCCAACAATAGTTCTCCTGGACTGACAGTTTGTTCAAATGTTCTTTCTGAAAAAAAATCAATTTCTTTCGTAGCAGTGTTAGTCACTAAAAAAGAAAGTCCGGACAATGTTAGTTGTACGGACAGTCTAAAACTATTTTGTTGGTTTATATTATTGTTTTGGAGAGTCATATAATTTTGGCCAATTTCCGCCAGTATCAATATCGTTCATGGTACCAACTCGCACTGTAGGTCCGTTAATTCCGTCTACTGAAACTAACTGTTCTTCCTGATAAATAAGGTCGGTATCTTGATCACTAAGTATTAATCTTTTTGCTACACTTGCCTCAAATACTGAATACAAAGCATCATTTTTCTCATATTTTCCTGCTTTGAGTTGAAATTTGGCACCTTCAGCAATTTCTAAAGGTATATTCATCATGGTTTTGTATCGATCAGAATCACCAAATAAAGAATCTTTTACAGAGGCAAAACGTAAGGTGTCAACGATGATTTCTTCTTTATAATAGCCACCTTTTTGAGCATCTAAACCAAATGCTCTATTTTTTTCCACATCCGCATAACTGGTATCTCTCCTTTGTATGATTGCAAACTTTGCGGTATCTAAAAACTGAACTAAGCTGTCAAAATTTCCTGAAAATTTGCCTTCTATTTCTTGATGAGCTAGTTCAGATATTCTAATATCTTTTAAGTTTTCAATCACTTTTGCGTATCTAACCTGTTTTACTTTGTTAAATTCTACAGGTCCTATAATAGATTTGTATAGACTGTACCCTAAAAACAAGATAACAACCCAAAGAAAAATCGATATGGTAGGATTAAACTTTAATGGAATATACTTTTCCATTAAATAGATTAGTCCAACGCAAACTAAAATGCCGAGTATAATATTTAAAATCATAGTTTATATTAAGGTTTGATTTTTAAAAAAATGGTTTAACGCAAATCTACAATTTTTTTTTAACCGTAAAAGTAATTTCTGAAAAAAACATAGCTATATTTAATGCCTCATAGCTAATGAAATAATGCATACTACTAACTTTTATTTAGATTTATTAAAAGATTTTTCTCACGAACCTACTGTCAAGCAAGATAGTGCCTTACATATGGTCTCTAAGTTTTTATTAAGTCAAAATTATGAGGAATTATTTTTACTAAAGGGCTATGCTGGTACCGGAAAAACATCAATTGTTGGAACATTAGTTAAAAATAGTTTGAAAATTAATAAGAATCTAGTTTTATTAGCACCAACAGGCCGTGCCGCTAAGGTGATAAGTAACTATTCAAATAAAGAGGCTTTTACAATACATAAAAAGATATACTATCCTAAATCTAAAAAAGGAGGAGGAATCTCTTTTTCACTTCAAAAAAATAAGCATAAAAACACAATATTTATAGTTGATGAATCTTCAATGATTCCAGATACTAGTCCTGATTCGATATTATTTGATAAAGGATCATTATTAAGTGACTTAATCCAATATGTTTACAGCGGTCATCAATGTAAATTAATTTTAATAGGTGACACTGCGCAACTCCCTCCAATTAAACTAGATATCAGCCCAGCCCTTGACAAATCGACCTTAGAAAACTACTTTAACAAAAAAGTTGTTACCATTGAATTGGACGAGGTTGTTCGTCAAGAAAAGGGAAGTGGGATTTTATGGAACGCCTCTATTATAAGACAAAGTTTAGAAGATGAATTTTATGATACGTTTAAATTTGAAAAAGAAAATTTTCCTGATATAATTAGACCTTATGACGGTCAGGAATTGATGAGTGCTCTTGAAGACAGTTATTTAAATTCTGGAGACGAAGAAAGCGTTTTCATTGTTAGGTCAAATAAAAGAGCATTTTTGTACAATCAGAATATTAGAAGTAGAATTTTGTATAAAGAGGAGGAATTGTCTGTCGGAGACCATCTTATGGTAGTTAAAAACAATTACTTTTGGTTAGAAACTACAAGTGAAGCTGGGTTTATAGCCAATGGCGATATTATTGAAATATTAGAAATTTACAGTATCAAAGAATTATATGGATTTAAATTTGCAACAGTTTACGTCAAAATGATTGATTATCCCAGAATGGCTGCTTTTGAAACCGTTTTAATTTTAGATACGCTATCGTCAGAAATAGCTTCTTTATCATTTGAGGATTCGAATAAATTATATCAGGAGGTCTTAAAAGATTATGAGCATGAAACCTCTAAATACAAAAAATTTCTATCGGTCAAAAAAAACATTTATTTTAACGCTTTACAGGTTAAGTTTTCTTACGCAATTACCTGCCATAAGTCACAAGGCGGGCAGTGGGACACCGTATTTGTAGAACAACCTTATTTACCAAACGGTATCGATAAGGATTATTTAAGATGGCTTTATACCGCAATCACCAGGGCTAAAAAAAAACTATATCTAATTGGATTTAAAGACGATTTTTTTAGAACTTGAACCAAATACTTTTAAATAAATCAGTATTCACACAAATAATCTTTATATTTTTGAATAAATTTTAATGTAGATTTTCTGAAAATGAAGAAAATAGCAATGATACCAGCAAGATACGCTGCAACTAGATTTCCCGGTAAATTAATGCAAGATTTAGGTGGTAAATCTGTAATAGCTCGTACCTTCGAGTCGATAAAAGCAACGCAGCTTTTCGACGAAGTTTATGTGGTTACTGATAGTGAAATAATATTTGAAGAAATAAAAGCACATGGCGGACTTGCGATTATGAGTAAAAAAAACCACGAATGTGGAAGTGATCGAATTGCAGAAGCCATAGAATTCATGGACGTAGATATTGTTGTTAACGTTCAAGGCGATGAACCTTTTACCACTAAAGCAGATTTAGAGAAGGTTTTAAAAATATTTGATGGTGAAGACGCTACTAATGTTGATTTAGCAACTTTGATGACGAAAATGACGGATTGGAATGAAGTTAATGATCCTAATTTTGTGAAAGTGGTCGTCGATGAAAATAATTATGCCTTATATTTTTCGAGATCTCCGATACCATATCCAAGAGATCGTAATATTCCAATGGAATATTACGAACATAAGGGTATTTATGCTTTCAGAAAAAAAGCTTTGATGGACTTTTATCATCTATCAATGAGAAATCTAGAAGCTTCAGAAAAAATTGAATGTCTTCGATATTTAGAATATGGAAAAAAAATAAAATTAGCCATTTCTACGACAAAAAATGCTGTAGAAATTGATACTCCAGAAGATTTACTTAAAGCAAATAAAATAATAAGCAAAAATAATTAGCAAACACATTCTCATGTCTGTAAACAACGAATATAGGAATTTTCCAATGGTGCCAAGAGTAGTTTTTGGTAAAGGAAGTTTTAACCAATTAACGTCAATATTAGATTTAAAAAGAAAAAAACAAGCTCCATTTATATTCATCGTAGATGATATTTTTGATCAGCCAGGATCTATAGCTGATAGGATTGAATTAAAATATAATGATAAATTAATTTATGCCTCATCGAAAGAAGAACCTAAAACAACTCAAGTAGATGTATTAGTTAAAAATATACTGTCGGAGTTTAGCGAACTTCCTTCTGGTATAATTGGAATAGGAGGTGGCTCTATTATGGATTTAGCGAAAGCAGTTTCATTAATGCTCACTAATGAAGGAAGTGCAGCAGATTATCAAGGATGGGATTTAATTAAAACAAAATCAATATACCACGTAGGTATCCCGACAATTTCTGGAACTGGAGCTGAAGTTTCCAGAACTTGTGTGTTGTCGGGTCCAGTCCGAAAATTAGGAATCAATAGTGATTATACCACCTTTGATCAAGTAGTTTTAGATCCACTATTGTTAGATGGAGTATCAAAAAATCAATGGTTTTACACGGGAATGGATTGTTTCATACATTGTGTTGAATCTTTAGAAGGAACCTTTTTAAACGATTTTAGCCAAAGCTATGGAGAAAAAGCTTACGAATTGTGTTTAGAAGTTTATTTGGAAGATAATAACTTAACAGTTGAAGAAAAAAATGGTAAGCTGATGATGGCTTCTTGGCATGGAGGAATGAGTATTGCATATTCACAAGTAGGAGTAGCTCACGCAATGAGTTATGGTTTAGGGTTTGTTTTAGGAACTAAACATGGTATTGGAAATTGTATCGTTTTTAATTACCTAGAAGATTATTATCCTGAAGGAGTTGCTATCTTTAAAAAAATGGTTAAAAAGCATCAAATTGATATTCCTAAAGGAATTTGTTCCAATCTTTCAGACGAGCAGATGGAAACCATGATCAATGTAGCTTTAAGTTTAGAACCATTGTGGGAAAACGCTTTAGGTAAAGATTGGAAAAAAATAATGACGCGCGAAAAAGTAAGAGCTATGTACCTAAAAATGTAATTTTTAATAAAAAAAATATAAATAAAAAATGCCTGAGTTTTGAATTACATTGGGCATTTAATTTATCGAAAAAAATGAATATTTATAAATTCATACTTTACAAAATTTTGGGTTGGAAAATCACTGGAGATTTCAATCAAGACCATCTTAAAAAGGCGGTTATTATAGTTGCTCCTCACACTAGTTGGATTGATTTTGTTATAGCGATACTTTCAAGGAAAGTTCTTGGTGTAATGGTCAATTTTGTTGGCAAAAAAGAATTGTTTGTTTGGCCCTTTGGCTATTATTTTAAGTGGGTTGGGGGAGCCCCATTGGATAGATCGAAAAATCATAATAAAGTGGATGCTATAGCTTCTATTTTTGACTCTAAAAAGGAATTTAGGTTAGGAATGTCACCTGAAGGAACTCGAAAAAAAGTTGACAAATGGCGAACAGGATTTTATTATATAGCGTTGAAAGCAAAAGTTCCGATTATTGCAACTTCCATGGATTACAAAACCAAAACAATTACTATCGATAAACCTTTTTACCCTTCTGGTGACATTGAAACAGATTTAAAAATATTAAAAAAGTTTTTTGTTGGTAGTGTTGGAAAGATAAAAAAGTATACTTAATTTTTTTTGTAAACAACTTACGATTCGTCCATCGTATGATATACATTTTGGACATCATCATCATTATCCAATTTTTCTAATAGTTTATCTACATCAGCTGCTTGTTCTGTAGATATCTTTTTCGTTACCTGAGGGATACGTTCAAAACCAGATGATAAAATTTCAAATTCTTTTTCTTCTAATGCTTTTTGAATACTTCCGAAACTTTCAAAAGGTGCATAAATTAGTACTCCATCTTCATCTTCAAAAACTTCTTCCACACCATAATCTATTAATTCTAATTCTAATTCTTCTAAATCAACTTCTTTAGGATTAATTCTAAAGTTACACGTATGATCAAACATAAAAATTACGGATCCAGAAGTTCCCATATTACCGTCGCACTTACTGAAACATGCTCTAACATTTGCAACCGTTCTAGTATTATTATCCGTAGCTGTCTCAACAAGAATGGCAATTCCATGTGGAGCATATCCTTCAAATAAAACTTCCTTAAAATCTCCTTGACCTTTTTCAGTAGCTTTTTTTATGGCTCTTTCAACATTATCTTTGGGCATGTTGACTGCTTTTGCATTTTGAATAACGGCTCGTAAACGAGAGTTAGAATCTGGATTGGGCCCACCTTCTTTTACGGCCATTACAATATCTTTTCCAATTCTTGTAAAGGCTTTGGACATTGCAGACCAACGCTTCATTTTTCTCGCTTTTCTAAACTCAAACGCTCTTCCCATAATTATTTTTTTAAGTTCTACAAAAATAAAAAAATGCACCAAAACACCAAGGAAAGTCGAATTCTTCTTTTTTTATTAATTATTCTTTTACAGAATCAATTGCTTCTTGCAATACACAATCATCAATAATTTCATTTAAAGTTATTTGATAATTTTTTGGGAGTAGATTTTGTTTTGGGAGTATAGCTAGATAGCTATCTTTGTTGGAGCTGTATATTTTTTTAAAGATCACATTTTTTAATCCAAGCTTATCGGTTATTTCATAAAACAATTCGGAATGATGGATCATATCATTACTGGAAAGATGAAATATACCTTCTAAATTTTTATTAATTATGTAATGAATTTGTTGCGCTATTTTGTTTATTGTAGTTGCACTAACAACTAAATTAGGGAATATTTCAAATTCCGCATTGTATTTAGAAGCTTCCTTTAATTGAACTATTTTAGGGGAATTTACTCCTAATACCATTGGTAATCTTAAAATTACATACTTTGACGAGGGAAGTTTCTTAATTGCCTTTTCTTGCTTTATTTTATATTTTCCTGCTATAGTGTTAGATGAAAGGGGATCTTCTTCGTAGCTAGGAAATTTTCCTTTTGCGTTAAAAACACTAAAACTTGATAGGTATAGTAATTTGCAATCGATAGCTGCAAGTACATAATTTAATAATTCTTGATGAAGGCTAAGTTGAGATTTGTAATTACCTTTTGTAGTAGATATTATAAAATTTGGTTGAACCTCTGTTAAGATTGTTTGAATAGTGTTTTTATTCATGTCAAAATGAAACATGACAGTGTTTTCTTCAAATTCTTTATTTGGTGATTTAAAGGTTCCATATACATCAAAGTAGGGAAGAAGTTCCTTGTATAATTTATTACCTATAAATCCGCTTGCTCCTAGTATTAAAATTCTATTCCCCAACGATGTCTAAAACTTTATAAACCTTTGTAAAAAGGTAACTTAACTATTGTTGCTGGAATTATTTTTTTACGTATTTGAATGTAAAGTTTCGTGCCAACAGATTTTAAATTAGTTGGAATATAACCCATTCCAATTCCTTTAGCTAATGTAGGCGACATGGTTCCACTAGTTACTTTACCAATTTTATCTCCTTGATTATTTAAAATATCATAACCTTGTCGTGGAATTCCTCTTTCATCCAATTCAAACGCTACTAACCTTCGTTGAGTTCCTTGTTCTTTTTGCTTTAATAAATTATCAGAATTAATAAAATTTTTAGTGAATTTAGTTATCCAGCCTAAACCAGCTTCAATAGGCGATGTAGTATCGTTAATGTCATTACCGTAAAGACAATATCCCATTTCAAGTCTTAAGGTGTCTCTTGCAGCCAATCCAATCGGTTTAATATTAAAATTATTACCAGCATTAAAAATTTCTTTCCAAATTTGTTCAGCTTCGTTGTTTTTACAATAAATTTCAAATCCTCCACTACCAGTATAACCAGTAGCACTAATGATAATATTTTTTACACCTGCAAAATCAGCAATTTGAAAATGATAAAATTTTATATTATTTAGATCAATCGAAGTAAGAGATTGCATCGCTTGAACAGCTTTTGGCCCTTGAATTGCAAATAAGGAGTAATCCTCTGAAACATTTATAATTTCTGCACCAACACTATTATGACTGTTAATCCAGTTCCAATCTTTTTCAATATTGGAAGCATTGACTACTAAAAGCCATTTTTCATTATTAATTCGGTAAACGATTAAATCATCTACAATACCACCAGTAGTATTTGGAAAACAACTGTATTGAGCTTGGTTGTCAACTATTTTAGAGGCATCATTACTTGTTACTTTTTGAATTAACTCAAGTGCATTGGGGCCTAAAACTAAAAATTCACCCATGTGCGATACATCGAAAACTCCGACATTATTACGAACAGTTTCATGTTCGATATTCACACCTTCATAAGAAACGGGCATATTGTAGCCAGCAAATGGAACCATTTTAGCTCCAAGCCCTTTATGTATTTCAGATAATGCTATTTCTTTTATCATATTTAGTTTACTGTTAAAACAGAGTTTTTAAAGAATTCCAATTTTTAAGATCACAAATATATTATTTTGTTTTGTTATTGGAGGTAGGGTCACGTTAAAATAAAACACTTAATTTTAGTATATTAGTACTCTGACAATAGTATATTTTCATTGTAACTAGTATTCATGAAAAAACATTATTTTTTATTTATTTACAGCCTCCCGCTATTTGTTTATATTTCTTTAATTAGCAATGGTTGGAGTACTTTATTGCCAATTTTAATTTATTTTGGTCTCGTTCCACTTATTGAACTTTTCTTTCAACCTGATGCTACAAATATTGTTAAAGACCTTGAGTCTCAGGTGAAACAGGATCCATTTTACGAATGGATTATTTATTTAATTATTCCATTGCACGTGTTTCTATTAATTAAATTCTTTTTTGTTATTGATAGTACAGAAGTTGGTTCTACAGAGTATTATGGTAGAATATCAAGTATTGGTATTTTGCTTGGAGTCACGGGAATCAACCTTGGTCACGAACTAGGTCACAGAAATAATACCGGCTTAAAATATCTCGGCGAATTATTACTATTAACTTCTTTAAATACCCATTTTTTACCATATCATAATGCTGGACATCATTTAAATGTTGCCACTCCAGAGGATGCTGCCACAGCTAGAAAAAATGAACTACTATTTATCTTTTGGATTCGTTCTCATTTTGGGAGTTATATTGAGGCGTGGAAAATAGAAATTAGAAGAATGCGAACGACTAATAATTTCCTTTTTTCTATAAAGAATAGGATGGTTTTTTACACAATTTTGAATGTTATACTTATAGCATCTATTTATTTTATTTTTGGTTTCAAGGTCCTGTTATCGTATTTGTTAGTAGCCTTAATAGGAATATTGCTTTTAGAAACCGTTAATTATATTGAGCATTACGGACTCTTAAGAACTAAAAATGAGCATGGTAGATATGAAAAGGTTAAACATTATCATTCCTGGAATTCGGATCATATTATTGGAAGAAGTATGATGTTTAACTTATCACGTCATGCTGATCATCACTATAATGGGAGTAAAAAATATCAACTACTTAAATCGATAGAATCCAGTCCTCAAATGCCTACAGGCTACCCTGGAATGATGATAATTGCATTATTACAACCACTTTGGTTCTTTATAATGAATAAAAAACTAAAGGAATTAGCAAAGTAAATGATTAAAGTAACTCATCTAGAACACCACGTATTTCTGGATTCGATGGTCTTGGAGCGTCGGAATTTATAATATTACCTGCCTCATCTATCAATATAAATCTTGGAATTCCTTTGATACCATAAGAAGTTACAAAACTAGATTTCCAGTTATTGTCTGCCATAAGTTGAATACCGGTCAATTCTTTATCGGCAACCATAGTTCTCCATTTTTGATAGTCTTTTTTTTCGTCAATTGATAAACTAACAAAAGCTATATTTTTGTTATGATAATCGTTTTCTAAACTTTTTAGAGCTGGTATTTCTCTTAAGCAGGGGCCACACCAGGTAGCCCAAACATCAATATAGACTATTTTACCTGCCAAATCTTCCAAATTAGTCATACCGCCAATATAATTTTCATAAATAAATTTAGGAGAAGCTTTACCGGGTATTAGGTTAGACAAGACCTTATAAGAACTGGTTACCTTAGATAAATTGTCAGAATTTTGATTAGAGGATTTATATAGCTTATAAACACTTTCTAGAGCTTCATTAGCTTTCATTCCATAACGCAAATAGTTGAACATTAGTTGTTCTTTTACTGATCCATCTGAGAAATTGTTGTTGATAGTTTCAAGAAAAGTAAGCGTAAGATCTTTTCCATTGTTAATAGCTTCATTTTGAGCAATTCTTTGATAATGAGTTTCTAACAATCTTTTGTAGGCATTAGAAGATTCGTAGGCTTCTGTATCATTAAAATTAAAATCTTTATAGTCTCTGTAAAGTGTTTCTTCTGCTTTAAAATCTAAATCCTTAGTTAAGTATTGATAATATTGTTCATAATTTTCGATATTATTGATGTGAGCATATTTAAGTTCCTTTTGCTCTTTCTGTTTAAACTCCTCAGAAATGCCTTGGCTAGCATTCAACAAGTCAATGTAGTTTTTGTTAATTTTATTTACTTCAAGTATAAATTTCTCTTGCGATAACATATATACTTTATCAAAAGCCATCTCCTGTTCAGAAACTAAGTATTTTTTTGCTAAATAATTGTTTTCAGGAGCTATAGTTCCTGAGTAAGTTAAACTTTCATCAAATTGTTCAATGTCTAGCATTAATGTCAATGTGGCCCCTTGTTTTAAATATACAGGCGTGCTTTCTCTTCCTATTCTCAACAAATAATAGTCATTTTTCTTAAGAAATAAGGTGTCAGAAAAACTTCCATCTTCTGAAATAAAAATTTCCTTTTCAAAACCATTACCAGAAATATTTACTGTATTTGAATTGTTATTTATTAACTCACCATTTATAATAATAAAGGAAATTTTATCATCGTTTTCACATGATATAAAAGTAATAACAAATAGTAACAGCAATATATTTCTCATAATATTTAATTATTTAATTTTGCAAAAGTACTATAATATTTATACTGTTTTAAAAATTCTCATTTTCTTAACAAGGAATTAGTACTTTTGTTTTTTAATTTTGATTTAAATCTATGCCAAATGTTCATTATATAAGTGCTGAGTTACTTGATCTAGCTACAATTAAATCGATAATCGAAGAGCATAAGGTCCTTGAATTATCAAAAAAAGTAATTTTAAATATTGAAAAATCAAAAAAATATTTAGAAAAAAAAATATTAAATAATAGCCAACCTATTTATGGTATTAATACTGGTTTTGGTTCACTTTACAATGTAAAAATAGCATCCGATGAAATAGCTAAGCTCCAAGAAAATATTGTAATGTCTCATGCCTGCGGGACTGGTAATTTAGTGCCCAAAGAAATTGTCAAATTAATGTTATTACTTAAAGTACAATCTTTAAGTTATGGTTACAGTGGAGTTCAGTTAAAGACAGTACAACGCTTAATCGATTTTTATAATTTAGATATCGTTCCACTTATTTATGAATTAGGTAGTCTCGGAGCCTCGGGCGATTTAGCCCCACTTGCTCATATGGCTTTACCCTTAATTGGAAAAGGAGAGGTGTACTATCAAAATGAAATTTGCCCCTCTAAAGAAATTTTAAAAAAACTTGACTTTGAACCAATTAATCTAGAAGCAAAGGAAGGGCTTGCTTTATTAAACGGTACTCAATTTATGAGCGCTTATGGAATTTACTCATTATTAAAAAGTCATAAACTTTCCTATTTATCAGATTTAATTTCTTGTGTTTCAATCGATGCTTTTAATTGTAATATGAGTCCTTTCGATCCGCTTGTACATTTAGTTCGACCTCATAGAGGTCAAGTAATTACTGCTGAACGAGTTTTAGATTTATTAGAGGGTAGCGAAATAGGATATCAAAAAAATAAAAATATCCAAGATCCATATTCTTTTCGTTGTATTCCTCAAGTGCACGGAGCATCAAAAGATACTATTGCATTTGCAACAAAAACTTTTAAAACTGAAATTAATTCAGTGACTGACAATCCTAATATTTTTATGGAAGAGGATAAGATTATATCAGGAGGGAATTTCCACGGACAACCCCTAGCAATGGCTCTTGATTATTTGGGCATAGCATTGGCTGAATTAGGAAATATATCGGAAAGACGGACGTATCAATTAATAGCTGGATTAAGAGATCTTCCTTCCTTTCTAGTAAAAAAACCAGGAATTAATAGTGGTTTCATGATTCCTCAATACACTGCAGCAAGTATAGTTAGTCAAAACAAACAGCTTGCAACTCCCGCTTCTATAGATTCTATTGTCTCGTCAAATGGACAAGAAGATCATGTGAGTATGGGTGCGAACGCTGCTACTAAATGTTTACAGATTGTCAATAATCTCGAACGAATTTTGGCTATAGAATTAATGAATGCTTCACAGGCTTTGTCGTTTCGAAGCCCTTTAAAATCGTCAAGTCCTATAGAAAATTTTATTAAGAGTTACCGTAACGAAGTTCCTCTGGTTGAAAATGATCGTGTATTGGCAAAGGACATCGAAAAAACAATTTTATTTTTTGATTCTCTGCATATAGATCATAAAATTTTGTTTTAGTTTCGCTACTATTTAGATTCCTTTTTCTCAGTTATTTTTATAACAATTTCGTTGGTTTTTTTATTCAAATCCATTTTAATACTGTCTCCCTCTTTTAGCTTCGTATTAATAATCTCTTCTGCTAAGGCGTCTTCAATATATTTTTGAATAGCTCTTTTAAGGGGTCTAGCTCCGTATTGTTTATCAAATCCTTTGTCTGCTATAAAATCTTTAGCATTTTTAGAAAGTTTTAATTGGTAGCCTAATCCGTCAATTCTAGCATATAATTTACCTAATTCTATATCGATAATTTTATGAATATCTTCTCTTGATAGCGCGTTGAAAACAACAACATCGTCTATTCGATTTAAAAATTCTGGAGCAAATGTTTTCTTTAGCGCATTTTCAATAACTCCTTTTGCATAAGTATCTGCTTGATTCGTTTTAGCTGAAGTTCCAAAACCAACACCTTGACCAAAATCTTTTAATTGTCGGGAACCTATATTAGAGGTCATGATAATAATGGTGTTTCTAAAATCAATTTTACGACCTAAACTATCAGTTAAAAACCCATCATCTAAAACTTGAAGCATCATATTAAAAACATCTGGGTGAGCCTTTTCTATTTCATCAAGTAAAACGATGGAATAGGGCTTTCTTCTTACTTTTTCAGTTAATTGACCACCTTCTTCATATCCTACATATCCTGGCGGGGCACCAACTAGTCTAGATATGGCAAATTTTTCCATATATTCACTCATATCGATTCTAATCAAAGCGTTATCAGAATCAAAAAGCTCTTGTGCCAATACTTTAGCTAATTGTGTTTTTCCTACCCCTGTCTGACCTAAAAATATAAATGAACCAATCGGTTTGTTGGGATCTTTTAATCCTGCTCTGTTTCGTTGTATCGCTTTTGTTATCTTTTGAACAGCGTCATCCTGACCTATTACTTTTCCTTTGATTCTTTCGGGTAAAGCAGCAAGCTTTGTGCTTTCTGTTTGAGCAATCCTGTTGACGGGTACTCCTGTCATCATTGAAATAACTTCAGCTACATTAGCTTCAGAAACAATTTCTCTGTGCAGTTGTGATTCTTTTTCCCAAGCTTCTTGTTCAGAGGAAAGTTCTTTTTCAAGATTTTTTTCATCATCTCTCAGTTTAGCAGCCTCTTCATATTTTTGTTTCTTGACTACCGAGTTTTTTAAATCTCGAACCTCTTCTAATTGTTTCTCAATTTGTAATATTTTTTCTGGAACATGAATATTTGTAATATGTACTCTAGATCCAGCTTCATCAAGAGCATCTATAGCTTTGTCTGGTAAAAAGCGTTCTGTCATGTAACGGTTGGTTAATTTTACACAAGCAAGAATCGCCTCATCAGTATAAGTTACATGATGATGAATTTCATATTTGTCTTTAATGTTTTGCAGAATCTCAATTGATTCTTCAACGGAGGTGGGTTCTACTATTACTTTTTGAAACCTACGTTCTAAAGCACCATCTTTTTCAATATATTGTCTGTATTCATCAAGTGTTGTTGCTCCAATACATTGTAGCTCACCTCTTGCTAAAGCAGGCTTAAACATGTTAGATGCATCTAAGGAACCTGTAGCTCCACCAGCCCCAACGATGGTATGAATTTCGTCAATGAATAAGATGATATCATCATTTTTTTCAATTTCATTCATTACCGCTTTCATACGTTCTTCAAATTGTCCACGGTATTTTGTGCCAGCAACTAGGCTGGCTAAATCTAGCGTAACCACTCTTTTATCAAAAAGAATTCTCGAAACTTTCCTTTGGACTATTCTTAAAGCCAAACCTTCAACAATGGCAGATTTACCAACTCCAGGTTCACCGATTAATAGGGGATTGTTCTTTTTTCTTCTACTTAATATCTGAGAAACACGTTGTATTTCTCCTTCTCTACCCACTACAGGGTCTAACTTACCTTCGGTGGCTAAATAGGTCAAGTCACGTCCAAAGTTGTCTAAAACAGGTGTCTTAGATTTTTTATTAGTTTTAGTTGAACTTCCAGTAAACAGATTTTCTTTTCCTGTCTGATCAGCTGGTAAATCTTCATTTGGAAATGCATCTGAAGTAGGAGTGTCTTGGAAATCTTCATCATTTGAGATTAAGGATTTAAATTGATCTTTGACACCATCATATTCAATTCTCATTTTATTTAATAGTTTGGTCGTTGGATCATTTTCATTTCTTAATATGCAAAGTAATAAATGAGCGGTATTTATAGAAGTGCTTTGAAAAAGTTTAGCTTCTAGAAAAGTTGTTTTTAATGCTCTTTCTGCTTGTCTTGTTAAATGTAGATTTTTTTTATCATTGCTGTTGGATTCCGTGTGCGGATTTGCAGGACTTAATATCTCAACTTTTCTTCGCAAATGATTCAAATCGATATCTAAAGTATTTAAAATCGAAACTGCTTTGCCGTTTCCATCACGAAGCAATCCCAACATTAAGTGTTCGGTACCAATAAATTCATGTCCTAAACGTAAAGCTTCCTCTTTACTGAAGGCAATCACATCTTTTACTCTCGGTGAAAAATTATCATCCATAGTTATATTTCTTATTTAAAACACTTAACAAAATTTAGGCGCTAAGTGTGACAAGTATTATTTTAGTGTTATTCAATTTCTTTACTGCAATCCAAACAAATATAATGATTGTTTTTAACCACTTATTCTCTTTAACTATTTTTTATCAATAATTATTAAACCATAAAATAAATTCATAAAAAACAATAAACGTACCCTATTTAATTATACAAAAATGTCAAAAATTTAGTCCTAATGAAAATACAAAAAAAACATGATTATTTTTAATTATTTTAATTGTTTTTATACTTTCAAAAAATCCCAGTTTTACAATACAAAACTTACAAATTTCAAAATAATAACATAGATAGTTATTAACGTTTTAGACCTATTTATTTGTTAATAAAATAGTTAATTTTTGACTTGTTTTTATGTTAAAAAATATGCAATTAATGTATCTTGCTTTTTACTAATTACTACTAAAAATAAAAAAATAAATATATATGGCTGAAGGTGAAAAATTGATCCCCATCAATATTGAGGATGAAATGAAATCAGCTTACATTGATTATTCAATGTCAGTTATTGTGTCACGTGCTTTACCAGACGTTAGAGATGGAATGAAACCGGTGCACAGGCGTGTTCTTTTTGGCATGCACGAATTAGGAATAAGAGCAACAGGTGCTCACAAAAAATCTGCAAGAATTGTTGGTGAAGTTTTAGGTAAATATCATCCCCATGGAGATACTTCTGTTTATGATGCCATGGTTCGAATGGCTCAAGAATGGAGTTTGCGTTACATGCTGGTCGATGGACAAGGAAACTTTGGTTCAATTGATGGGGATAGTCCCGCTGCAATGCGTTATACAGAGGCTCGAATGCAAAAGATTTCTGAGGATATGCTTGCTGATATTGATAAAGATACTGTTGATCATCAATTAAACTTTGATGATACCCTTAAAGAACCTACTGTTTTACCAACTCGTATTCCAGGCTTACTTATTAACGGTGCTTCTGGTATTGCGGTTGGGATGGCTACCAATATGCCACCTCACAATCTAACAGAAGTAATAGACGGTACGATGGCTTACATCGATGACAACGAAATTGATATAGATGGATTAATGCAGCATGTTAAAGCTCCAGATTTTCCAACTGGTGGAGTTATATATGGATATGAGGGTGTTAAAGATGCTTTTCATACTGGAAGAGGTAAAATAGTCATGCGAGCAAAAGCTTCGTTTGAAGAAGTTAATGGTAGAGAATGTATTATAGTTTCTGAAATTCCTTATCAAGTTAATAAGGCAGACATGATCAAAAAGACTGCCGATTTAGTGAACGAAAAGAAAATTGAGGGAATTTCAAATATTCGAGACGAATCTGATAGAAAGGGAATGCGGATTGTATACATATTAAAAAGAGATGCTATTCCTAATATCGTTTTAAATATGTTATATAAATACACTGCGCTACAATCTAGCTTTAGTGTTAACAACATATGTCTGGTTAACGGACGTCCCCGATTACTTAACTTAAAAGAGTTAATCCATTATTTTGTCGAACATCGACATGAAGTTGTAGTTAGACGAACCAAATATCTCTTAAATAAAGCAGAAGAACGTGCTCATATTTTAGAAGGTTTAATAATTGCCTCTGATAATATTGATGAAGTCATACGTTTGATACGTTCATCTAAAAATGCTGACGAGGCAAGAGAGCGACTTATTGAAGCTTTTAAACTCACTGAAATTCAAGCTAAAGCAATTGTTGAAATGAGACTTCGACAATTAACGGGTCTTGAACAAGATAAATTACGTAGTGAATACGACGAGTTAATGAAAACCATTCAAGGTTATAAAGACATTCTAGCTAGTAAGGAATTAAGAATGTCCATTATCAAAGACGAGCTTTATGAAATTAGAAGTAAATACGGAGACGAGCGCCGATCAATAATTGAGTACGCTGGTGGTGATGTTAGTATTACCGACCTTATACCAGATGAAAAAGTAGTAATTACTATTTCGCATGCAGGTTACATAAAACGTACCTCTTTAACTGAATACAAAAAACAAAATCGAGGAGGAGTGGGAGCAAAAGCTTCGTCTACTCGAAATGAAGACTTTTTAGAACATTTATTTGTTGGTACCAACCATCAATACATGTTGTTTTTTACCCAAACTGGTAAATGCTTTTGGATGCGTGTATTCGAGATTCCCGAAGGAACGAGAACATCAAAAGGTAGAGCTATTCAAAACTTGATTAATATTGGTCAAGACGATAAAGTAAAAGCTTTTATCTGTACACAAGATCTAAAAGATGAAGAATATATTAATAGTCATTATGTAATTATGGCTACCAAAAATGGTCAGGTAAAGAAGACTTCCCTAGAGCAATACTCCCGCCCGAGAACTAATGGAATTAATGCTATCACTATCAAAGATGGCGATGAGTTGTTAGAAGCTAAATTAACCACAGGTGATAGCCAGGTTATGTTAGCTGTTAAGTCTGGTAAAGCGATTCGTTTTGAAGAAGAAAAAACTAGATCTATGGGTAGAAATGCCTCAGGTGTTAGGGGTATTCGACTGAATAGTGATAATGATGAAGTTATCGGTATGATTACTATCAATGAATCTGAGTCTGATGTGCTGGTGGTTTCAGAAAATGGGTATGGAAAAAGATCAAGTTTAGAAGATTACAGAATTACCAATCGAGGTGGAAAAGGAGTAAAAACTATAAGTGTTACAGAAAAAACGGGCTCTTTAGTAGCTATAAAAAATGTAACTGATAGTGATGATTTAATGATTATAAATAAATCAGGAATTGCTATTCGTTTAGAGGTTGATAATTTAAGAGTAATGGGAAGAGCTACCCAAGGGGTGCGTTTAATTAAAGTTAGAGATGGAGATGCCATAGCAGCAGTAGCAAAAGTTATGTCCGATGATGATGATATAGAAATCGATGAAGATGGTAATGTAATCGTCCAAGAAAATAACCCTAATGAAATTAACGATTCTGATATAACCAAAGAAGAAGAATAAAGAATAAAAAAACAAAATAACAATGAAAAAACAATTTATAGTAATAGGTTTATTACTAGTTTCTGCGATTACATTTGCTCAGAAAAAAGAAATTAAAACTGCTCAAAAATCAATCAAATCAGGAAATTTTACTGAGGCAATCAACATATTAGCTTCCATTGAGAGTTTGGTAGATAAAGCCGATTCTGTAATCAAAGAACAGTACAGTTTAATACTTGGACAAGCCTATTTAGGGGCTGCTGATAACGATTTTGAAAAATTAAATACAGCAGCAAATTCTTTTGAAAACGTATTGTCCCTCAATAAAAATAGTAAATATGCAGCTGATGCAAACATAGGTTTAGAAGAGGTAGGAATTGCTCTTATTAATAGTGCTCAGTTAGACCAAAAGAATCAAGCGTATATCGAAGGTTCTAAAAAAATCTATCGAGGTTATACCTTGAGAAAAAATGATACCATATTTTTATATTATGCAGCTTCTTTAGCTACAGACGGAAAAGACTACGATTTAGCTATAAAACGTTATGAGGAACTTATGGAAATTGGTTATACTGGAATTGCGGAAGAGTTTTATGCCACTAAAAAAGGCACTAAGGAAGAAACAAAGTTTTCTTCAAAAGTCGAAAGAGACCTAATGATAAAAAAGGGTGAGTATGTAATTCCTAGAAGTAAATTTACAAAATCCAAAAAAGGAACTATTTTAAAAAATATGACCTTTATATATTTAGATAAAGGAGAAAAAGAAAAAGCTACCGAGTTAATGAAGAAAGCTAGAGCAGCATCTCCTGACGATAAAAACTTAATGTATGCAGAAGCAGAGTTATATTACACCAGTGGTGATATGACAAACTATAAAAAAATTATCAATGAACTTATCAAAAGTGATCCAAATAACCCTGATTTATATTATAATTTAGGTGTTGCAAGCGCAAGGAATGGTGAAAAAAAGGAAGCTATGGAATACTATTCTAAGGCAATTGAACTCAATCCCGACTATGCGGAAGCTTTAATTAATAAAGCTCAATTAATACTTGATGGTGAAAGAGCAATTATTGATGAAATGAATAGTCTTGGGACTTCTAATGCTGATTATGATCGTTATGATGTTCTAAAAGAAGAAAAGAATAAATTATATAGTGATGCATTACCATATTTAGAATCTGCCTCAAGACTACGCCCAGATTCAATGGATATTGTCAGAACTCTAAAAGGAATCTATGGTCTTTTAAGTATGGATGCAAAAGAAAAGGAAATGGGACTTATATTAGATCAAAACTAAACTCAATATTTATTTTTAGTAAAAAAAGCTTCTATAACAAATAGAAGCTTTTTTTATATCATTCGTTTGATGACTCTAAGTTTATGAGTATGTTTTTGTTTTTCGATATTAAAAATTCCAGAATGATCTAATTGATCTATTCGCACCTTTCCGTGAGAGTGAATAATATGATTGTGGTCTAATAAAATCCCAACATGTACAATTTCTCCTTCTTCATTATCAAAAAAAGCTAAATCACCAGCTTCACTTTCTTCTATAAAACTTAAAACTTCTCCTTGAGTTACTTGCTGACTTGCATCCCTTAGCAATTGATATCCACACAGTTTGTAAACCATTTGTGTAAAACCACTGCAATCAATCCCAAAAGGTGTTTTTCCTCCCCACAAATAGGGGCTATTTAAATACATTTGCGCAAATTCTATAAGGTTCGATTTGTTTAGTTTTTTTGAAGTAGTTGAGCCCTCAAAAGAATGATTTAAAAATTTTGAAATTGCAGTGTTACTACCAATACTAATAGGTAAAAGCGTATTGGTTGCTGTAGTTATAATATCTAATAAATGAGTCGTAAGCATTGGAGGTTTTTGACTCAATTCTTGAAATTCAGAGGGCGAAATTTTTTTATATTGTTTGCTGTCGATCCAACCTTCGTATTGATCGTCAACCAAACGAACTTTACACCACTTTTCGGAGAGTTCAAGAACCTCAAATAAATCACCATAGAGTACTTGTGAAACCATCTCACTACAATCAGAATCTTCTATTCGTAATGGAACAATATTTAGGTTACAGAGTCCGTAATTCATTAATTATAGATGTGAAATTAATTTCTTTCTAATATCATCGCTGAAGCTCCACCACCACCGTTACAAATAGCAGCTGCACCAAGTTTGGAGTTATTCTGTTTTAAAACATTAATTAAAGTAATTAATATTCTAACGCCACTACAACCCAAGGGGTGGCCTAGGGATACTGCACCGCCATTAACATTTACAATCGAATTGTCCACTCCCAAAAGTTTCATGTTTGCAAGCCCTACTACAGCAAATGCTTCATTCAATTCAAAATAATCGATGTCATCTATTTTTAAAGCTGCTTTTTCTAATGCGATGGGTAAAGCTTTTGCTGGCGAAGTTGTAAATCTTTTTGGATCTTGAGCTGCATCTGCATAACTTCTTATAGTTGCTAAGGGTGTTAAACCTAGTTCTAAGGCTTTTTCCTCACTCATCAAAATCATAGCTCCAGCACCATCGTTAATAGTAGATGCGTTAGCTGCAGTTACAGTACCTTCTTTAGTGAAGACTGCGCGTAGGTTTGGAATTTTTTCCATACGCACATTTTTATATTCTTCATCTTCATTAAATATAATAGGTGCTCCTTTTCGTTGCGGAATTTCAACAGGTATCACTTCTTCACTAAACTTTCCTTCTTTCCAGGCTTTAAGTGATCTAGTGTAGGATTCTATAGCAAAATTGTCTTGTTCTTCACGTGTTATTTGATATTCAGAGGCACATAAATCTGCTAAAACTCCCATTGCTTCTTGATCAAAAGAATCAACCAATCCATCTTTTTGCATGCCATCTTCCATTTCTTTTGATCCAAACTTGTGTCCATTTCTTAGATGAAGGTAATGCGGAATATTACTCATACTCTCCATACCTCCAGCAATTACAATTTGAGCATCTCCCAACGCAATAGCTTGAGCAGCATTTATGACAGCTTTCATTCCAGAAGCACAAACTTTATTTACAGTAGTACAAGGAACTGAATCAGAAATACCAGCAGCAATAGCAGCTTGTCTTGCAGGAGCCTGTCCAACTCCAGCTTGAACAACATTTCCCATATAAACTTCATCAATTAAGGAAGGATCTAAATTTATTTTTTCCATAGCGCCTTTAATAGCTATAGCACCTAACTTAGAAGCTGATAAAGATGACAGACTTCCCATAAAACTCCCTATGGGAGTTCTTATTGCACTCACTACAACAACTTTTTTATTCATTTAAATAAGAGTTTTTAGACTTGATTTTATTGAGTGCAAATTTAAGCATTTAATATTAAAAAATCTTTCTAGATAATTATGTAATTGTAAATAAACAAACGATATTTATACCAACTATCAGGAAATAGATATTGATGAAAAACTATTTTACTTCTTTTACAAAAAATCAATCTTTTATATATAAGGTATTATTGTTTGTACTCTCGACTGGTTTAATCATGTATTTACTGCCAAAGGGAGGGCAATTCAAATATAATTTTCAGAAAGGTAAACCCTGGCAATATGAGAATCTGTATGCGCCATTTTCTTTTACCATCAAAAAAAGTGATGCATCCATTGAAGAAGAGAAAAAAATGATTATTGAGGATAACACACCTTATTTTGAAGTCGACATATCAAAAAAAGCTACTTCTAAATCGTTGTTTTTATCCTATTTGAAAAAAAATGATTCAATTATTGGTTCTGTAAATGCCAATAATTCTTTAATAGGCGTTTCAATTATTGATGAATTGTATACTTACGGAATAACAAACGAAAAATATTCTTTCCCTCCAGAAAAAATAATTTATTTAAAAAAGGGAAACGAACTACAGGAAATAGCATATAATCAATTAATTTATTTTGGTGATTTAAATAATATAATTAGCACAATGATTGATGGAATTAATGAGAAGCCATCTCCTTTTTTACAAGAGCTACTTTTAAACGCCGTAATTTCTAATGTGAGTTTAGATAGTAAATTAACAGAATCTATCGTTTTATCTAGAATAGAAAAAATTAATCCAAACCGGGGGGTAATAGATAAAGGAAGTAGAATTATAGCAAAAGGGGAGGTTGTTGAAGGAAATAAATTTCAAATATTAAATTCTTACAAAGCAGTTTTTCAGTCACAAGTATGGAGTAAATCTAATTACAATTGGTTATTATTAGGATATTCGCTTTTAATTTCACTTGTTTTCTTGATGTTATTTTTATTTATGAAAAACTACAGAAAAGAAATTTTTAAAGACAATAATAAAATGACATTTATTTTATTTAATGTTGTTTTAATGATATTCGTTACTTCTTTGGTAGTTAAATACGATGCTAAATTAGTTTATATAACTCCTCTATGTATTCTACCCTTGATTCTTAAAGCTTTTTTTGATGCAAGATTGGGTTTGTTTGTACACGTACTCACTATTTTATTATTAGGATTTACTGTTCCTAGTAGTTTTGAGTTTTTGTTTTTACAAACAATAGCTGGAATGGTTACTATTTTGACAGTATCCGAATTATACAAGAGAGCAAATTTATTTATATCGGTAGGTCAGATAACCTTTGTGTATATACTTGGTTACTTTGCCTTTTTTATTATTCAAGAAGGAAATGTAGAATTGATCCAATGGGATTATTTTATGTATTTTATCCTCTGTGGACTATTAACCTTATTTTCTTTCCCTTTAATATATATCTATGAGAAGATGTTTGGTTTGGTATCCGACGTTTCTTTACTAGAATTAAGTGATACTAACTCAAAATTACTAAAAGAACTCTCTAATAAAGCACCAGGAACATTTCATCATTCGCTAAATGTTGCTAATTTAGCTGAAGCAGCAGCCAATGAAATTGGTGCTAACGCTATGTTAACTCGTGTAGGAGCACTATATCATGATATTGGTAAAATGGTGCAACCTACTTACTTTACTGAAAATCAAATTTCTTCAGTTAACTCACATGATGATTTGGACCCCAAGGAAAGCGCAGAAATTATTATTGATCATGTAATTAATGGTATTGAAATTGCTAAAAAAAATAACATACCTGATAGAATCATTGATTTTATTAGAACACATCATGGAACAAGCTTAGTGTATTATTTTTATAATAAAGAGTCAGAGAAAATAGGAGAGGTTAATAAGGCAGATTTTTCATATCCAGGTCCAACTCCTTTTTCAAGAGAAACAGCTATACTAATGATGGCAGATAGTGTTGAGGCTGCTAGTAAAAGTTTGAAAGAACCTACGTCGTCTAAATTAGATTCTTTTGTAGAAAATATTGTTGACAATCAGTTAAATCAAGGCCAGTTTTTAAATGCCAATATCACGCTGAAAGAAATTCAAAAAATTAAAAAAGTTTTAAAAAAGAAACTTAATAATATGTACCATCTAAGAGTAGAATACCCCCAATAGTAAATTTTCTATGTTTTTTTGAATTTTTAGCCTAAAATTAAATATTGTTTTGTTTTAATACTGGCACTTTTTCTTCAATATATTTAATAGGCTTAGTAACTTGTTTAGGTGCTTTAAATCGATAGCCAAAAAATAAATGAAAACTATTTTTTATAGGTTGTAATCCCAAGGTATTATTTTCTACTTTGTCAGAATTATAATTGTATTTAAAAGTTCCGCCAAAATAAATTTTACGTCCGTTATACCCTGCAGAAAAGCCAGATTTAACTTGAAAAAAAACATTTGTATTTAGGTTATCGTAGCTTTCTCCCTGATTGTTAAATTTGTTTTGATAAAAATCGAAACCAATACCTGGATCTAAATATACATTTAAATACCAATAATTGTGAAAAACGAATGTATAGTGGTATCCTATGTAAAAAACAGGACTAAACCCCGAAAAATCGTTGTAGGAAGTTCTTTGAAGTAGTTCTTGATTTTCTAATTTTATTCTATCCGTTCCATTCACAAAGTAAAATGCATAATTAAAACCAGCTAAAAAAGTCCCTGTACTTTTTAATTGGATTTCTGTATTCGATTCTAAAGCTTTCATAGAATAATTTCCATTGAACTTATAGTTGCTGGAACCAGAGAGGATATTAGTTCTTAAATAAGGAAATTGAACTTTAAAATTTGAATTTTTTATATCATTTTCAAATTCACTTGTGTTTTCAATATAAAATCCACGGGTATAATTATATTCCAAACGATGCGTCCAATTATCAAATAAAAACTTAACACGAAGCCTAAAACGATCTGTTTTTCCTTTATTTTTAAGTTCATTTTCTGATAATTTTGGTCTCATTCCTAACCTCACCGAAAGAAATTTATAACTAAATACCAAACCATAACTAATATTTAAGTTAGATCTAATTTCAGCCTGACTTGTTTCGAAAGGAATAAAATAACTAACTCTGTCGTTAGTCACATCAAATTTGATATTTAATTGATTGGAATAGTCTTCTATAAATTTAGAATTATTAGGTATACTATCCTCGAGTATTAAATTCTCTTGAGAAAATATAAATACTGGAATTAGAAAAATAAATATGCTACATTTTAGATTCAATAATTGAGTATAAAAACATTAAACATTACGTAAAAATCAATTTATGATAAGTAGCTTTTTTTTATAAATTGTGATTTAATGAGTATTTTTTTTTGATTTACGCGCTTCTTTCTTTTCCATTTTCTTTTTCCTGTTAGCATCTTTGATCTTATCAATTGCGTCTTTTTTGTCTTCTGAAACTCCAATAGGAATATTAACTTTTAAGAATAACGAACTGTTTTTAGCATTGGAATTATTTTTATAAACATTGGTAAACCCATAATGATATCTTAGCCCAATAGTCCATCCTAAACCTTTTAATAATCGATAACCCATACCAGCTACGGCTCCGACTTCCATACGATTTACAAAATCTTTGTTGTCCTCTCTAATTCGTGCTGAATTTCCGTCAATATCATAATTGTATTCAATAAATGCTTTATACATCACCCCAAATTGAGGACCTCCTTCAAGATAAAACTGATTTTCAAACCGGTATTTTGCTAAAGTTGGAACCAAAAAATAACTAATTTTTTGAGTAAATTCACCGTTGTCAGCATTCACCAAGTATGAAAAATCTCCCCCTAACTGTGCTACATCTGCAGTGGTTAATTGATCAACACCAAGGGATGATTTCACTAACACTCCTGTATTAAAATACCAATGGTCTTTTAATTTGATATCAAAATAAAAACCTAAATTAAAATCACGTTTAAAATTATCGGTTTCTAAACTCGAAATAGATGAATAATTTAAACCACCATCCAATCCAAATTCAATTTTTCCACTATTTAGTTTATCGCCTAGTAGCAATGCAATAAGAACTTGGGATTGAAGATTGTAGGTAAATAAAATAAAAAAAAGCGCAAAAATATAGTTTTTCATGGGGGAAGAGTTGTAATGTTAATGTTATATTTATATAAAAAATTTATCTATTTTGAAAAAACTAACAGAAATTGAAATATCTAAAAAAATTAAAAAAATCCCTAATTGGACCTACCAAAATAAAGCAATCCAAACTAGCTATAAATTCAACGATTTCAAAGATACTTTTTTTGTGATGAAACAAATAGCTTTGATGGCAGAAAAAATAAATCATCATCCCAATTGGTCTAATGTTTATAATGTTTTAAATATTAGTCTTACTACGCATGATGCAGGTGGGGTAACCGATAAAGATTTTGAATTAGCAGCAATGATTAATGTAGTTATTAAAGAATTGTTGCCGGATAAATAGTTTTTAAATCTATGTTAAGGCTAAACAGGAATTTTTCTACCTATGTGGTTTCTTCAATTGCTTCATTTGCTAATGTTTCCATCGTTTTTAAATATTTACTTTTCATACTAACCACAAAACCGTCTGCTAATGAATTTCGTTGGGACATAGCGATTTGAGTGAGTAACTCAACTATAATATTATTTTGTTCGATAATAACTTTTCTAAATACCTTTTCGTCAGACAAGATAGTTGTTAATTTTTCTTTTTCAATCTTTTTTTTCATTGTTAGTGGTTTTTAAATGCTATTTTTTTTAAAATTTAAAAAAATTTTTTTAATTGCTAAATTTTTGGGAGAGGTTCATACTGTACGATTACTATTTTTTAAAAAGTTTTCAATTAATCGAAATGCTACTAATTATGTAGAAATGCGATCGGGGAAAGATTTTAGTAATTATTTATTAATAAAAAAATAATTGACGTTAAAAATTGATACTATAATTCAATTATAATTTATTGATGAGTAACTTGTTAATGTTTGATTTTAGTGTTCTTTTATGACAATTGCAATCACCATAATTAGGATAAAACCTATAGTCCATATCAATAATCCTCCTACGCCCATTTTTTTTTTAGTTAAATATAATGCAATTATTTATCTTAAATTAATTTTTTTGAATTTTTACTCTAAACAACTTGGATCCAAATTGGGTTTTGGTAATACCCATTGTGTAGCATTTTTATAAAAATTCAAACAATTTTCAGTATTAATGACATTCCAGGAACTTAGATCCTGGTTTATGGCTTGCGCTTCCATAAACATTCTTTTCATAGAGGTTACATTACTAACATCCCAGGTATCGATGGGTTGATTAAAGTTTGTAGTGTTTTTGAACGCAGCTTCCATATCAGTAACATTACTTACATCCCAAGAGCTAATGTTTTGATTGAAGTTTGGCACGAGTTTAAACATACTTCGCATATTCGTAATTCGTGAGGTTACCACTTTAGTAACATCTAAATCAGAATCTACCATACTTCTCAATGTTAATTCATCAACTATCGTATATATAACACCATCAATAATTCCCGTTTCGCCGATACTAGCATCCTCACAGGCTTTTATGGTTATACCATTATCGTCTAAATAAACTTTAGATTCATCAGAACAAAATTGAGTGATATCTGAATTTTCATTATCAGCAGTACAACCAAGAATGATTATTGTAATAAATATATAGATTATTTTATGCATAGGTCTTTTAAAACTAATTGATACAAATTTAAAATTATTGTAATTAAATAAAAAAATATTAACTGTTTTATAACAGTGTACAATCTAATTTATTTTTTAAAGAAAAAGCACCCAAAAATGAGGATGCTTTTCAACTTTCAAAACAAACAATTATAATATTAACACATTTTTAAAGTTTTTGTTTTATTGATGATATCTTGTAATTCTTCTTCGCACAGGGCAATGTAATAGTCACATTCAATCACTTGTTTTTCTCTTGTTAACTTAGTAAGCTCGTTGCTAGCTTTATCCAAATCAACTAATTCTTTTTTTAATTTTTTATAAATGTCAATAGAATGGTTTAAGTGATTAAATAGTTTGGATTTACTCCAATCCTTACGTTCCTTTAATCTTTCATCTTCATCCATAAATTGTCGTACGGAGGCTATGATTTCATTTTGCGACATCAATTTGTTAAACTCGATTGCTGATCTTTTCATTTTTTTTTGTTTTTAATTGACATTCAATAAAGGTTCTTTTTCTTCCTTTGTAGATTTTAACCAGTTATCAATTAATTGACCAGCTTCATTTAGGGAAAGTTTACCCTCTTTGTAAAGCCTGTCAATCTCTATTGGATGCGTTAGTTTGTAAATTTTCATAGATTTTATTTATTTTAATTCTATACCATTAGAGCTATTTAGCTTTAGATGGTATAAGAAAAAAGCTCTTACTAGTTTTGGTACACTTAAAATTAAATAAAGTAGATTTTTCATTATTATTTTAATATTGTATTATTTGTTACAGGACAAAAGTATATAAGTTAATTTAATAAAACAAGAAAAAAATGATTTAAATGTAGTTGTATGACGTTTTACTGTTGTTAAAAAGTACTTTATCATCGTTAAAAGGTTTAATGAAATCAATTTAGAAATGATTGTTTTATAGTTGATTTTAACAAAAAAAAAGAGTATATCGACAAACATAACCCAATAGGAGTAGGGGCTAATAAGCAAAAACCCCTCGTAGCGATACGAAGGGTTGATGTGAGCCCGATAGGATTCGAACCTATGACCGCCTCCTTAGAAGGGAGGTGCTCTATCCAGCTGAGCTAC
>JAAEPP010000339.1 GCA_024232495.1 Flavobacteriaceae bacterium
GATGTGGACTGCGACCTGAACGCAGCGCCTTAGACCTCTCGGCCATCCTGACTGTGTGCCAACTTTGCGACATCCTGCAGTCTGATTGTGGATTTCCCAAGACCCGTCTCCACTAGGGGTCAGTTATGCCCCAGAAATAACGAGGGCCGTTTAGCTCAGTTGGTTAGAGCGTCGTGCTAATAACGCGAAAGTCACGGGTTCGATCCCCCTAATGGCCAATGTTTTTTTTGCTTCTTCCCTGAAACAAATAGGCAATTGGATGTTTTTTTTCTGTCCAGGCCTGTTTTTGCTGTCCAACAGGGCTTTTTAGCTGTCCAAAAAGTACTTTTTTGCTGTCCAGGCCTGTTTTTTGCTGTCCAACAGGGCCTTTTTGCTGTCCAAAAAGGCATTTTGGCTGTCCAGGCCTTTTTTACTCCCCGACCGGGAATCGAACCCGGGCCTTCCACGTGACAGGCGGAGATCCTCACCACTAGACTATCGAGGAATAGGTGGGGGAAGAAAGCTCTAAATATATGATAGTGTTGTGAGTTCAATTGTTGCCTAAAAATACTCCCTCGAGCCGGATTTGAACCAGCGACCTATGGATGTCTGGCACTCACAACTACAGTCAACCGCTCTACCAACTGAGCTATCGAGGGAAGGTTGCTACTTTGGGAGTGAGAGCCCTATAGAAAGCCAATGCAGCTTGCTCAATCCCTGTTGACCTTGACTTTAGAATGTCACATACACACTGGCTGACCTATGTTA
>JAAEPP010000340.1 GCA_024232495.1 Flavobacteriaceae bacterium
CTACCAAAAAGTTGTTGATCGTCAGCATATAACAAACGATCTCCAGCTAAGATCCCTGCTTGCTCTGCTGGACCACCAGGTATTGTTTTAATAACAGCTATGGTGTCTTTATATACATAAAATCGAATTCCTATACCCACGAAATTACCACGCATATCGTCTACACTTTCTTGATACAGGTTTGCAGGAATATAAACGGAATGAGGATCTAAATTTTCAAGAATTCCATTAACAGTAACATCCACAATACTGTCCGTATTCACTTTATCAACATACTCGTAATCTATGTAATCAATTAAGCGATTGAGTTTGTCTTTTTTTGAATTAGAAGCAAATATTTTTTCCGAAGTATCAAAATTTAAAAGAGCCCCAAAAAAAATACCAACAACCATAGCAAATCCAAAGAGAAGAGGCACATATTTATTGGACAAATTCATTGGTTATTATAGCGTCGTTATATGGGTAACACGAACGCCTGCTTTTTTTAGAAATTCGACTCCAGAAGTATCTTTATATTCGTCTATGTAAACCAAACGTGTAATTCCTGCCTGGTGAATTAACTTACTACAACCTTGACAAGGAGACATGGTGATATACAGCGTTGCGCCCTGGCATGTCTGATTTGAGGAGGCTACCTTTAAAATAGCATTAGCCTCTGCATGTAAAACGTACCATTTTGTATACCCTTCGTCATCCTCACAAATATTTTCGAATCCAGAAGGAGTCCCATTATAGCCGTCACTGATAATCATTTTATCTTTCACAATTAAAGCCCCTACTTTTCTACGATCACAATAGGACAGTTGACTCCATTCTAAGGCCATTTTTAGATAAGCTTTATCGTATTTTAATTGTTTTTCGGGTTTCATTTTATGAACAAGTGAGATTGCACTAGATTAGGAACGAATTTAAAAGGTTTCATACATAATTAAAATTTAAGAGCGTTAAATATTGTATAAATTAGAGTGGCCAAGTATTTTGGAGCATCGGTATAATGACTCCTATAACAATGGAGGAAATCACTAGTACCCAATCACGTTTACTAAATCGAAATATGACTTGAAAAAGAAAATTCAATATCAATACTGCAGCGACTACAATAATTTGAGCAATTTCTACTCCTAGCGCAAATTCTAAAAGAGGTAAAATTTCATTACCTCCCGATATCATTTTAAAATAAGTTGCGAAGCCAAAGCCATGTATGAGTCCAAAAAATAGGGTAATAAAATAAAATAAACCTACTTTTTCACTACGATTATTTTTGCCAGAAGTACCTAAATTATAGATTGCCGTAATTAAAATAGTTACCGGTATAAGAAACTCGATCCATTTACTGGAAACGGAAACCATATTAAAATTTGCTAGTAATAAAGAAACTGTATGTCCTAGCGTAAATAAGGAAACCAAAATAATGATTCGTTTCCAATTACTAAAATTATAAGCTGCGACCAATACAATCAAAAAAAGTACATGGTCGTAAGCTTGCCAATCAAGTACGTGCGTCAAGCCCAATTTTAAATAAAGCAAAAATTCTGTCATACTAGGATTTTATTATTATATCTCAAAGATAGCAAATAAGAGTTAAATTTATTTCATGAATTACAGAACTCTCCGCCTTATTCTTTTCTTTATTAAACATTTTGTATTTTTGAGATATCATCATTAAAAAAATCAAATGGAAACATTACAATTAGTATTACAATCCGCAGTAGCCATATCAGTAGTCTATGTTTGGGTTTTTAGATATCACAATGTCTTGAAAGAGTTTGAACAGTTTGGGCTAGGTGATACCACTCGAAATTTGGTGGGAGCCACAAAAATATCGCTGGCTACACTTTTAGTAGTTGGAATTTGGTATGAATCATTAATATTTATCCCCGCTATCTTGATGGGCTTATTTATGGTTAGCGCTCAATATTTTCATTTTAAAATGAAGAATCCCTTTATCCAAAAACTTCCGTCTTTAGTACTTTTAATTTTTTGTCTAGCATTGGCCTATTTTAACTGTCCAAGTTAAATGGAACTAGTTAAAATTTGTGCAGTCGTTTCTAGTCTGTCTTTTATCTGTTATGTAATTTCTTATTTTGTATCTCCAAATATGAAAAAAGAATTTATACGTTATGGCTTACAAAAACTTGGCCTTTTCGTTATCATTTTGCAATTTATTGGTGCTCTTGGGTTAATTATAGGTTTTAAATATCCGCTTATTTTGTTATTTTCTTCGCTGGGTCTTTCCTTGCTTATGATGGCAGGCTTACTAGTTAGAATACGACTTAAAGATTCTCTTTGGGCTTCCTTTCCTGCCCTTTTTTTTATGCTATTAAATGCCTATATTTTTTTTAGGATGATTATTCAATAAAATTATAAATCAATGTCATTGTATTTTAAAGTCCAATAATTGTAAAGAGCAAGTTGCTCATTAACCTCATAAAATATAAACTATTCTGAATATAAAAACCAACCAAAATTTTGTATGATGGAAACTATTAAAAAAACAGAACTTTCACTATACATCGATGGAAGTAAAATTATATTTGAATGCTATGGCGATATAAATAATGCTAAAAAAATAGTGCTTTTCTGTCATGGTTTTCCTGGATCAAGTAGGCTTGTTTTGTTGGGTAATAATTTAAAAAACAGTGCTATTTCGCTTGTTGAA
>JAAEPP010000341.1 GCA_024232495.1 Flavobacteriaceae bacterium
AAATTAACATTGAATTCAGGATTGCACTTTTTACATTTTGCTAAAACAAATAGTAGTGCTGTAGAACCTCGTTTAGGACTTAATTATAAATTAAACAACAAACACTCTTTAAGCTTTGGTGCAGGTTTGCACAGTAGAGCCGAACGCTTGTCTACCTATCTTGTGAAAGCAGACGCTAATACTCAATTTTTGAATACAAATTTAGGATTATCAAAAGCATTGCATTATGTGTTGGGATATAACTGGCGATTAAGTAAAAACACGCATTTTAAAGCAGAAGCCTATTACCAAAACCTGTTTAATCTACCTGTAGATAACACTGGACAAACAGGCTATAATGTAATAAATGCCCAACTATTCGATGTTTTTAATATTACAGATATACCATTAACTAATGATGGGAAAGGCAAAAACTATGGAATAGAATTTACGCTAGAACGCTTTTTAAATAAAGGATTCTATTACTTAACTACATTGTCATTATACGATTCTAAATATAAAATTGGGAATTCTAGTTATTACAACACGCGATTTAATGGAAATTATGTGTTCAATTTCTTGGCAGGAAAAGAATTTAAAATTGGAAATAAAAGTAATAAAACCTTGGGAGTTAATGCGAAATTTAACCTTACGGGAGGACAACGATTTACAGCTATAGACGAAGCCGCTTCTATTAGTAATCAAACGGAAATTTTTTCTACCATACCATATACAGAAAAAGTAAAAGATTATTATCGTCTTGACTTAGGTATAAACTATCAATGGAATAAGAAGAAATCCACACATAGTTTAGGTCTCAATATTCAAAATGTAACGAATAGGCTTAATAAAACTGTTCCTGATTATTTTTATGATGATGTAACAAATAAGATTACAAAAACCACGACAGAACTTAATGGACTATTGCCAGTCTTAAAATATAGTATAAATTTTTAAAAACCATTTTTGAAATATTACTGAATAGACTAAAAAAAACGAAAGGCTAACAATGTGTATAAGTAATAGCGGTTTGGGTGTAAACTCAAACCGTTTTTCTTTTTTATTAAGTATATTGTCAACTGAAAGTATTCGCAAATAAATCCGCTACTACTCATACACGAGACCGTTGTACAACATTTGCCAAGAAAACTGAAAAAGGGATGAAAATAAAATTAAACGAATCAGAAAACTCAATCAAAATCAAAGATGGACTAAAAAACCAATATCTGATTTTAAAAATTTTAAT
>JAAEPP010000342.1 GCA_024232495.1 Flavobacteriaceae bacterium
AACAATGAACTGTTGACACGTTCATAAGATAACAGTAGACCAGCACTATTATCTTATCCAGTATTCATTGGAACGGCTGTTAGATTTGCCAGAAAATGAATAGAGAGTGATGATTCTCCGAGCTTGCTCGGCAAATTTAACGCCTTACTAATGGGCGCATAAATGCTTGGCTAAAATTAGCGACGAAGGAGCGCAAGCCAAGCGTTTTGCGTCCTTTTGAGTAACTTGTTAGAACTACCTACAGCTCTCTCATAGGCATTGTGCCAGCAATATAGTCTTGAAGAGATCTATTTTTATTCCTCGGATTAATGGTGACAATATCTACTGCCATCCAAAATAAGAAGATTGGTATGGTCAGGTATAATGCTGCGTAGGTCCATTGAGGTGAAATGTTGTCACCTAGAACCCAAATATAATCAAAGACCCAACCACTCAAAATTAATGGGCTTAAAAACGCAATAATTAAGGTTATTAATTGGAGTATTTCTCGTTTAAATGATTGCGATAATGTGATTTTACTTTCCGTTTTATAGTCTAAGTAGAATAATTTCATTAAATGCCTACCAACAGTATTGGCTTCATTTCCGACAGGTATTAAGACCAAATAGATAATAGGTATAAATGGAATTAGAAAACGAACAGATTGAGAATAGAAGGAGTCTGAACCGTCCATTAAGTGAGATGAAAAAAAGGCAATTACAACAAAAACGATAACAATATCTATTAATGTAGCTAATAATTTTTGAAGATATGTATTGAACCGTTTTTTGTGCTCAATTTCTTTGTAAATTTCACCAACAGATTTCGACATATACGCTCCATTTTATTGGTAGTTCTAACGCCCAATTAACAGGCAAAAAATTGTTGGCTAAAATAGCGACGAAGGAGCAAAAGCCAACTGTTTTTTGTCCTTGTTTAATTACTTGTTATATTTGAGTTTTTTAGTAAACACAGAGCGTATAAAAAGCTACAAAGTTACTTAGATGGAATGAGTAGAGCTAACAACGAACCACCACTAAGCCACCGACCGTAAACTTTGAGCCGTTAACACTTTGCTTATTATTTTCACCGTAAGATATTAGGCGAAAACTGAGTAACCAAAAATACAACTCAATTTTGTTGCGCTACAACTTACCACATAAAAGAATGAAATAAGCACAAAACTACTTAATAAAAAACCAACACCACAACAAAGATAATATTTAAATAAGTGGTGGAATATAACGCCCTAATAATGGGCAAAAAATTGTTTGCTAAAATGTTGAGGGACGAAAACAGCAAACTGTTTTTTGTCCTTATTTATTAGCTTGTTAGTTGTACTT
>JAAEPP010000343.1 GCA_024232495.1 Flavobacteriaceae bacterium
TACATAGTGACCCTATTGTAATTGCTGCATAAGTGGTTCAAACTCTTTGTCGAAGGACCATTTCTCAGTTAAAATTGAATATATTTAAAATCTAACTACACAAAATAAGTAAGACTGAGATAGGACAAAAAAAATAAATGTCCCTTACCTATTTCGTATTGGGTCCATTTCATAAAGCTTAGGCGTACATTCAGAGAGGTTTTTCCTAGTTTTAGTCAACTTATCAAAGTGTTATGATAAAGCTGATATCACCGAAATATCGGCCTTTTCTCACTCTTTCTAATCACACAAAATAATATTTCATCTGCCTGATATTTTAGGATATAAACATAGATATGTAGGTCTTAGGACGTACATCAGAGAAAAAATTAAAATAAGTTATTTTTGTAGAAATGAAAAATCTGTGAATTGGGAGGGAGTTATGGCTACAGATGTTAATATGTGGTAGACCTGAGCAAATATTGTATTCTAAGCCTAACCTGTTCCATCTGTGACAAATACTATTGAAATAAACAGGCTTTATCTATGTCTTAGGACGTACATCTTAGGACGTACACTTTTTCCATTGATTGATTTCTATTGAAAATGTGTGTATCTGTAGATAATTATCCAAAAAATCTATTAAACTTCATTTAATAAAGTTTAAGTAATGTTTGGGACCTTACACATATACCAATCACTATTTATCAATATTTTAAAATTCAGTTGTAAGTTTCCAATTTTCAATTGAAATTAATTTTTTATCAAAATCTACTATCTGA
>JAAEPP010000344.1 GCA_024232495.1 Flavobacteriaceae bacterium
AAACTAAGGGATTTTTATGTGGTACCACCAAGAATCGAACTAGGGACACACGGATTTTCAGTCCGTTGCTCTACCAACTGAGCTATGGTACCTGCTATTAAGCGAGGGCAAATATAACTCTATTTTGTTTTGAACAAAATAAAAATCAAAAAAAAACACCTATTTTTTTAAGGTTTTAAGATTCAGATAACAAGATAGTAAAATTCATATTGTATTTTTACAGCTTAGTAGCATTCTAATGAATTTAATTATTGATGTTGGAAACACCTTTATTAAATTAGCAGTTTTTAAAAACAACTTGCTGATTAAAAAAATCAATACTTCAAAAGAAAAATTCTTTGAAGATTTTGAACGTATTTCAATAGAACACAAAAATTTAATAAATGTAATTATTTCCTCGGTAGGTTTTTTTTCAGAAGAGGCAATTTTAAAAATAAAGGAAAAATACCCTACCATTATTTTATCTCATAAAACCCATCTCCCATTCACTAATAAGTACAAAACTCCTTTGACTTTAGGAAGCGATCGTATTGCTCTTGTGAGTGCAGCTGCAATCAAATACCCATCCAAAGATGTTTTAATAATTGATGTAGGAAGTTGCATTACTTTTGATTTTAAAAATTCAAAGAATGAATATTTAGGAGGTTCTATTACTCCAGGAATTGAATTTAGATACCGTTCTTTAAATGATTACACGAACAAACTTCCTTTATTAAAGCCTCAAAAAACGTTAAATTATTTAGGAATTTCCACAGAATCATCAATACATGTAGGTGTAATTCAGGGGCTTACATTTGAAATGGATGGATTTATCGATGCCTATAGAGAAAAATATCAAGAATTAACAGTTATTTTAACAGGAGGAGGTGCTCAATACTTGGTAGAAAGTATAAAAAATGACATCTTTGCGCATTCTAATTTTTTATTAGAAGGTTTAAACTACTTAGTACAAAACAATAAGAATCAATGTTAAAGCAAATAATTTTTGCAGCAATGCTTATAATTACTGGTGTTGCAACTGCCCAAAATGGAACTACATCTCCTTATTCATTTTTTGGAATAGGCGAAATAAAGTTTAAAGGTACCGCCGAAAACAGATCCATGGGAGGAATTAATGTGTTTTCAGACAGCATTCATTTAAACATTCAAAACCCAGCCTCTGTTGCTAATCTTAAATTAGTGAGTTTTACTTCTGGTGGGAGTTATAAGTATGTCAATCAGCAAACAGAAACAGATTCGCAATATGCATCTGCAACTACCTTAGATTACCTAGCATTGGGAATACCTATGGGTAAGTTTGGAGCTAGTTTTGGAATTCTTCCTTTCACCTCGGTTGGTTATAAATTAGAATCTGATGGAGATTCATCTTTTACTCAGTATAAAGGTACTGGTGGAATGAATAAAGTTTTTTTTGTACTGGCTTATCAAGTAACACCAAATTTTAATTTGGGAATTGATGCTAATTATAATTTTGGAAATGTAGAAAGAACTACTATTGTTTCTGAAGACGATCTGTTGTTGGGAATAAGAGAAAATATAAAATCTGATTTACTGGGGTTTAATTTTAATTTTGGTGCAGAATACAAAACACTAATTTCTGAAGATTTACAATTAACAACAACGGCAACTTATTCGCCTGCTACCAAATTTAAAGTTCAGGGAATTAGAAATATAACAAGTGTTTTAATTTCTGCTACGGGTGCAGTCGTTCCTATTGACGATAGGGAACAAATACTTGAGGATGTTGAGGTTACTTTTCCGTCACAAATTACAATAGGCGCAGGATTAGGAAGCCCCAAAAAATGGTTTATTTCTGGACAGTACACCAATACAAAGACTAGTAACTACAATGATCCAACGCTAAATTTTGGCACCGTAGAATTTGTAGATTCAAATAAATACCGAATAGGTGGTTTTTTTATACCTAGATACAATTCACTCACAAGTTATTGGCATAGAGCAGTTTACAGGCTTGGAGTTCGTTATGAGGAGACAGGAATAAATCTAAGAGGAGAGAATATAAATGAGTATGGCATATCTTTTGGTATAGGACTTCCTGTAGGAAGGTTATTCTCTAATGTAAACATAGGGTTTGAGTTAGGTTCTAAAGGAACTACCTCTCAAGGTCTAGTAAAAGAAAACTTTTTTAACACCTTTATTAGCTTATCACTTAATGATAGGTGGTTTGAAAAAAGATATATTGATTAATGAAATTAAATTTGGAAACGATGAAAATGAAATTTACATTACTTACAGCCATTTTATTTGTAAGTATAGGAAGTAAAATGCTTGCACAAGTACCTAATGATTGTTATGAAACACTATCATTATTTGTGGAACCTGCTAAGGCAAAAAATTATGTAGGAGCACTACCTTATTATGAAAATGTGATCACTAAATGTCCCAAATTTAGTTTAGCTACTTATCAGTATGGAGCTAAAATGTTTTCATATTTCGTTAAACAAGGCGATAAGTCTAAGGTAACAGATTTAATAAAGAGTTATGAAGACAGAATGGCTTATTTCCCAACTAAAACAAAAAAAGGAAAAACACTTGCTCGTATTGCTCAAGTAAAATATGATAATGCTGTAGGAACCAAAATGCAACAATTTTTAGCCTTTGACAACGCTTATAAAGAAGATGCTGCAACATTCACAAGTCCTAAAAGTTTGTATACGTATTTCTCTTTAGCAGTAAGTTTGTACGAAAATGGAGAAAAGCCAATCGAAGATATTTTTGATTTGTATGAAATCGTTTATCTAAAAGTTGCGAATGAAAGGATTGATTTAGCTACTAAGGCAACAGAACTGTACAATAGAAAAGATGCAGGCGAAAAACTTTCAACAAAGGATGCAAAAAGATTAAAATCGTACGGTACCAACTTAAACGCGTACAGTAAAGTTACAGGTAGTTTGGAGGGAAAGTTGGGAAAATTAGCTGACTGTGAAAATTTAGTTCCTCTTTACAACAAAGACTTTGAGGATAAAAAAGGTGATATTAAATGGGTGAAAAAAGCAGCAAGTAGACTTTCTGCTAAAGAATGTACCGAAGATCCCTTGTTTTTAAAATTAGTTGAGCAATTAGATAATCTAGAACCAACTGCAGAATCTAAATTATATCTTAGCCAATTAGAAAGAAATAAAGGGAACATTTCAAAATCAATTGAGTATTTGGAAGAATCTGCATCGATGCAAGGAGATAACTTTAAGAAAGCTAGAATATATTTTAGAATAGCTGAATTGAAAAGAAAGCAAGGTAGTTATCGATCAGC
>JAAEPP010000345.1 GCA_024232495.1 Flavobacteriaceae bacterium
AAAACATATCAAAAAAATGGATTTCTCCAGTAGCAAATTGGAGCTTGACTTCTCAACAATTGGCTATCAAATTTGGGGATAGGATGCCTTTGGAAATTAATATTTCTAATGCCTAGACAGACTTTAATTTACAGCCTCTTTTATCCAAATTAAAATCTAAAATATTTTTTCTAAAATTTGGAACCATTCTTATTTGTATAATATAACCATGAATTCTCCAAATTATTTCCATCAATATGTAACTTATTGTAAATAATATAATTGGAAAATATAATTTATTTAAAAGATTTTCTTTATTAACATCTGTGGTTGAAACAATATTTATAATATTTTTGATTATATAGGGATTAAAACAGATTATTAATGCATCTATAAAAACTGTAAAAACAATATATACTTCTTCCATTTGAAGATTAATAAATAATTTGCAAATAATAAATAATTTTCGATATTAGTACAAAATTATTTATATAACAAAATGAATATATTATCATCCTCATCAAGAAAAGAATTATTATCTCAACATAGAA
>JAAEPP010000346.1 GCA_024232495.1 Flavobacteriaceae bacterium
AACGAACAGAGTGTCCAAATCGTTTCTTTTAATATTCCTTCCATACACTGTAGTTCTTGTATTTGGGTTTTAGAAAACCTAAATAGACTAAATAAAAAAATAATTTTTTCTCAAGTTAATTTCCCAAAAAAAACGGTACGAATTACGTTTTCTTCTGATGAAATTGAGCTTCATGAGGTTGTGTTATTACTATGTAAAATTGGTTATGAGCCTAATATTTCTTTAGATGATACTGCTGAAAAAGACATAGAAATTGATCGTAGTTTAATTTATAAACTTGGTGTTGCGGGATTTGCTTTTGGTAATATTATGTTTCTGTCGTTTCCAGAATATTTTGAACTTTCAGAGTTTTGGTTAGAAAAATATAAATATTTATTCCGTTGGTTAATATTTGTATTTTCTATTCCTGTTGTGTTTTATTCAGGTCGAGATTATTTTATATCAGCTTTTAAAAGTATGAGTATGAAAACTCTTAATATAGATGTGCCTATTGCTATTGGTATTTTTGTGTTATTTCTTCGTTCTGCTGTCGAAATTACGATGGATTGGGGAACTGGATTTTTGGATAGTATGGTGGGGCTTATATTCTTTTTATTATTAGGAAAATATTTCCAGCAAAAAACCTACGCTTTTTTATCTTTCGAACGTGACTATAAATCTTATTTTCCATTAGCCGTAACAAGATTAATAAAGAATTTCAAAGCAGATGATAATTCTGAAGAAAATAAAATTTTTAAAATAAATAAAGAAGAACAGGTCCAGGTATATGATCTAGTTAAGGGTGATATAATAATTATTCGAAACAATGAACTCATCCCTGTAGATAGTGTTCTTATCAATGGAAACGCATTAATTGATTATAGTTTTGTTACAGGTGAAGCTGCACCACTTTCGAAAAAACCTGGAGATAAGTTATTTGCGGGAGGAAAGCAACAATCGGGTTTAATAGAATTAGAAGTTTTAAAATCTGTCAAGCAAAGTTACCTCACTCAACTGTGGTCTAATGAAGTATTTGACAAAAAAAATGAAAGCACTTTCCAAGGTATTACTGATCAAATAAGTAAATATTTTACCGTAAGTATTCTATTAATTGCCTTAGTCGCCACACTTTTTTGGATAGTTTATGAACCTTCATTAGCACTCAATGTGTTTACTGCTGTACTTATTGTGGCTTGTCCTTGTGCTTTTGCATTGGCTGCACCATTTACGTTAGGTAATCTACTTCGTGTTTTTGGAAGACATCAATGTTATTTGAAAAATAGTAAAGTAATTGAGCAACTTGGAGAAATTGATACCGTAGTTTTTGATAAAACAGGGACACTCACTACAAATCATAAAAATATTATTACTTATGAAGGTGTTACGCTTAATAATGAGGAATACAAATTACTTAGTTCAACCCTGCGTGCATCTAACCACCCGTTAAGTAGGTCACTTTACGAAATGTTACAAAAGCATGATATAGATGTACTGGATAGTTTTAAAGAAGAGATAGGTTCAGGAATTGTTGGGTTTTCGAAAGAAAACAAAATCAAAGTAGGTTCTTATAGTTTTGTAGTTGATAGCAAAAAAGTTGTTACAAAAACTCTTTTAAATCAAACCGCTGTACATATAAGTTTAAATGACTCTTACAAGGGGTGCTATATTTTTTTAAATCAGTACCGACAGGGAATGGAACAAGTATTTTCTTCGCTTGCAGATAATTTTAATATAGTAGTACTATCTGGTGATAATGACGGTGAGAAATCCTATTTAAGTGGAGTTTTACCACTAAATACAGAGTTTGTTTTTAATCAGAAACCATTGGATAAACTACACTATATCAAAAAATTACAAAATAATAAAAGGAAAGTTATGATGGTAGGTGATGGATTAAATGATGCTGGTGCATTGGCACAAAGTGATGTAGGTTTGGTAATTTCAGAAAATATAAATGTTTTTTCACCTGCTAGTGATGGAATATTAGATGCAAAGCGATTTTCTGATATAACTCAGTTTATAGAGTTATCTAAAAAAGGAAAAAAAATTATAAAATACTCTTTTATTTTTTCTTTATGTTACAATGTAATTGGATTAGCTTATGCAATTTCAGGACATTTAGTACCCGTAGTTGCGGCTATTTTAATGCCGCTTAGTTCTATAAGTATTGTAGTTTTTACAACATTATATACTCATGTAATAGGAAAGCAACTAAACAGCAATAATTCTAATTAGAATTAAAAAACTAGACACTATAAAACTTAAGTTTTAAGATATTCTAAGAAGCTGACAAATATCATCATTTAACAAACGCAACTAAATTAATTTTACTCTATAAATTAAGAATAGTTATGGGTATAATTTATATGTTGTTAATAATAAGCGTTACGCTAGCTATAATCTTTTTTATTGCTTTTTTATTGTCTGTTAAAAAAGGTCAATTTGATGATATCTATACACCTTCAGTTAGAATACTTTTTGACGATGAATTAATAAAAGATAAGAACTTAAATAAATCAAAATAATAACTCTCTACTTAATAGAAATATCAGTTAACTAATTATGGAATTACAAAAGTTTTATTACGATAATAAAATAGTACGCAAGTTTATTGTAGCCACTATGTTTTGGGGTATTATAGGAATGAGTGTGGGATTGCTTTTAGCCTTCATGTTTTTATTTCCAAACATAACCGATGGGATTTCATGGTTAAGTTTTGGTCGTTTACGCCCTTTACATACCAATGCAGTTATTTTTGCATTTGTTGGGAATGCAATTTTCGCTGGAGTTTATTATTCTACACAAAGATTACTAAAAGCTCGTATGTGGAAAGATTGGTTGAGTAATTTAAACTTTTGGGGATGGCAAATTATTATTGTGGGTGCTGCTATTACACTTCCACTTGGTTATACCTCTTCTAAAGAATATGCTGAACTTGAGTGGCCTTTTGATATTGCTATTGCATTAATATGGGTAGCTTTTGGTTTAAATTTAATAGGAACTATTCTTAAAAGAAGACAACGTCACTTATATGTGGCGATTTGGTTTTATTTAGGGACTTTTGTGACTGTAGCAGTACTGCATATTGTGAATAGTATGGCTATTCCTGTTGGCGCACTAAAAAGCTATTCGATGTACGCTGGAGTACAAGATGCTTTAGTGCAGTGGTGGTATGGACATAATGCTGTTGCATTTTTTCTTACAACTCCTTTTCTAGGATTGATGTATTATTTTGTCCCCAAAGCTGCAAATAGACCCGTTTATTCGTATCGACTATCTATCGTGCATTTTTGGTCATTGATATTTATTTATATTTGGGCAGGACCACATCACCTATTGTATTCTTCACTGCCAGATTGGGCACAAAACCTGGGTGTGGCTTTTTCAATAATGCTTATTGCTCCCTCTTGGGGAGGTATGATAAATGGTTTGTTAACTCTACGTGGTGCTTGGGATAAAGTCCGTACTGATCCGGTTCTTAAATTTATGGTTGTTGCAATCACAGGATACGGTATGGCAACCTTTGAAGGACCCATGTTATCACTTAAAAATGTAAATGCCATTGCACATTTTAGTGACTGGGTGATAGCTCACGTTCATGTGGGTGCGTTAGCTTGGAATGGATTTTTAACTTTTGGTATGATTTATTGGATGGTGCCTAAATTATTTAAAACAAAACTTTGGTCAATAAAACTTGCTAATACGCATTTTTGGATCGGAACATTGGGTATTATTTTATATGCTCTACCTATGTATGTTGCAGGATTTGTTCAGGCTTCAATGTGGAAACAATTCAATCCCGATGGAACACTTACCTATGGTAATTTTTTAGAAACCTTAAGTGAAATAATGCCAATGTATTGGATGCGTGCTATTGGTGGAACGATGTTTATTGTAGGTGCATTAATTGGAGTTTATAACATAATTATGACTGCTAGAAATGGATCTAAAGTAACAGATGAACTCGCAGAGGCAGCCCCTTTAGAAAAAGTAACTAATAAACGAACTACTAAAGAAGCGTATCATACATGGTTAGAAAGACGTCCTATAAAGCTGACAATTTTTGCTACAGTAGCTATTTTAATAGGAGGTATGGTACAAATTATACCATCATTAGTTGTAGATGATTATATTCCGGTTATTACAAGTGTAAAACCTTATACTCCCCTTGAATTAGAAGGTCGAGATATTTACATTAGAGAAAGTTGTGTTAGTTGCCATTCGCAAATGATTAGGCCATTCCGAAGTGAGGTAGAACGTTATGGTGAATATGCCAAAGCTGGAGAGTTTGTCTACGATCATCCATTTTTATGGGGAAGTAAAAGAACAGGACCTGATTTATTACGTATAGGTGGAAAATACAGTGATAATTGGCATTTAAATCATTTTTATGATCCACAAAGCACATCCTCAGGATCGATTATGCCATCTTATAAATGGCTAATTAGTGATAAACTTGATAAAAGTGATACTGAAGTGAAAATGAAAGCTATGGTAACTCTAGGAGTTCCTTATTCAGAAGATGAAATTGCTCGTGCTCAAGAATGGATGCTGGAACAAGGAACTCAAATAGAAGAAAATCTTTATAATGATCCAGATTTTAAAAAATCCTATGAAGCAGAAAAGAATAATTATAATGAAAATGGAAAAGATTTTATTGAGATGCGCAATCGTGAAGTAGTAGCTTTAATTGCTTATTTACAAAGATTAGGTACCGATATTAAAGTTAAGAACTAATAGTAATTATAAAAATTTAAATAAATAAGATATGTTAAAATTTGTGAAGGGGAATTTAGAAAATATTGATGGTGTTGCTATCTATCCAATGATTTCACTACTTATATTTTTCGTTTTCTTTTTAGTTCTTTTTTGGTGGGTATTTACTGCAAAGAAGACACATATTGACGAGGTGAGTAATCTTCCTCTTAAAGATGACACTATTATAACTAACAAAAAAGTATTATGAGAAGTATAGCATCCTATTTTAGAATACTAATTTTTGCTGGTATTAGCCTTTACTTTTTGAATTGGATTGGTACCTCTGGAGATGTTTCTATTTTTATAAATCAACCATGGTTATGGAGTATTTGGGGAGGGCTAATATTCTTTCATATATCATGTGAAATTTGCTTAGCAGCTATCTCTAGAGTGATATACAACTCATTAAATTTAGAGGCTAAAGAAAAGTATGACGCAAGAATAGCCTTAAAAAAAGCGAATCAATTTGTGTGGATTAAAATTTATTATAAAGCTTTATTGGGTTCTAAAAATATCGAAGAGGAGAGTGAAATCATTTTAGATCATAATTATGATGGCATTCAAGAACTAGATAATGACTTACCACCTTGGTGGAAATACGGTTTTTATTTTACTATCATTTTTGCAGTGATTTATTTAGTGAGATTTGAAATTTACAATGATTATAATCAAGATGAAGAATATGAATTAGCTGTTGCTGAGGCTAAGATTGAAATTGAAGAGTGGAAAAAAACTGCAAAAGATTTAGTAGATGAAAATTCTGTGATATTGTTAACGGATGCAAGTGATTTTAATGCTGGTAAGGATATTTATTTAAATAATTGTGCAGTTTGTCATAAATCTGACGGCGGTGGTGGAATAGGTCCAAATCTTACTGATAACTATTGGATATTAGGCGGAGGTATTAAAAATATATTTAAAACTATTGCTGATGGTGGGCGAAACGGTAAAGGTATGATAGCTTGGAAAAATGATTTAAAGCCTTTAGAAATTGCTCAAGTAGCAAGTTATGTAATGAGTTTTGAAAACACGAATCCTTTGGAATCCAAAAAATCTGAGGGTGAAATATGGAAAGATGCTGAGTCACTAAAAGAAAAAAAATAAAAAAATTTTCGAATACTTAGTAAAAAAGTAGTAACAAAGATTAAAAAATAAATATGCTCGTATTAAATGATATATCAGTGGCCTTAACCAAAAGCGACAAGCCAATTATAAAGCATATTTATTATAAAGATGGAAAAAAACTATTAGCAATAGGTTTACGAAGCGGTACAGAGTTTACAGATTATATTCCATTACTACAAGGAAAAATTATGGTAGTGCAAGGTGAAATAGATTTTAATACCGAAACTAATAGCTTCAGGCTAGAGTGTTTTGATTCTTTTATTATCCCTGAAGGAAAAATACTATCAATTGTTGGTGTTTTTGATGCAGTCTTTATTTTACTTTTAGAGGAAACTACTAAATTAGAGATTGCTTGATTAAATGATACAATGGCGGAACAAGGTCAGGAAAATTTTAGAGATTCCATAGGAACCCTTAATGATAAAGGAAAACGAGCATGGTTATATCCTAAAAAACCAATTGGTAAATGGTATGAATATCGCAAATACGTTAGCTATATTCTACTTATATTTTTATTTTCTTCACCTTTTATAAAAATAGGTGACAACCAATTTTTATTGTTCAATGTGTTGGAACGCCGATTTAATATTTTTGGCTTTCCATTTTGGCCACAAGATTTTCATTTGATAGTTATGATGATGATTATAGGCGTTGTTTTTGTTATTCTATTTACAGTGATATTTGGCAGATTATTTTGTGGATGGTTATGTCCCCAAACCATATTTATGGAAATGGTTTTCCGACGAATTGAATATTGGATTGAAGGAGATCGTGGTAAACAAAAAAGGTTGCAAAAAATGCCATGGAATAAAGAAAAAATAATTAAAAGGTCATTAAAATGGTCAGTTTTTTTTGTGATTTCCTTTTTAATTGCAAATATTTTTCTAGCATATTTTATTGGGAGTGATCAGTTGATTCGCTATATAACAGAGGGTCCGTCAAAACATTTAAGTACCCTTTTATCCTTGCTCATTTTTACGGGTATATTTTATTTTGTTTTTGCATGGTTTAGAGAGCAAGTATGTATAATAGCCTGTCCATACGGAAGATTACAGGGAGTACTGTTAGATAATCAATCCATTGTGGTAGCGTATGATTATAACCGTGGAGAAAAAAACGTAGGCAGAGCTAAATTTAAAAAAAATGAAGACAGAGTTAAATCAGGAAAGGGTGACTGTATAGATTGTTTTGCCTGTTTACACGTATGCCCAACAGGAATTGATATACGTAACGGAACACAGCTTGAATGTACAAACTGTACTGCTTGTATAGATGCTTGTGATTTTATGATGAAATCTGTAAACCTTCCAAAAGGTCTTATACGTTATACCAGTGAGGTTAATATTGAAAAAAAAGAAAAATTTAAGATTACTCTGCGAATGAAAGGATATGCAGTAGTATTAGGAATTTTATTGACTCTATTAACTGGAATGCTTTTTTTACGTAATGATATCGAAGCACGTATATTAAGGATACCAGGACAATTATATGAGTATAAGGCTGATAATATGATTAGCAATGTATATACTTATAAACTTGTAAACAAGACGGTTTCAGATATTAATAACGTAAATTTTAAATTACGCTCAACAGTAGGAACGATTCATGTAGTATCCCAAAAAGATTTCAATGTCTCAAAGGAAGGATTGGCTGAGGGCACTCTGTTTATAGAAATTAATGCTAGCGCTCTAAGTAGTGATAAAAATAACTTAATAATTGATGTTTACAGTAATAATGAATTAATTGAAAGCACCTCAACATCATTTTTAGGACCTCGTAGTTATAAATAAAATAATTATTAAGTAATAAATATGTGACTTATGGATACAGAAAAAAAATGTTGTGATGCTTGTAAAAAAGGATTAAAAACAGACTTAAAATGTCAAGAGATTAAAATGATAGCAAGAAATTTAAAAATAAAAGATAATTCACCCGATAAAAAAAAAGCTAATGTTAAAACTTAAAATAAAACTATAATCGATGATTAAAATAATAAAATGGAATTGGGGAAAAGGAATTGTTCTAGGTATGTTAGCTTTTATGAGTTTTATACTCTATTTGGTCATAACGATGAGTACAAGTAAAAAATACAGTCATGATTTAGTAACCAATGAGTACTATGCAAAAGAAATGGCATATCAAACAGAAATTGATGCAGAAGCCAATACAAAAAAGCTAAGTAAATCTATTTCAGGAATTAAAACACCACAAGGGTGGTTAATTACTTTTCCAGAAGAAATAGATTCATTTAATACTTATGGTAAAGTAATGCTTTATAGACCATCTAATCAAGAATTAGATTTTGAAATTTTATTAAAATTGACAGACTCAAAATTACTGATACCTGATTATATGTTAATAGATGGTCGCTGGAACATTACCATCGAATTCACTCAAAATGAAATAAATTATTTATACAAAAAATCAATTAATTACTAATGCTATATTCTGCTCTCATATTTGGTTTACTTGGAAGTTTTCATTGTATTGGGATGTGTGGTCCAATTGCATTTTTATTACCTCTTGATCATAAAAAACCAATTAAACGATTGCTCCAGTTGTTGAGTTATCATATAGGTCGCTTATTTACCTATTCTTTTTTTGGTTTAATTTTTGGACTTCTTGGTCAACATTTAAATATTTTTGGAATACAACAGCATATATCTATTATTATTGGAGTACTCATGATAATAATAATTATAATTCCGTCAAAACTATTCAACAACTACAATTTCTCCAAACCCATGTATAAAATTGTAGGTAAAATTATCAATAGAATGGGGCCAGAATTAAAGAAAAAAGATCCAGGAACTTTTTTTACAATGGGGTTTTTAAATGGTTTTTTACCATGTGGATTAGTGTACATGGCAATCTTTGGTGCTTTAGCCTCTAGTTCTGCTTCTGAAGGAAGTTTATACATGCTGTTTTTTGGACTTGGTACGATACCACTAATGACTTCAGTCATTTTTTTAGGAAATTTTTTAACTCAAAAAATTAAACAACAAACCTTAAAAATGATTCCGGTATTTGTAGTGATTATTGGAGCACTTTTTATTTTAAGAGGCCTA
>JAAEPP010000347.1 GCA_024232495.1 Flavobacteriaceae bacterium
GAAATGCGTGCGAAATTTACTTTATGAATTTGAATATTTCCTCTGCCTCTCTCACGACTATTTCGTAGGAAGCGCAAATCACTCCATGAAAACCTCGTACACTTTTCTAGAAAATCCTATCCTCTTAATGAAAATTCCTTGAAAATCACTGGGAGTGGTTTTTATTCATGAAAATATTTCGAATGCTTGGAAAGGGAGTGAAATACCCCTTGATTTCGCACGCTTCTTTTCAATTTCTTAAGCAGGAATGATTCAATTGCTTGTTTTGAAAGCAATTTTGCCATAAGAATTTAACCTCCTTCCAGTTTCCTGCTTTTTAAAGCTCGTTTTAAAGAAAGTTCAATAGGAATGCCTAAATATACCTAAGAAACTTTGAAAACGCAATGCATCACTTGAAAACTATCCAAAGTCTAACTATCGCATAGTTGTATTGAAAGTAAGATTGAGTTGGGTTGAGAATTTGAGATCGAATCTTATTCAACTATGATATGATTTTTGTCTATCCTGGTCGCTAGCTTTCATTTCCAGAGAAAACCACTCTTCTAAGGTCCTAGAGTACATTTCAAAGCATTCGTGACAACACCAACAAGCTATTATCTCCCAAAAATAATGATCGTGACGGATTAACAACTCAATTGTCAACTGTCAAAACAGATTAGCACTATGGTTTCAGCAAACTAGATTCTGAGATATTTAATGCCCTCTGATTGGCTGAATTGATATAATCCGTGTCTGTATGGATATTCCCGTGTTTTCATGTTTTCTACGTTAGGACTGTGTTTACTATGTACCTTTTTCGCGGAAATTCTCCTTACAAAACGGAACGTGTTTTAATTGAACTATATCATCAAATCCAAAAATCATGTATTACCAAGAATTGAGTATGCTTTCCTGTCAGGAATTCAAATGTAA
>JAAEPP010000348.1 GCA_024232495.1 Flavobacteriaceae bacterium
ATTGTAATTTTATATAGTGTAAGGATTTTTCATTTACTTTTGCTTGAAGATGTTAAACAAGCCCTGAAGACAGGCAAATACATACAAGGACTGTACGAATAAACAAAGATCACAAGCAGAAGTAAAACATTACACAACTACCACAAAAATATAAAACATAAAACCAAACATTGCATTGTATTGTGCATGATGAGAATTATTTATACAACATGAAGAGTCTTCAGTTGATGACCATGCCCTCTATTTCAGCATGTTTTTATATGGCTCATTTATATATAAAACTGTCGCAGCTAAAGCTGCCATCATTTATAATTTGAGTCTGCCTGTGTGAAAATAATTTATCCTTTGTTTCCTTATGCTGTAACCCTCATAATATGATCTCACAAGAATTTTGAACTGCAATGAATGCCTGATGATCTAGACTCATTAGTTACTTGAGTCGGTTAGATGAAAATATAAAAACGCTTAATACTACTTACTGTACTGCCTATTCAAAAACAGTCGTACGTCATCTCTGGTGATTTTCTTTTCGGTCGGGATATCTATTGCACAAAGAAAAAATACACATACTACATAACACTTATGCACAATGTTTCTTTGCTGCACAAAGGGTACACTAACTGTAAAATCCTAAGCGTATCAATTTTCACCTTGTACAACATGAAAAAACGGAGCTTTTTAGATTTTGCAAAGGCCTTTGATACTGTGAATCATAACATCTTATTAACTAAACTCGAACATTATGGTATCCGGGGAGTTGCTCTTGAATGGTTTCGATCCTATCTAAAAGACAGGACCCAGCGAGTATCAGTTGGGGGCACTTTATCTAATTCTAACTACAATCATCATGGGGTGCCACAGGGCAGTGTTTTAGGACCGCTCCTTTTCTTATTGTATATAAATGATATTCCACAGTCATCAAAAGTTATGAATTTCCATCTTTTTGCAGATGATACAAGCCTATTCTATTCTAACAACAACATTGATAATTTAGAAGATACAGTTAATCACGAGTTGGCTAAAATTTCTGATTGGTTAATAGCAAATAAATTAACTTTGAATGTTAATAAATCTAATTTCATGATAATAAAACCAAAACAGAAACAGTTACCAAGAAACGTGAACTTAAGCCTAAACAGTGAGACACTAAAAGAATCAGATTATGTTAAATACTTAGGCGTATTAATTGATAAAAACTTGACTTGGAAAAACCACATTAAGCATGTAACAACTAAAGTGGCAAAAAGTATTGGTATTCTATCAAAAATCAGGTACTTTGCATCAAAAAACGTTTTGATTAATGTCTTCAACGCATTCATCTTACCGCATATTAACTATGGTATAACTAATTGGGGTGGGGCCTACCCCAGCTCTTTAGATCAATTAAATAAATGTTTAAAGAAAGCAGCTAGAATAATTACTTTCAAAACACAGAATGAACCCTCTAAACCTATCTTAAAAGAGCTTAATTCGTTAAACTTAGAAGACACTTATAAACTAGAGTGTGCAAAATTTATGTTCGAAATGTATAAAGGTAACTATAACGGTCTTTATTCGCACCTCTTCCGTTTAACTAAAAACCAACATAATATTAACACCAGACAGGCTACATCTGGCAAATTCTGTACTCCTGTAGTAAGGACCAATTATAAAAAACATTTCATTACCTATTCGGGTGTTAAAATTTGGAATAGTATCCCTGAGAATATTCGAAATTCTCGCCAGAAGAAGTCATTTAGTCAACTGTACAAGAAAATGTTACTAAACAATTACTAAATTGTGCGGGTTTTGAGCTATATGAGCCGTTGGAGAACAAAAATTTTTCCCCTGTTCTATCTGTTTTTATTTAGTTTTCCTTACCTATTCATTTTTTTTTTTTTATTCCATTTTGTTTTTCCAAAAAATGAAGTAATTCATGAAATTTATATCAAAATAATTTTTTATATTCGGCAATTGCGTATATAGAATATATTATATATAGCTTATAATAACACGTCACTGAGGGCATATGGCTAGAAAGCTCTTTACAGAGTTATTTACATATGTCCGTCAGCACATTTTGATTAATGATGTTTTGTATTCAATTGTTTTGTAGTTAACTTTATAAAATTGTGCTGGTTTTGAGCTATATGAGCCGTTGGAGAACAAAATTTTTTCCCCTGTTCTATCTGTTTTTATTTAGTTTTCCTTACCTATTCATTTTTTTTTTATTCCATTTTGTTTTTCCAAAA
>JAAEPP010000349.1 GCA_024232495.1 Flavobacteriaceae bacterium
AATGCTCAAGCAAACAATTAGGAGGTTGGAAGTGTTATTCATCGATTGTTTTGTTGTAAACATTGATTGTTATAATAACTGGACAATATATGCCATATATAGCACCGATGATTCTACTTGTGTACTCTGGATATGTATCTGGATAGGTAAAGAAACACTCTTTCATGTTTACTTCTTTTCTTGATATTTGCTGTCATGAAACACTCTTCTATTTCTGGCCGTTTTTAACGCCTTTTTCAAGTTCCGTCCTGATCGCTCAGTAGAGAGAACATCGTCGTGCATAGTCAGATGTCATGGAGTGAAGTCCTGCTCAGGCCAAAGTACCTTCTACCAAACTTGCAGTATAGGTCTCTTCAGTTATTCTGTTGCTTTTTTGTTTTGTGCTTTTACTTTTCGTCAGTACTGCCATGCATATTGCTTTCAACCGTTGAAGGTACATAATGATCTTCTATTCCAATATTGTCAATTACTTCCGGGCTTCTCTGTTCCTCGTCTTTTTTCTTTGCTGGGCTTCTTTGCTCTCAACACGATTAAAGATGCAACCAGGGGCGAAACTAGAAAATTTTTTTGGGGGGGGTACAACTTCAAAATTTGCCGACGAAAAGGGTGCGGTCACAATAAACCTTGGATATTTTAGGGTGTGGTCAAAATTACCTAAACTAACTAAAACATAAACAAACAGAACTTAGGATAGTGAGAATCAAACTTTTAGTTTTAACGTCTATTGTCAATCAAATAATAGCTCTATTAGTTAATGAATCCATTTAATTCACTGCTTATTTCGAAGAGATTAGTATACGTCTTTGCTTCAGTGTCGCCCAAGTTAAAGCCAACTTTTCCACTTTTCCATTCTTCCCTAAAAGATCGGCATGCTTCTTTCTGTTATGCTTTAGTCGATAGTCATCGTCGAATACATCTTTGCACACAAGACATCGCAGTTTAATTCGTTTTCTTTTACGCTTTGTCGCTGATCCGCTTGCTAAATCCATTTTATTCTGTTCTGATTTGACTTTCAAAATTAGTATCTTTGAAATAAAAACCCTGTAGGCGTTGAATCTATAATTTTGATACTTCGGATGCCCTGCCCAGAACGTTATGCTTCCTTATAATTTTGACATGGGTATGGGTCACAATTTTCAACAAATTGGTTTAAACAAGGAAATTGATTTGTCAACAATTAAAGTTTATAAACAACAGTGCTATTTTTGTTAGCCTGGGGTTTCTTGGAGTGCCTTAATTCGAATTGACAGATTTTCTCCAGATGTATTCTATGTTTTCCAGTCTTGGTATTTTATTTACAAGGCATTAATGACGACATATGTTATAAAATATTGACAAAATATACAAGGTGATCCGAATAATAATCGCCTGTTTTATGGTTAGCCTCCTGATGTGCCGACAAAATTTCCTTATGTGCCGACAGATGAAGTATTGGGGGGGTACTGTACCCCCCCCGGACCCCCCCTTTGGGGACGCCCCTGATTAAAAGGCTTCATATTGTGGATTTTGCTGTCGCTTGCACGTTCCAGTAAAAGATTGTGCAATATTTACAAAGCCTGACCAAATGCCATAGCCATGAATGAGAAGCTATTGTTCCAGCCATTTTTACATAGTTTACACAGATTTAAAAGGTTTCCTTAGGTCTCTTTTAGGCCTTTTTCTAGGATTTTCAGATCGG
>JAAEPP010000350.1 GCA_024232495.1 Flavobacteriaceae bacterium
ATAATAATATATTATTTATTAAACCAGAGATCACTCCTTTTTTTAAGTCGATAAATGATAAATTAGCAGCTCATAAAGTGCAATCCATAGAAATCGAAATAAAGCTCCCAAAACGGTTAGATATAACTATTAATTCTAAAATAGCTTCTTTGACATCTACAGGAAGCTTTAACTCTGTCGTCACCTCTTTGGAACAAGGAAATTGCACTTTAACAAACTTTGAGGGGAATGCAAATTTAAGTTCAAAATCAGGATTTATTAATGTTTCTTCTAAAGCTAATATTAAAGGGGATGCTCGCTCAAAGTCAGGTTTTATAACTAACGAACTTTCAGATAATTTAAGAAGTAATTATAAAATAATTGCAGAAACAAAAGATGGGGATATCTCTTTAATTCAAATTCATTAAATAATATTATTTTTACCAACAAGAAAAATACAATGTCTTTAAAAAAATCCATAGTCATAATTATTTTGATCTTGTTAGTAGATCAGATTTCCAAAGTATATATAAAAACTCATTTTAAATTAGGAGAGAGTATCACTGTTTTAGAATGGTTTAGAATTGCTTTTGTAGAAAACGAAGGAATGGCTTGGGGTGCAAAAATACCTGGGCAATATGGAAAACTAGCTCTTACATTATTTAGATTGGTCGCAATTGTGGGTATTGGTTATTGGTTGTGGGACTCTATCATAAAGAAATCTTCTAAAATTTTAATTACATCGATCACCTTAATTTTTGCTGGAGCATTAGGTAATATTATCGATTCTGTTTTTTATGGCATCATCTTTAACGATAGTTATGGGCAATTAGCTTCTATGTTCCCTGAAGGTGGAGGTTATGCTCCTGTATTTTATGGTAAAGTTGTAGACATGCTTTATTTTCCAATTTGGGAAGGTTTTTTGCCAGAATGGATTCCTTTTTCTGGCGGGAAATATTTCACCTTTTTTGATCCTGTTTTTAATATAGCAGACATGGCTATAAGTACTGGATTTGGATTGCTAATCGTATTTAATAGAAAAGCATTTCCAAAGCAAAAACCAGTTGAGTCAGAATAACACAAACGGCTAGATTAAATTTCTTAATACCGTAAAAAGTAATAGAAAAAATAATATTAGCATCAGTCGCTTGGTTGTTATCAAAAGATCTGGTAAATCAATACGAAATGGTTTTAATGCTGTTTTTAAAAAAAGAAATAGCAATAATGGTGTAAAAAAATAAATTGTTAAATTAAGTTTTGCTGCTTTTATAAAATTACCATGTAATAATTCATGAAAAGCCCTTTGAGAACCGCAACCTGGGCAATCGACACCACTAATGTTTTTTGTGACACAAAGAATAAAAACAGTTTCACTTTGTGCGGGATCATTTTGATAGAAATAATAAATTCCTCCTCCAAGTATAAAAAAACCAATTATAGATAATAGTTTATAAATCAAAAAATGCCGCTGTTGTTAAATATTATAAATTTCTAAAATATCTTGATAAGTAGCTATACCCCCAAAAAAATATAAATAGACTATATTTAAAATTAGTAATCCAATTGCAATATAAGCAAGAGTTTTTGAATTTTTAGCTGAAGATAAAGCGCCAGCAAAATCTCCCTTTTCGAATTTTGATTTTACTTGACTTGAAAAGACAATGGCTACGATACCAAGAACAAAGCCAATACAACATGGAGAACATAGCCCCAAAATAGTTGCCACTATAGCCAGTGTCATTTGATTGTCTGGCATAGAATTTTCTGAATAGTTAGTTTCAAACATGATAAATTATTTTTTAAAAGTATAAATATTATGTGGTGTGACGCAAAAATTTAAAGGTATATCTGTTGCTTCAGGAGTGATAATTTCTTCAGGAGTAAAAAAAGATAATCCTATTAAAATTGTTTTAGCTTTACATTTTGCTAGAAAACGATCATAATATCCTTTTCCATAACCCACTCTATTTCCAATTCGATCATAAGCCAATAATGGTATAAAAATCACGTCTAATTGTGAGGGTATAATTTCTATTCCAGATACTGGTTCTGGCACCCCGTATTTAGATGCTTTTAAAGAAGTGTTGTCTTGTAATAAAATATGAGACATTTCACCAGTTTCAAGGAATACTTTTGGAACCACAATACTTTTATCTTTTCCTTGCAACACATGAAGTAAAAACTCAGTATTTACCTCTAATTTGTTTACTATTGGCAAAAAAATATGATAGTTGGAAAATTCCCAAATAGGTAGGCTTAAACAATTATTCGCAATATTAATACTAAACTCATCCCTCTGTTTTTCTGTAATATGAGCTCTTTTAGATTTGTATTTTAATCTTAGTGCTTGTTTATTCATCTATGTTCTCCATTTCTTCTTCTTGCGCCTGATCATCCTTAGTCGACATATGAAAAATAGCGTCACCTTGATGAACAATCGGCGCCTGATTGACATTAATAACATATCCTTTATTTGGGGCGATTACGTTAAATTTCATTTTTCCATACGGATCAGTAATGGTAGCTAAAGTTGCTCCTTTTTTGACCAACTCATTGCACTTTACTCTTAAGTGAAACAAACCACTTTTTTGTGCTCTAATCCATCTCGATTTTTCTATTACCACCGTATCTCTACTGGGATTGGTCACGTTAAATTTAGAATCTAACATATCAAGGTAATATAAAAGCCGCTTAGTCCCTCTCACACCATAATTTACAATCTGAGTGTTACTCTCTAAGGATTTACCTCCCTCAAATAATATGATTGGAATCCCTTTTTTACTACAAGTAGACCGATAGGTTTTTTTTAAATTTTTTGAATAAACTGAAAAAGGGACATTAAAAACCTTTGCTAGTTTTAATAAATTCTCTTCCCCCGGATTTATTCGAACTTGAGGCGCGTTAAAACGACTGGCTCCACCTGTATGAAAATCGATACAGTAATTGGCATGTGGTAAAATTTCATTTGTAAAGAAATAAGCGACTCTACTTGCTAAAGAACCTCTCCGATTACCCGGGAAAGATCTATTTAAATCTCTACCGTCAGGAAATGCTCGATCCGTATTTAAAAATCCAAAAACATTTAAAATTGGAATACTTATGATAGTACCTCTTTTCGGTTTATTGATTTTTCGTGAAATTAATTGCCTTACAATTTCTACTCCATTTATTTCATCTCCATGAATTGCGGCGGTAATTAATACGGTAGGTCCTGGATAGATGGATCTCTCAATAATGATTGGAATTTTTATACTGGTAGCGGTATATAACTTTGCAATATTAAAATCAATAGTTCTACTTTCGCCCAGTTCTATTTTTTCTCCTAGGATTTCAAGAGTTTTTACAAATTCACTCATTACCGTTTATTTCTTTCAATATAACTGATTATTTTTTCTGAAATATTTACCTCAGTTGTTTTTTCAATTCCTTCTAAACCTGGTGATGAATTTATTTCTAAAACTAAAGGACCTCTTGAGGATTGTAGTATATCGATTCCACAAACTCCTAATTTCATGGCCTTAGCAGCTCTAAGCGCAATGTTTTCTTCTTCGTAAGAAAGATTTATTTTTGCAGAGGATCCTCCCCTATGTAAATTAGATCTAAAATCCCCCTCTTTACTTTGTCGTTTCATAGCAGAAACCACTTTACCACCAACAACAATTACTCTTAGGTCTGTCCCCTTTGATTCTTCTATATATTCTTGCAGTAAAAACTTAACCCCAGCAGTTTTAAGTGTTTCAATAGTTGATAGTGCACTCAAATAGGTGTCGGCAAGAATTACACCATTACCATGTGTTCCCTCTAATATTTTTATAATGACCGGTTCGTTTTTAAAATTTGAAAGTAAATATTCTAAATTTGAAGAGGATCCTAAAATAGTTTTAGGAATGGGGACGTTGAATGTTGAAAGTAATTGTGAGCAGGTCCATTTGTCTCGTGTTTGTAAAATAGCCTCTGCAGATACCACAGAAAAAACATTCATTGCATTAAAATGACGAACTAATGTAGCTCCATAATAAGTATTTGAAGCTCCAATTCTAGGTATTATTGCGTCTAGATCATCAACAATTTCATCATGAAAACGGACGACAGATTTTCCGTTTTCTATAGATAGTGAGCAATGCGACGGGTCTAATACCTCCATCACATGTTTTCTTTTTGTACCAGCCTTTAATAGACTTTGAGTAGAATATAGAGTTTCTCCTTTTGATAAAATTGCAATGTTCATTCGTGATATAGTTGTTGCTAATTTAGTAATTTATCTATAAGTACTTATTTTTTCGTTCAATAAACATCAATTATCTTTGAACGATGACAGTTTTGCCAATAAAAATACAGTTAAAGACCATACCCAATAAGCCAGGAGTCTATCAGTACTACGATAAAGAGGGGAAATTATTGTATGTTGGGAAGGCAAAAAATTTAAAAAAAAGAGTTTCTTCTTATTTTACAAAACAACATGATATTGGGAAAACACGCGTCTTAGTAAAAAAGATTGTAAGTATAAAACATATAGTCGTAGAGACTGAAACCGATGCTTTACTGTTAGAGAATAATCTAATTAAAAAGTACCAGCCTCGATATAACATCATGCTTAAAGACGACAAAACCTATCCATGGATTTGTATAAAAAAAGAACGATTCCCTAGGGTGTTTTCGACTAGAAAAATGATAAAAGACGGCTCTGAATATTTTGGTCCTTATACCAATGTAAAAACTGTATACACCTTATTAGAGTTGATAAACGGTTTATTTCCTTTAAGAAATTGTAATTATGATTTAGCAGATAAAAATATTAAATCGGGAAAATATAAAGTTTGCTTGGAATATCATCTTGACAATTGTTTGGGGACCTGTGAAGGAAAACAAACTGAAGAAAATTACAATAAAAATATTGCGGCTATTAGAAATATATTGAAAGGCAACTTTAAAGATTCATTAGTAGCATTTAAAAATCAAATGGAGGATTTTGCTACCAACTTATATTTTGAAGATGCTCAAAAAATAAAAGAGAAAATTGCAACTTTGATGAATTATCAATCTAAATCGATGATTGTAAATTCAAAAATTAATAATGTTGATGTTTTTTCAATTGTAACCGATGAGGCCTATGGATATGTCAACTATCTACAACTATCTTATGGTTCAATTATTCGATCACATACACTGGAAATAAAAAAGAAACTTGAAGAAACTGATGAGCAAATTTTACAGATATCAGTAATTGAATTAAGGCAGCGTTTCCAGTCACAATGTAAAGAAATCTATGTCCCTTTTAAGATTAATGTTGGAGAAAATTTAAAAATCTATGTGCCAAAACTCGGAGATAAAAAACGAATATTAGATTTGTCACTTAGAAATGCTAAATATTATCGGATGGAGCGATTTAAGCAGACAAAAATTACAGATCCAAATCGTCATGAAAATAGGATTATGTCTCAAATGAAAAAAGATTTACGCTTATCCGAAGAGCCTCGTCACATAGAATGTTTTGACAATAGTAATATCCAAGGGACCAATCCTGTTGCTGCTTGTGTAGTATTTAAAAATGGGAAGCCAAGTAAAAAAGATTATAGAAAATTCAATATTAAAACTGTTGAGGGACCCGATGATTTTGCTTCCATGGAAGAAGTGGTGTATCGAAGATATAAACGCTTACTAGACGAAAAGCAACCACTACCTCAATTAATTATTATAGATGGAGGAAAGGGCCAATTGTCTTCTTCCTTAAAAAGTCTTGATAAACTTGAGCTAAGAGGAAAAATTGCAATCATAGGTATTGCGAAAAGATTAGAGGAATTATTTTATCCTGAAGATCCCATTCCTTTATACCTTGATAAAAAATCGGAAACCTTAAAAATCATACAACAATTAAGAAATGAAGCGCATAGATTTGGTATTACTTTTCATAGAAATAAAAGGAGTAAAGAAGCGTTAAACACAACATTGTTAGACATCGAAGGAATTGGAGAGAAAACAATAATTGAGTTATTAAAAATATTTAAAAGTCTGAAAAGATTACAAACAGCAAGTTTTGATGACCTCTCTAAGGCAGTTGGCCCAAGTAAAGCTCAAAAAATAATCAACCATTTTAAATAAAATGTAACAATTTAGAGTTTATCTTTACTTATTAGGATATCATAACTAGTCTCAGTGAAATTTTTATTATTAGTAACAATCATATTAGCATCTGGAATTGTGTTTTCTCAAGAAGATTTTTCTAAAGGAGATGTTAAAGTTGGATTGGTATTAAGTGGCGGTGGAGCTAAAGGGATGGCTCATATAGGTGCTTTAAAAATTATTGAAGAAACAGGTGTTCGTATAGACTATATTGGAGGCACAAGTACCGGAGCAATTATCGGAGGATTATACGCCACAGGATATTCAGCAATTCAAATAGACTCAATATTTAGAGCAGTAAATTTCTCTCAATTGATTCAAGATGAAATTCCTAGAAGTGCAAAAACTTTTTTTGAAAAAAATGAATCTGAAAGGTATGCGATGAATCTCCCTTTTCAGAATTTTAAAATTTCGCTACCCACCTCCATATCTAAGGGTCAAAATATGTATAACTTATTTTCGAAACTTACTTCTCATGTAAATGATGTCGATAATTTTAATGACTTACCAATTCCTTTTTTCTGTATTGCAACGAATATTGAATCAGGGAAAGAAACCATATTAAATAAGGGTTATTTACCAGGAGCTGTTGCTGCGAGTAGTGCCTTGCCAACACTATTTAATCCTGTAAAAATTGGAGATTCAATTTATATAGATGGAGGTGTTACTAATAATTATCCCATTGAAAAAGTAAGATCGATGGGAGCTGATATTATTATTGGAATTGATGTGCAGGATACTTTAAAAACAAGAAATAAACTAAAAAATGCTATTGAAATATTAGGGCAAGTTGGTAATTATAGTGCAATAGAGGCGATGATAGATAAGAGAAATGATACGGATATTTATATTCGCCCAAACATTACAGATTTTTCAGTAGTCTCATTTAATGAAAAATTAGAAATTATGGATGCTGGAACTAAGGAGGCATTATTAGTTAAGAACCAATTAATTGAACTTGCTTCCAGACAAAAAAGGATTTTAAGAAAAAAAGAGACTATTAACTTCAGCGATTCTTTATTTATTAGCGGTATCCAAATAGAGGGTAATTACCACTATACTCGTTCCTATATTTTAGGAAAATTAAAATTAAGAATTCCATCGATAACCTCCTATAGAGCGTTTAGCGAGGGGGTTAATAACCTATCAGCGACTAATAATTTTCAAAAAATTAATTATCGTTTTGTTAATGATAAAAAAGGAGGGCTTATCATTAAATTTGATGTGGTAGAGAGCGAAAATAAATCTTCCTTTCGATTGAGCGCTCACTACGATGATTTATATAAGACAGCTGTATTGTTAAACTATACTCATAAAAGACTATTGTCTAATAACGACATCACCTCTTTTGATTTTATCATAGGAGACAATCTAAGGTATAACTTTGATTATTTTATTGATAAAGGTTATTATTGGAGTATAGGCTTAAATTCCAATTACAATACGTTTGAAGAAAACGTAAATTTAGATTTTATTAAAGCAATTGATATGACTGATTCTGATATCAATAGTTTAAATTTTCAATATGCAGAACTAACGAATCAAATATACTTACAATCCTTCTTAAAAAGAACCTTTTTAATTGGTGCTGGAATTGAACATAAATGGAAAAAATATTTATCAAAAACAATTGGCATCGACCAAAACAATGAACCTAGAACGATTTTTGACGACACCAATTATTTTGGAACTTTTGGATATGTTATTTATGATTCGTTCGACCACAAAATTTTTCCAACAAAGGGCTTTTATTTTAAGGGTAATTTTAATTTTTATTTTTATGCAAATGGAATTAACGAAAATTTTAATGAATTTTCAATAGGGAGAGCTAGGATAGGCTATGCTAAGACTATCATAAAAAACCTTTCTCTATTAGTTGAGTCAGAGGCTGGGGTTAATATTGGAGGTGACGCAACAAAATCCTTTGATTTCTTTGTCGGAGGTTATGGTTATAAGGAGAGTAGTAATTTAGTTTCTTTGTATGGGTATAAAGATTTGAATCTTCGAGGAGATACATTTTTAAAGGCAACCATAACTTTTGATTATAATTTTTACAAAAAACTACACCTAATTACTTCCGCAAATATTGCAAATGTTGGAGATAATTTATTTGAGGACAATAAATGGGTTGATGCAATTGATTATTCTGGATATGCTTTAGGTTTTGGAGCGGATACTTTTTTAGGTCCAGTTGAAATTAAATATTCATATTCCCCAGAAATAGAGAAAAGCGTTTGGTATGTGAGTGTAGGCTACCGGTTTTGATAGGATATTTACTTATATGTAGGTTTTACTTTTCTTCATCTAAAAACAATAATTTTTTTACGATATTTGTATTATGACTACTCGTCGTTGGAAATATACCCTTCTTGATATCAAGTTTCTAAATAAAAGAAACCCAGAATAGGCATTTAATAATTTTCAATTAATTAAGTTTAATCATTTAATAAAAAAATTATGCCACGTTACCATAAGCTCGGTAAAATACCACCTAAAAGACATACTACCTTCGAAAAACCCGACGGATCCTTATACCAAGAAGAACTATTTGGTACAGCAGGGTTTGCAGGAATGTCTTCTCTAATTTATCATTTATATCCGCCAACTGTTGTTTCTGAAGTTAAGAGAGGTGAAGATGTAAGCCCAAAAATTGCCATTGATAAAAACATGAAGGCACTCAGTTTTAAAGGGTTTTCAATTAGCCCTGAAAAGGATTATTTGGCAAGTAGAAAAACATTATTTGCAAATAATGATTTACACATCGGCTTAGCGGCTCCAATGGGATTTTCTAAAAATTATTTTTATAGAAATTCAGATGCTGATGAAATGTTATTTATTCATATGGGCTCAGGAATCTTAAAAACAATGTATGGAAATATTGAATTTAAATATGGAGACTATCTAATCATACCAAGAGGAACTACGTATCAAATTGACTTTGAAACAAAAGAGAACAAACTATTGTATATTGAGTCGTTTAGCCCGATAGTAAGTCCTAAAAGATACAGAAATAATTTTGGTCAATTTTTAGAACATTCCCCATTTTGTGAGAGAGACTTTAGATTACCTAAAGATCTTAAAACACATGATGAAAAAGGCGAATTTAAAATACTATCAAAAAAACAAGGGGTAATGTGGGAATACACTCATTCAAACCACCCCTTCGATGTTATTGGTTGGGATGGTTTTCACTATCCGTATGCTTTTTCAATTCACGACTTTGAGCCTATTACAGGCAGAATTCATATGCCTCCTCCTATTCATCAGCAATGGGAAGCATCCGGTTTTGTAGTGTGTTCTTTTGTGCCCAGAATGTATGACTACCATCCAAAATCTATACCTGCACCTTATCATCATTCGAATGTTGATTCAGAAGAGTTGTTGTATTATGTTGATGGAGATTTTATGAGTAGAAATAATATCGAAAAAGGACAGATTACATTGCATCCTGGGGGAATTCCTCATGGGCCTCACCCTGGTGCGATTGAGAGGAGTGTAGGTAAAAAAGAAACGGAAGAATTAGCGGTTATGATCGATCCTTTTAAGCCGCTCATGATTACTGAAGAAGCCCTAAAATTAGAAGTAGACGATTATTATAAATCTTGGATTATTAATCCCTGAAAAAAAATATTATGAGTAATAAAGAAGTAAAATCCGTTGATTACGGTTTAGAAAAAATATTTGAAGGAGCACAGGATTTTTTACCCTTGCTTGGAACAGATTACGTTGAATTTTATGTGGGTAACGCAAAACAATCTGCTCATTTTTATAAAACAGCGTTTGGCTTTCAGTCCTATGCATATAAAGGACTAGAAACTGGTTCTAAAGACAGTGTGAGTTACGCCTTAAAGCAAGATAAAATTGTTTTAATTCTAACGACACCTCTAAATAGCAGCTCTCCCATCAATAAGCATCTTGTTAAACATGGAGATGGAGTAAAAGTGATTGCTTTATGGGTTGAAGACGCTAAAAAAGCCTACGAAGAAACAACTAAGAGAGGTGCTGTTTCCTATCTGGAACCCGTTGTTGAGAAAGATGAATATGGTGAAATTGTAAGAGCTGGAATTTATACTTATGGTGAAACAGTACACATGTTTATTGAAAGAAAAAATTACGAGGGAAACTTTTTACCGAGTTTTGTCCCTTGGGAATCGGACTATAATCCAGAACCTGTTGGTTTAAAATATATTGATCATATGGTCGGGAATGTTGGCTGGGGAGAAATGAATAAATGGGTAAAATGGTATGAAGATGTTATGGGATTCGTTAACTTTTTGTCGTTTGACGATAAACAGATTCATACCGAATATTCAGCACTTATGAGTAAAGTTATGAGTAATGGAAATGGGAGAATCAAATTTCCAATTAATGAACCTGCAAAAGCTGCAAAAAAATCACAAATTGAAGAATATTTAGATTTTTATGAAGACTCGGGAGTTCAGCATATAGCTGTCACTACAGATGATATTGTTCAAACGGTTGCTCAACTTAAAGCTAGAGGAGTAGAATTTTTACCACCACCACCACAAGCTTACTACGATGAAATTCCGAGCAGACTAGGGGTACACATGGAAATGATGAAAGAGGATATTAGAGAACTACAAAAACTTTCGATACTCGTAGATGCTGATGAAGAAGGTTATTTATTACAAATATTTACAAAACCAGTAGAAGATAGACCTACTTTATTTTTTGAGATTATTCAAAGGATGGGAGCTCAAGGTTTTGGTGCGGGTAATTTTAAAGCATTATTTGAATCTATAGAAAGAGAACAAGCAAACAGGGGAACTCTTTAATAGTAGGATTTATTTTTAAAATTAATCTAATAGTAAAATGAAGTATTTAAGTATTCTGATAATATTTTTTTTTAGTTCGTTTTGCTTTTGTCAAAACAAGGCATATGAAGATGGAGAATGGCTTAAGTTCAGGATACATTATGGTTTAATTACTGCTGGACAAGCGACTCTTGAGGTTAAAAGTGAGCTACTAAACGATCAAGAAGTTTTTCATATCATTGGGTTTGGAGAAACTACAGGGATGGCCAGTTGGTTTTTTAAAGTGGAAGATCATTATCAGTCTTATGTTTTAAAAGACAAAGACCTTCCTGTAAGATTTGTAAGGAATATTAATGAAGGAGGTTATAAAAAAGAGATTCAGATCGATTTCAATCAGTCTTCTAAAATGGCTACTATTGTTGACTTTATTAATGATAACAAGAAAATAGTTCCTTTCCCGAGTCAGGCACAAGATATGGTTTCTTCTTTTTATTATTTACGTAATAATTTAGAGACCCATACTTTGAAGGAGAACGATGAGTTTGATTTAGATATGTTTTTTGATAGTGAAAATTATAAATTTAAACTCAAATATTTGCGTAAGGAAGTTTTAGATACTGAATTTGGAAAGGTCTCCTGCTTAGTTTTTAGACCCTATGTTGAATCTGGTAGAGTTTTTAATGAAAAAGAAAGTCTTACGATTTGGGTTAGTGATGATGACAATAAAATACCACTGTTAATTAAAGCAGATTTAGCAGTAGGATCTTTAAAGGCCTCTTTAATAGAGTTTAAAAAATTAAATAATTCGTTTAAAATATTTGTAGAATAAATTATGGCAACTCAATCAAATAGAGATAAATTAATACATCAGTTAGAAAATAAATTTAATGATATAGGTCAAGATTTAGATACTCATTTAGAGGGGTTGCTTTATAGCGAACCAATAACCTATTGGGATTATATAAAAACAGACGCTTTATTAAATTTGCAACTTCAAAGAACTACATTACCTGATGAGATGGTATTTATTATGTATCATCAAGTAAATGAGTTATTATTTAAAATGATACTTTGGGAGATCGAACAAGTTGCACATCATAAAATGTTAACTGCTGAATTTTTCTCCTCACGACTAATGCGAATAAGTAGGTATTTTGATATGCTTACCTCCTCTTTTTCTATAATGCAAGACGGAATGGAAGTGAAGCAGTATTTGAAATTTAGAAATACATTAACTCCTGCGAGTGGTTTTCAAAGTGCTCAATATCGGAAAATTGAATTTGCTTCTACAGATTTAATTAATTTAATAGATGCAAGATTCAGAGAGACCATAGACCGGGATACTCCCTATGAACATGCTCTAAATCATTTGTATTGGCAAGCTGCTGGTAAAGATTATAAGACTGGAAAAAAATCATACCTGTTATCAGCCTTTGAAGAAAAATACAAAAATGAATTTATTGCTTTTACAAAAGAGTATAATACCATAAATTTATATGCTAAATTCAAGGAATTACCAAAAGAAGTACAACAAGATAAAAAATTAATTAAAGCGATGAGACACTACGATTACACTGTAAATATTACTTGGGTAATGGCACATTATAATGCAGCTAATCACTATATTTCTGGTGATAAATCATCAGGGAAAGAAATTGAAGCAACTGGAGGTAGTGACTGGAAAAAATACATGCATCCAAAATATCAAAAAAGAATATTTTTTCCAGATTTATGGTCCGAAAAAGAGTTAAATGACTGGGGAACGAATCTTTAAAAAATCATCTGCATTGAAAAAATTTCTTCTATTTCTCCTAGTTTCTTTACAGTTTTTTTCTTGTTCTCAAAAAAGAACAGATGAAACTACACTTATAAAGAAAGTTGTTAAGGCGAATTTTGAATATGGTTATGATTTTAACGAATTCAATGTTGTTAGAGATACCATCAGGTCGGGGGATACTTTCGGGGCTATTTTAGACGAAAATCATGTTTCGCAAGGAGAAATTTACGGAGTGGTTTCAAAAATAAAAGATAGTTTTGACGTTAGAAGAGTAAAAGTGGGCAACCCCTACGTTTTATTAAATTCAAAAGATAGTATTGGAAAAACTCAACTTTTTATTTATGAAAAAAATAAAATTGATTTTGCAGTGATCGACTTAAGAGATTGTGTAACTAGTTTCAATGATAAAAAAGCGGTTACTTATGTTGAAAAATCAGCAAAAGGAGTCATAACGAGTTCTCTGTCTCAAACAATGGAGGCACAAAGATTAAGCCCAAATATGACCGATCAGTTAGCAAATATCTACGCTTGGACTATTGATTTTTTTAGGCTACAGCCCGGAGATAGATTTAAAGTAGTTTACACACAAAAATACATCAATGATACAATTCCAGCCGGATTAGGAGAAATAAAAGCTGCTATGTTTGAACATCGAGGCAAACCCCTTTACGCTTTTGGATTTATAGGAGATTCTGTCCTAGGCATCAAAGATTACTATGATGATAAGGCAAATAATTTAAGAAGAGCTTTTTTAAAAGCGCCTGTTAAATTTAGCCGAATATCCTCTAGGTATAATTTAAAAAGAAAAATTAGGTTATATGGAAACAGGGTTAGACCTCACAAAGGTACTGATTTTGCAGCGCCAATTGGCACTCCGATCTTAGCTACCGCAGACGGAGTTGTTACAAAGTCAGAAAAAAAAGGAGGTAACGGTAATTATGTAAAAATTAGACATAACAGCACCTACGAAACTCAATATCTACACATGAAAAAGAGAAATGTTAAATCTGGAAAACGAGTAAAACAAGGAGACGTAATTGGATGGGTTGGAATGACAGGTAATACAAGTGGCCCACACGTTTGTTATCGTTTTTGGAGAAATGGAAAACAGGTTGACCCTTTTAAACAAGATTTGCCTCCTTCAGAACCCTTACATAAAAAATATCAAAATTCTTATTTTGATCACATCGCTCCTTTAAAACAGCAACTAACTAAACTTGTCTTTTAATTTTTTAAAGTTTACAATTTTGTTAATAAAAAAACAGTATTACAACCCATTCATATTCAGATATATACTATACTTACATAAGCAAATAATCAAAAAATTTAATAGTCTTTTTTAATATCAAAATTTCATTAAAAAAACAAATTGAATACGTAAATTTGTGACAACTCAAAACAATTTTAAATGATGAAAAAAATTACTCTTTATTTAGTAATGTCCTTTTTGTTAGTAAGTGTTATTTCATTTGCACAAGGGACTGTTACAGGAACAATTAATGACAGCGATTTAGGAGGTCCTCTTTCAGGAGCAACAATTGTTGAAGATGGAACTGACAACGGGGCCATTGCAGATTTTGACGGAAACTTTTCTCTTGCCGTAGATGGTGCTAGTGGAAATGTTACGATTTCTTACTTAGGATATTCTTCTCAAACAATATCCTATTCGCTTTCTAACGGAAGTGCTAATTTAGGTACAGTTTCTTTAGCTCCTGATGCCGACGCACTAGCTGAGGTATTGGTAGTAGGTTCTGGAATTATCGATTTAGCTGCAGGAAGAAAAACTCCTATAGCAGTATCAACAATTTCTGCTGAAGAAATTCAATTAAAAGGAGGGGGAAATCTAGATTTAACTGAATCTATGGCATTTACACCTTCTGCAGCAGTTACAGGAAATAATGGATTTGGAGACTCTCAATTTTTCTTAAGAGGGTTTGACCAAACTAATATTGCTATACTATTAAACGGACAACCTGTGAACAGTATGGAAGATGGTAAGGTTTATTGGTCTAACTGGGCGGGTATTGCAGATATTGCAACAACTGTTCAAATTCAAAGAGGTTTAGGAGCTTCTAAATTAGCGATTCCTTCTGTTGGTGGTACTACAAATATCGTAATGAAAGCTGCAGATAAAAAACAAGGTGGATTTGCTCGTTTTACAGGAGCAAATGACAGCTACTTTAAAGGAACTGTTGGATACGATTCTGGTAGAAATGAAAAAGGATGGGCTTTTTCTGTGTTACTAGATCATTGGCAAGCTCACAGGAAATGGGCTAAAGGTACTTATGGTCAAGGACAAACTTATTACTTTGCTGTTGGATACAAACCAAATGAAAAACATAATTTCAACTTTTTAATAACAGGTGCTCCTCAATTACACGGAAATCAATGGTCTCAATCTTTGGAGAGAATTGCAGCAGATCCAAAATTTAACCAACACTGGGGTTACCTAAATGAAGATGGAACTGATATTTCGTCTGAAAGACAAAATTTTTATCACAAACCGGTTGCTAATTTAAACTGGGATTTTAACATCTCTGATAAAACTGAATTATCAACTGTAGCATACGCATCATGGGGACGTGGTGGAGGAACAGGATCTAGAGGGAACGGAAGAATTAGAACTGAAGACCCTGATGGTGATGGACCTTTATTTGGCCAGCTTGATTATCCTGCAATCGAAGAAAATAACGCTCTCGTTGGAATAGGTGGAGATTACGGAGCTGAAAATGGAGCTGGTTATATTAGAAGAGCCTCGATGAACAACCATGCTTGGTATGGATTGTTATCCAACTTAACGCATGATTTTTCTGATAACCTTACAGCTAGTGCTGGTGTAGATGTAAGAACCTATACAGGAGACCATTTTAGACAAATAGCTGACTTTTATGGATTATCAGGATGGACAAACGATAGTGGAGATAATTTACCAGATGATTACGTGGTAACTAATTCATATGATGCTAATCCATGGGCTGCGTTATTTGATTTTGCTCCTGAAGAAGATAGAATTGCTTATGATAATTCAGAAACAATAAATTATCAAGGCGTTTTTGGACAAGTGGAGTATGCAAACGATATGTTTTCTATTTTTGCTCAAGGGGGAGTGTCTAATCAGTCTTATGAAAGAGAAGATCGATATAAGCCTGCAAAATCTGAGAAAACAAGTAAAACAGGATATAATGTAAAAGGTGGGCTTTCTTTGACTATGGCTGAAGGAAATACTATTTTCTTTAACGCTGGATACAACTCAAGACAACCCTATCTAGATAATATTTTTAACAGAAACACAGGTTTTATTACGGAACTGGTTTCACCTGCAGTAGAAAACGAAAACATTACCAGTTTTGAAGCGGGTTATCGATTTAAAATGAATAATTTTAGAGCAAATTTCAATGCCTATGTAACCAATTGGACCGATAGAACATTATCTAGCTTTGGACAAGATGATAATGGTACTCCAGACGATGATACAGATGATTTTGACACTACTACGCTACAACGAGGAATTACACAATATCATTCAGGAGCTGAATTAGATGTTCGTTACAGAGCTACTGATTGGTTATCATTCAAAGGGTTTGTTTCTGCAGGTTCTTGGACTTATAAAGGTGAAGCTGTAGTTTCTACCTACAATGCAGAAACTAATGAACAAATAGGTGAAACAAGCACTGTTAACCGTGATGGAATTAAGGTATCGACTGCGCCACAATTTACTGCTGGTATGGGATTTGATGCAAAAATCATGTCTGGGTTAAGTATTGATGCTCGTATCAAGTATAACGATAATCATTATGAATTTAGTAATGAAAATACTTCAATAGACGATTATACGGGTGCTCAGCTTGGAAGTTATGCCTTAACCAATGCGGGTATTACCTACAGATTTAGTTTAGGAAATAGTAATAAAATGACTTTTAGAGCGAATATGTTTAATGTATTCGATAAAGTAGCTATTCAACAAACAGATAGATTCGGTTATTACACAACTGGCGGAAGAACATTCAACGCTTCTATGCGTTACGAATTTTAGGACGAAACTTTTATAAGTATTCAAAAAACGCTCTGATTTGTTCAGAGCGTTTTTTTATTTATAATTATATTTGAAAAACAAAAAACTTAATTAACATGTACGAAACGATTCAATTTATCCACTCATATTGGGCTTACTTGACTTTATTATTAATCATATTAGCAACTTTAAACGCCTTAAAAGGATCGTTTACCAAACCAGAGTTTTCCAATAAAGATTTTAGGCTTGCCCTATTTGCACTAATTGTAACTCATATTCAAGTATTAATTGGGTTGATTCTTTATATATTTTCTCCAAGCGCCATGGGAGCTATTAAAAGTGCAGGCATGGGTTCTGTAATGAAAGACTCTATTTTAAGATATTTTTCAGTAGAACACCCATTAATAATGTTAATAGCAGTGGTGCTTATTACCATAGGTTACTCGAAACATAAAAAGAAAGAAAATCCTGCTCAAAAATTTAAGACTTTAGCTATATTTTATTCGATTGCTTTGGTTTTAGTTTTAAGTAGAATTCCGTGGAGTTCTTGGATTAATTAAGTCAATTTTAGAATTAACAGCTTCAATCAATCGCTAGAATTTTTAACTTATTTTTCCTTTACTAGATAAATATAGACGGGGAAATGATCGCTATAACCTCCTGTATATGAACCGCTAGCAAAGCTTCGGTAGGGATATCCCTTATATCTTCCGTGAGCATTTACTAGGTATGTTTTATTATAAATTCCTGCTTTATAAAAACGATAACTCGAAAAATCTTTTTTCGTTAATTCAGTAGATATTATTATTTGATCAAACAGATTCCAACTATCTCTGTAAGCAAGTGAACCATAACCCTGTTTGGCTAAATCTTCCATTGGATTGTATAATTCTTTTATAGCTAGGTTGCTTGTTTTTCTTTTAGCGTTTAGATGATCTTTTACACTTGGGTTTGTAGGGTCGTCATTCAAATCACCCATAGTAATTATTTTTGCATAGGGATCATCACTAAATATGGAATCAATAATTTGTCTATTTAATTTTGCGGCTTTAATCCTTTTTGACCTACTCCTTTTTTCACCACCACTCCTGGAGGGCCAATGATTAACAATTAGGTGAATTTTTTCTCCATCTAACATGCCGCTGACAACCAACTGATCTCGAGTAAAAACTCTTTTTGACTTATCATTATCATCATAAATCAAAAGTTCTTTAGCTTTGTAATGAGTTGGGGTGAATAATTTTTTCTTATACAATAAGGCGACATCAATCCCTCTTCTATCGGGTGAATCAAACTGAATAATTCCGTAATCTTGTTCAACTAAAGTTTCTTGGTTAACTAGATCTTCTAAAACTTTTCTATTCTCAGTTTCACAAACCCCTATAATTGCGGGAGTATTTCCTGAAACCTCAGCTCCAATCTCAGCCATGACCTTGGCCATATTTTTTAATTTATCTTGATAGATTTCTTCTGTCCAATGATCTTTCCCATCTGGAGTTCTGTCGTCATCATAGGTTAGAGGGTCATTTTCAGTATCAAATAAATTTTCAAGATTATAAAAGGCAACCGTATTGACCTTGTAGGCTTTTTTTTCTTGAGAAAAGACAGTGGTAATCGTTAAAATTAATACGATTAATAAGGATATTTTAATTTTCGTTAAGTGCATTGATTAAAATTATTTAAAGTCAAATTATTAATGTCAATGTCAAAAGTAAATAATTCAATGAAATAATGTAGTTTTGTAAGTAATTAATTATAAACTAATAACTAAATTTAGAATGAAAAAAATCATTTTCACTTTATGTATAGCATCATTGATGAGTTTTACTTTACTAGCTCAGGACGCTATCATAAAAGGAAGGGTGGTAGATACTCATTCGAGTGAGGCAATTTCAAGCGTAGAAATACGAATTTTATCCAGTGATTATAATACACAAACTGATGAAAATGGAATGTTTCTTATTACAAGCAATACCCTCCCTCAAGGAGAACAAATACTTGTCGTAAGTAAACTAAATTACGTTACTCAAAGTATCCCTATTACCGTCCAAAACGGAGAAACCATTAATCTAGATCCCATTATTATGGATTTAGATCTAACCGAGTTAGAATCTCAGATTGGAGTAATCAATTTATCAGACAACGAATTAGATGGTGATCTTGGAGGAGCCGCTACAAATGTTTCTGGGCTTTTGCAAGCATCTAGAGACGTCTTTTTAAATGCTGCTGCTTTCGATTTTAGCGCCACTTTTTTTAGACCTCGTGGTTTAGACAATGCCAATGGTAAAGTTTTAATCAATGGAATTGAAATGAACAAACAATTTAACGGTCGTCCTCAATGGGGAGATTGGGGAGGTCTTAACGATGTTCAAAGGAATCGAGAATTTTCGATGGGATTAAAAGCTAATGATTATACTTTTGGTGATTTAGCAGGAACAACCAATATGGTAATGAGAGCCTCTAAATACAGAAAAAGCAGTCGAGTTTCTTATGCTGCTGCTAATAGAAGTTATAATGGAAGAATTATGGCATCTTATCATAGTGGTTTATCAAAAACCGGTTGGGCCTATTCATTTTTAGCTTCAAGGCGTTTTGGTGATGAAGGTTATATAGATGGTACTTTGTATGATGCAAATTCATTTTTTGCGTCTGTTGAGAAGAAAATAAATAATGCTCACAGCCTTAATTTTACCGCATTTTACACTCCCAATCGACGTGGTCGTTCAACTGCAATAACTCAGGAGGTTAAAGATCTTAAAGGAATTCAATACAATCCTAACTGGGGATATCAAGATGGAAATATAAGAAACAGTCGTGTGCGTAATATTAAAGAACCAGTATTTATGTTAAATCATTACTGGAAGGTAAATGATAAAACCAACCTTAATACAAATGCCTCGTATCAAACAGGAAGTATTGGTAATACTAGAGTTGATCAAGGAGGTACACGCCTTGTAACAATTGAAGGTCAGGAAGCATATATTGGTGGAGGAAGAAATCCTTTGGGGAATTATTATCAAAGACTCCCGAGTTATTTTTTACAGGATCCCAACCCAACTCCAGGAGATTTTCAAAATGCGTATTTAGCCCAACAGGAATTTGTAAATAACGGTCAGTTAGATTGGGAATCGCTTTACAGAGCAAATGCTATCGCTAACACTACAGGAGGAAATTCTATTTATGCAATACAAGAGGATAGAATTGACGATACTCAGTTTACGGTGAATACAATTTTTGATACTCAGATTTCAGATAATATTTTATTAAACGCGAGCATTAATTATCGCAACTTGAAAAGTGAAAATTTTGCAGAATTAAAAGATTTACTGGGAGGAACTGGATTTTTAGATGTAGACTTTTTTGCTGAAGGTGAAGATGGAGAGGTAAACATCATTGTTGGAGATGTTGCTCAAAGTGATTTACGAAATAGAAACCGAATTGCGAAAGTAGGAGACCGATATAAATATAATTATGAAATCAATGCAGATGTATTATCGGGATTTGCTCAAGCGCAATTTAAATATAACCGAGTAGACTTTTTTCTTGGGGCTTCTATTACCAATACTAATTATCAAAGAAATGGTTTGTTTGAAAACGGGAACTACCAAGGAGCTGCATCTTTTGGTAAAGGAGAAAAGCAAAGTTTCACAGATTTTAGTTTTAAAGGTGGAGCCACTTACAAAATTACAGGAAGACATTTAATAGATGTGAATTTAGGGTCGTTATCAAAGGCACCAACAATCAGGAACACATTTACAAATGCTCGTCAAAACAATAACGTGACTATTGGCTTAGAAAGTGAAAAAATTCAGAACATTGATATCGGCTACATATACAGATCACCAATTGTAAAAGCTCGTTTAACTGGGTTTTATTCAAATTTTTCTGATGGAACTGATTTAGGATTTTATTTTACTGAGAATTTAGCAGGTTTAGGTTTAGAACAAGATGCTTTTATTCAAGAAGTTATGACTAACGTTGAAAAACAACATATTGGTGTTGAATTTGGAATTGAAGCACAAATAACTCCTACTATAAAATTAAAAGGAGCAGCGTCAATGGGTCAATACACATTTAATAACAATCCTAATCTATATATAACTAGCGATGATTTAGATGGCCCTGTAACGTTTGGAGATGGAACAACTAAACTTAAAAATTATCATGTTGCAGGTGGTCCCGAGAGGGCATATCAACTAGGGTTCGAATACAGAGATCCAAAATTTTGGTGGGTAGGCTTAACAACTAATTATTATTCAAATGCCTATGTAGATGTAAACAATTTGGCTAGATCAGATAATTTTAGTACAGATTTTGATGGACAGCCATTTAATGATTATGATCCAGAGGTAGCTAACGACCTATTAAAGCAAGAAAAGTTCGATGACTATGTTTTAGTTAATATAGTAGGAGGGAAATCTTGGAAAATCAATCAATATTATGTTGGATTTTTTGCTACAATCAACAATGCATTAGATCAAGAGTATATTACAGGTGGATTTGAGCAAGGTAGAAAATCAAACTATAGAGATTTGAGAGAAGATCGGTCTCGTGAAAATGGATCTGTTTTTGGATCTCGCTATTTCTTTGGAACGGGAGCATCCTATTATGTAAATGTTTACGTAAGGTTTTAACAAATAAAATAATGACGTATTTATCGTCGACTAAAAAAATAAAATTTATAACAATGAAAACTATTAAAAATTATAAAATAGTAGCCTTCTTTTTAGCAATGACAATGGTGTTGTCTTGTGTAAAAGATGATGACTACGATGTGCCAAATACAGATCCAGTTGCTCCAATTATCGATGGAGAAATTATTAGTATCAATGCTTTGAACTCATTACTAGAGCAAGAACAAAATACTAATGGTAACGATATTTTGAGTTTTACGGAGAGTGATTTATTCATTTCAGGTTATGTAATCTCAAATGATGAGGCTGGAAATATTTACGAAGAGTTAGTGTTACAAGATTCACCCAATAACCCCACAAGAGGAGTAAAGGTGCTTATCAATGCAAGTCCACTTTATACAACCTATGAATTTGGTAGAAAAGTCTATGTAAAATTAGATGGATTAGCTGTCGGTTATAATGGAGGAGTTTTATCTTTAGGTTTTAGAGATGGGACACAAGTTGAAGCTATAGCAGAATCTTTGATGGATCAAACAATTATTAGAGAGGTTGAATTGGCAACAATTGAGGCAATGCCAATAAATATTTCTGATTTTTCTTTAGCTAAAACCAATATGTATGTTCGATTAAATGATGTACAATTTAACAGAAATGATGCTTTAGGAGATAACCGAAAAACATTTGCAGCAGAGCCGGAAGATGAATTTGATGGGGAACGAAATTTAGAGAGTTGTTCCGAAGGATTGAGTGTTATACTAAGTACGAGTACTTTCTCAGATTTTAAAGCAGTTGAAGTACCTCAAGGGAGAGGTTATTTAGACGGAATATTAACATTGAATTATTTTGGTGACACTTTTAATATGGTATTAAATTCACCAGAAGCTATTAATTTTGACAGTACAGATCGCTGTGATCCACAAGAAGTAGATTGTGGTTTAGCCACAAGTACTGGAAGTAATGTTATTTTTAGCGAATTCTTCGAAAGCCAAGAAGAAGGAGAATCTGTTTCTGGTAACGGGTGGACCAATTATATTCAAGAAGGATCAAGAGATTACAGAGCCTATTTTAATGATGGCGGGAACGGTAACCCATCTCTAGGAATTTCAGCTTCAATAGGATCTTACAATTCAGATGACGATAGTTCAATTACTTGGTTAATTATGCCAGAGATTGATTTTGACGCTCAAGATGGTGAAACAGTTAACTTTAAAACATCGAATAGTTTTTCAGATGGAAGTACGTTAGAGTTTTTATTTTCAAGTGATTGGGATGGAACTACTGAGAATATTATGACAGCTTCTTGGTCAATAATCCCTGCAGCTTATATCGTTAAAGATGATGACTTTTATGGCGATTGGTTCCCTTCAGGTAATGTCAGCTTGGATTGTATAACTGGTAAAGGATATTTAGCGTTTAAATATACAGGTAGCGGTGAAGAAGATTTTGATGGAACTTACGAGTTGGACGAAATTGTAGTTAATTCCAACTAAAAATAGTACAATAATTCAAAAAACTGCTTGAGCTTACTCAAGCAGTTTTTTTTTAACATTTTTTGAAAATTAGTTATCAATTATAAGTTTATTAGTACTTTAACTAACTGATTAAAATTCAATAAAAAACTAAATTATGAAGAGTTTGCAATCCTTAGCTTCCTTTCTTTTAATAGTCGGTCTAGTATATTACAGTTTTTTTAGCTTAATGCCTCAAAAAGGTTCGTCAAGCTCAATAGCAGAGACCAAATTTTCAACAGAAAGAGCACTGATTCCTCTTAAAGAAATTACTAAAGCTCCTCATTATATTGGAACAAAAGAGCATGCAAGAGTTCGAAATTATTTAATTGGTCAATTAGAAGAATTAGGTCTAGAAACTCAAGTCCAAGAAGGCTTTGTGATTAATCAGAAATGGAAGAGTTTAGACAAACCAAAAAATATAATTGCTCAAATAAAAGGTTCAGAAAACGGAAAGTCATTATTGCTATTATCCCATTATGACAGCGCTTTAACTCCTTCTTTTGGGGCTAGTGATGCAGGTAGTGGAGTGGTAACTATTTTAGAAACACTTAGAGCTTACAAAGCAAGTGGAAAGAAACCAAAAAATGATATAATAGTCCTATTCACCGATGCGGAAGAGGTTGGTTTAGATGGAGCTCGTCTTTTTGTAAACAACCATCCTTGGGCAAAAAATGTAGGGATTGCCTTAAATTTTGAAGCAAGAGGTAGTGGTGGCCCTAGCAATATGATAGTTGAGACCAATGGAGGTAATAAAAATTTAATTAAGGCATTTATGGAAGCAGATGTAAAGTTTCCGGTCGCCTCCTCACTAATGTATAGTATCTACAAGATGTTACCTAATGACACTGACTCTACGGTACTCAGAGAGGGAGCGGATATTGATGGTTTCTTTTTTGCTTTTATAGATGATCATTATGACTATCACACAGCAAATGACACTTATGATAATCTAGACGTTAATACCTTACAGCACCAAGGAGAATATCTTTTGCCTTTGGTTCATTATTTTGGTGATTCAGATTTAAATCAATTAAAATCCTTGGATGATCATGTTTATATTAACCTTCCTTTTTTTAAAATGGTCAGCTATCCATTTACGTGGGTGTTTCCAATGCTACTAGTAGCGATTATAATATTTATTGTTTTAATTATTTATGGGCTTCGTAAAAGAGTATTAACTGGAAACGGAGTTGTTAGAGGTTTTATCCCATTTACATTAGCGATGATTTTTTGTGGTATTTTAGGGTTTTATGGCTGGAAATTAATATTATTAATGTACCCACAATATCCGTAAATACAACACGGATTTACTTATAACGGCCATACTTATATTTCATTTTTTGTACTATTATCCCTCGGGGTATTATTTGGTATTTACTATAAATTTTCAAAAAAAATAAATGTTGCTAATTTGTTGATAGCACCGCTAATCTTTTGGATATTAATTAATATTGGAGTAGCTATTTATTTGAAAGGAGCCGCTTTTTTTATCATCCCAGTTTTTCTAGGGTTGTTGTCTTTATGGATATTGATACGAAAAGATCGTCCAAATTTGATTTTATTGACGATCATTGGCTCTATAGCTATATTTATATTCGCACCACTGGTCCAATTTTTTCCAGTAGGCTTAGGATTAAAAATGCTGGTAGGAAGCTGTTTGTTTACAGCTCTTTTATTTGGAATATTATTACCAGTTATTGGATTTTACAAATTGAAAAAAGTACTGGCTATGTTATTTGTTATCGTAGCAAGCCTATTTTTTATTAAAGCACACTTATCAAGTAATTTTTCTCCTAACAGACAAAAGCCAAATAGTTTAGTTTATTACCATGACGCAGATAATAATAAAAACTATTGGGCAACTTACGATCAAGAATTGGACGATTGGACTAAGGAGTATTTAGGAGACTCTCCAGAGCCAGCCTCTAGTTATATTTCGTATGCTTCAGGAAGCAAGTATGCTAAGGGGTATAAGTTTGCAAATGTAGCCCCCAATAAAAATATTCCTATTTTTAAAACAGTACTCCATAAGGATACCGTCATCAATCAATATAAAGAAGTTTCTTTTACAATATTCCCGCAGCGAGCTGTAAATCAAATCAGTCTCTATACAGCAGATGAAGCAAATTTTAAGTCTCTTTCATTTAATGGGCAATTTTTTCCCTTGAATAATAACTTAACAAATGCAGCTCAAAAAATTAAAAGTAAAGAGTTAGTGCGTTATTACGTATCCGATAAAGATAGTTTGGTAGTATCTTATGAGGTTTCTAAAAATCAGAAGGTTTCTTTTACCGTACTAGAATATTCGTATGATTTGCTAAATCACCCACAGTTTACAATCAATAAACGAGCTGATTATATGATGCCAAAACCCTTCATAGTTACAGATGCTATTATTGTAAAGAAAGAATTAAATATGGAAGGCTTAATTACGTTTTAAGTAGTTATAAAACTTTCTTTGTAATTCTATTTTTTTTCACTGTTGAATTTTTGTAAATCAATCAGGTCTTTTTCCATTTTTTCATCAATTTGAATAAATAAATTTTTAATGGAAATATTTAATTCGTTAAGCTTATTTTCAAGCTTTGTTGAATCTAGATGAATTTTTTTAACCTCTTGATTCAGTAAATAAGTACGAGTTTTAACGACTAGTAATCTTGAGTATATTATTGGAGTATTTAAAGTATCTGGTATTTTTTTCAGGATAGAATCTACATGAGAGACCATTAAATTAGATTTTTCTTTTAAAATTTCTAATGAATTTCCATTTATAGCATTAGCTTGCTCCTCAAAATCTTCAAAAGCTCCCCACTGAATTACTTCTGCTCGAACATTATCTGGTAGTGAAGGGACTATAAACAAAGTATCGCCATAGGTGCTCAAATTATAATTTTGAGTTGATAAATTTTGTGTAGTTTCTTCAGGCGATTTCCCGCAAGCAAAAATTAAAAGACTAAATAAAAATATATACTTCATTAAAGGTTGGTATTACTACAAATATACGAGTTCTATTCACATATCAAACTAGAAATAAATGAATACGAAAGTATAGATTATCCGTATATTTACGATTCCAAAACAGATATTTTGAAAAAAAGAATACTTATTATAGGAGCTTCCGGTCAAATAGGAACTGAGTTAACCTTGTGTTTGAGAAAAAAATATGGAAATTCTAAAGTCATTGCAACTGATATTAGAGAAGATGATGGAACATTAAGCACAGATGGGCCTTTCGAGATTTTAGATGCAATGGATTATAAAGCTACTGAAGACTTAATTATTCGTTACGAAATTACAGAAGTATATTTATTAGCAGCGATGCTATCTGCGACTGCCGAAAAATTCCCAATGCGAGCCTGGGATTTAAATATGACTTCATTATTTAACGTGTTAAATTTGGGTAAGGAACAAAAAGTAAAAAAAATATTTTGGCCTTCAAGTATTGCCGTTTTTGGCCCAACAACTCCAAAGCAACATACCCCTCAAAAAACGATTATGGAACCTTCTACGGTTTATGGTATTAGCAAACAAACAGGAGAAAGATGGTGTGAGTATTATCATAAAAAATACGATTTAGACATTAGAAGTATTCGTTATCCTGGTTTAATTAGTTATAAGACTGCTCCGGGTGGAGGTACGACAGATTATGCAGTAGATATTTATCACAAGGCAGTTAAACATCAAAAATATAATTGTTTTTTAAATCAAGAAACTACATTGCCAATGATGTTTATTGATGACGCAATTAGAGCAACTTTGAGCATTATGGAGGCTCCAAAAGAAGCTATAAAGGTAAGAAGCTCTTATAATTTATCGGGACTAAGTTTTAATCCCACTGAAATTGCTGCGAGTATACAAAAAAAACTACCTGATTTTGAAATAGGGTACACACCTGATTTTAGACAGAAAATAGCAGACTCTTGGCCACAAAGTATCGATGACACTGCTGCTCAAAATGACTGGGCTTGGAAAAATGAAACCTCTTTAGATAAAATGACCTCGATAATGTTAGAAAATCTATCGAGTTAAATTTTAAAAGAATTTTAGATACTATATTTTAAAACCAAGGTCTTTTTTCAACTTGATAGGTTTTATAAAAATCTTCATCACTTTTAGTAAGGTAAATAATACCCTCAATAAAGCCGATTATTCCAGCGATACCACAAGTAATTATGGTTAGTAAAATTTGAATAAAACCTTCTTTGTTATAGCCTAGAATAAATTTGTGGATACCAATTTGACCAAAAAATATGCCTAAAACTCCAGCTAATATTTTTTTGTTGTCCCCATTATTTGTTGTTTGGTTCCAACTCTCTTTAAACTCATTTGCAGTTTTTTTTGTCTCTGCTTCAAACGAATTGTTATTTTCTTCACTCATATTACTTTTTTAAATATTTAATAAAGGTACTCATTTTTCTGAAGTAAGAATTTGCTATTCGTATTGATTCCCGTTAAAATTATCTATAATTTTATTAACAATAACTTGCGCTAATTTTTTTTTACTTTCAATGGTCCAACCTGCAACGTGCGGACTTAAAATAACTTGCTCCATTGATAGTAATTCAGATAATTCTAAAGGCATATCATGCTCAAATAATGATTCAAAAGAACTTTTTTCAAATTCCAATACATCGAGTCCAGCTCCTAGAATAGCGCCTTTTTTTATTGCAGTTACCAAATCTTTGGTAACGACACTTTTCCCTCTTGCGGTATTTATTAACCAAAAAGGTTTAGAAAACTGTTTTATAAAATCAGCGTTAATTAATTGGTGAGTTAACCTAGTCCAAGGAGTGTGAAGGCTTACAACTTCTACACGTTTCTGAAATTCATCTAAACTAACTTGTTTTGCATTTTCATCTCCCACTTCGTTTTTTATATCGTAGCATAAAACTTCACAATCAAAACCCCTGAGTTTTTTTGCAAAAGATTTCCCCATATTCCCATATCCTATGATCCCCACAATTTTACCATCCAACTCCATCCCTCTATTTTCTTCACGGAGCCAAAGACCATTTTTAACTTCAAGATCGGCTTTGTTAAGTTTATTAAATAAGGAAAGAAGCATCCCTAAAGCATGTTCGCCCACTGCATTGCTATTTCCCTCAGGTGCTGATATTAAAATAATTCCTTTAGATTCAGCAAAAGGAATATCGATACTTTCTAATCCGGCACCCACTCGTGCAATAAACTTTAAATTTGTAGCAGCAGCGATAAATTTTTGATCGCATTTGAACCTGCTTCTTATAACGATTCCGTCATAATTAGTGATTTTTTTTTCAATTGTCTCTTTTAAGGAAGTGTAATCTTCATCATTTTTAAATCCAGCCTCAGCTAGTTGTTTTATGAGTAAAGGATGATTTTTATCGAGATGAAGTATTTTCATATTTTCGAGAAATTAGATTCCCTAAAAGTTATTGAGTAGAGTTTCATTTAAAAACCAAGTATGAGTTTTGCAATATAAAAAAACAAGAAAATTCCAAATATATCGTTACTGGTAGTTATAAATGGCCCAGTAGCTATTGCAGGATCAATCCCTTTTCGGTCTAAAATAATAGGGACAAATGTTCCAATTAGAGAAGCTATAATAATAACCGAAAGCATCGATAAAGCTATCGTTATGCTTACGATAAAGTCTTGCCCAACAAATGCTCCAAAAAGAATCACCAATAAACCTAAAATACTTCCATTGATCAATGCTAGACCGACTTCCTTTATTAAACGATGAAACATACTCCCTTTAACCACATCGTTTGCTAAACCTTGTACAATAATAGCACTCGATTGCACCCCAACATTACCTGCCATGGCAGCAATTAATGGAGTAAAGAAAAATAAGATAGGATAGCTTGATAAAGCTTCATCAAAACCTTGTAAAATATATACACTCCCTAAGCCTCCAAAAAGGCCGAGTACCAACCATGGTAAACGAGCTTTTGTAAGTTCATAGATATTATCATCAGCCTCAACATCTTGTGAGATACCGGCTGCTAATTGGTAATCTTTTTCTGCTTCTTCTTTGATAAAGTCTACAATATCATCAATAGTGATTCTGCCAACTAACACTCCTTTTTGATCGACTACAGGGATTGCTTCTAGATCGTATTTTTGCATAATTTTTGCAACCTCCTCATCTTTCGTATCCACAGACACATAATCAACTTTTGATATATATACATCGCTAATATGAGTTTTAGTAGAAGCGGTTAAAAGATCTTTTAACGATAAGCGTCCTTTTAGTTTATCATCTTTATCCGTAACATAAATGGAATGAACACGAGTCACATTTTCTGCTTGCCTTCTCATTTCTCTTACACAAGTAGCTACCGTCCATGTTTCTTTAACTTTTACCAATTCTTTTGCCATTAAAGCTCCAGCAGTATCTTCCTCATAATTTAACAGTTCAACAATATCAGAAGCATGTTCTTCGTCTTCAATTTTTTCGATTACCTTTTTTTGAATATGATCATCAAGTTCTGCTACAACATCGGCAGCATCGTCAGTGTCCATTTCTTCAATTTCTTTGGCAATTTCAATAGGAGAAAGACGATTCAGAATTTTTTCTCGATCATCTTCATCAAGTTCTATTAAAGCCTCCGAAGTTATTTCACTTTCTAGAGACTTAATAAGGTAGGTAGCTTCTTCTGAATTTAATTCTTCTAACAATTCAGCAATATCAGCAAAATGGATGTCTTTTAGTAACTGCCTTAAGGCAATTCTATCTTTGTTTGCAATGAGTTGGACTACTTTTTCAAGATAATCCGTTGTTAGTTGAAATTGCATCGTTCTCTAATTTTTGAGTGAGCATTATAAATTCAGCAACAGAAAGTTGTTCTGGTCGCTGCCCAAAGATAGCATCTTCTTTCAATTTATCAGAAAGATTGAAGACTTTTAAGCTGTTTCTTAATGTTTTTCTTCGTTGTTGGAAGGCAGTTTTTACCACTTTAAAGAGCATTTTTTCATCACAAGGGAGCGTGTAATTTTCTTTTCTTATAAGGCGAAGTACTCCGCTATCTACTTTTGGAGGAGGATTAAATACTGATGGAGGGACCGTAAATAAATATTCGGCATCATAAAATGCTTGAACCAAAACAGACAATATACCATAGGCTTTAGACCCTTCTTTTTCACAAATACGTTTGGCAACTTCTTTTTGAAACATTCCAGTAAATTCTGGTATTTGATCTCGCCATTCTAAAGTTTTAAATACAATTTGTGTAGAAATATTATATGGAAAGTTTCCAGTAATGGCATAGGATTTTCCATTAAAAAAGTTACTTAAATCAAATTTTAAAAAATCGGCGGGTATTACTTTGAGGTTCTTATTTTTATAATGCTCATTTAGATAAGTTACAGATTCTTGATCCAGTTCCATGGCAATTACATCCAAGTCCTTATCTATTAAATATTTGGTAAGCACCCCCATTCCAGGTCCAATCTCTAGTACATTCTTATAATTTTCCTGAGTTAAAGTATCTGCAATTTTTTTTGCAATATTTTCATCTTTAAGAAAATGTTGACCTAAATGTTTTTTTGCTCTAACAGCCATTTTTAATGGTGAGTAACAGAATATTCATCTATAATTTCCAGCTCAGTTCTAAATGCAAGCATCTTATCTGCAAATTTTAATAAACCTTCTTGCTTTAATTTATCTGCATCATTTTTATAATAACTATCCAGAGCTTCTCGAGATTTTGCTTTGTATTGTACCGCATAAGTAGTACCACCCATTTCTTCTTCTACTAATACTTTAGTAAGTCTCGCATCTATAAATTTGCCAGTTGCTAATACTTGTGGGATATGATTTTTAATCCATTTTAGCCATTCGTAATGGATACTATCTTCAATATTTACGGTAACGTTATATATGATCATACTTATTCGATTTCGTCTCCTCTTAAGATTCTAAATTTTTTTCTTGCCTCTACAAAGTAAATACTATTCTGATAATTAAAAATTATCAACTCATAATATTCTTTTGCTTTTTGAGATTGGTTGAGTTTTGTTTCGAATAATTTTGCCAATCTGTAATAAGCATCATCCGCTAAAATATCGTCACTATAAAACTCAATTAACGTACGATATTTTTTTACAGCTTTAGTATATTCTTCATTAGCTTCGTACAATTCTCCTAATTTATAGAGCGCTTCATCTTCAATTTTCTCTCCCTTATGATTTAATAATAAGTTTTCTAAAATTAAAATTGCTTCAGCTCTTTTATTTTGAAAAGCAAGTAAATCGGCACGGGCATATTGTTTTAAAGCGGTTTGTGTGGAATCTTCTAATGAATTATCTTTTATCAATAGGCTTAAATGCATGGCATCGTTAGCAATTAATTGAGTAGCTGATTTTTTTAAAACATCTAATTGTACTTGAGCCCAGTTAAAATCCCCTTTGAAATAACTCGTTTTAGCTACTTTAAAGCGTGCTTCTTGAGCTAACAAATCTCCTTTTACCTCATTTTGAATCTGCGAATAATAAATTAAAGCTTCATTAAATCGTTCGTCAAATACTAAAATATCAGCCAATAACATTTTTACTCTTGCTTTTTGATAACGCGTTAAGGGTTCTTTTGAAAATCTTTTTAGATTGGCTATTGCAAAATCCTTTTTTTGATTTTTAAAAGCTTCAAAATAATTGAAATCTAATTGTAATTGATAGGTTTTTTTATCTTCTCCAAACTCGCTAAAAAGACGCTGGTATTCTTTTTCAATTTCAGGATAATCCTTTTTTTTGGAAGTCTTACGTTTTATCTTCATTAAATATTGATGTCCTGCTATTTTACCTTCTGGAGTAGAAGCATTTTCTAGTAAATAATTAACGATTAGAGTTGCGTTTTCATAATCCTCGTCTTTAGTGGCGATATAGGCAATATCTGCAATACCTGACATGTCATCATCTCCCATACGCTTATAAATTGCTTTTTCTTGAAGAAATGCTTTTTTATAGTCTTTTTGTTGTACAAACAACCAACTTAATAATTCGTTATATAATACATCGGGTTGTTTTTGAAGTTTTCGCAATAATGATTTACGAAGTAAAATATTGCCCTCATCTGTTGAATTCTCAGAAATATATTGACTAAAATTTTGTTTGGCAACACCCAAGTAAGACCGATTTTTTTTAATTAAAGTTAAGTAACTATCGAACATTTTTTCAAGATTTCCCTGTTCTCCATATAACTTAGCTAGTTGATAACTAAAATCACTATCAGGGAATACTTCCATTGCCATGGTATAGGTTGCTATAGCTTCTTCAATTAAGCTATACTTTTCAAAAGCTTGTCCTACGCTTCGGCCATAATTAAACTTAACGGTTTCCTTCACAAAAAGAATCGCTTTATCATAATTGATAGTTGCAAGTGAATCGTTTCTTTGTAAAGAATAATTGTACCCTAACTCAACATAAAGTTGTGGGATTATTCTTTTAGAATCCAGTTTGTTTAGGATTATTTTTTCAGCTTCTTTATACTTTTCAAGTTGTTGATTTGAAGTTATAATTGCTTTAAAATAATTAAAATTTTTGTTTTTTTTATAGAGCTTTGTGTATAGCAACAGCGCTTTTTCGTACTCTCCTTGTTCCAAATAATTTTTGGCTAACAAATCGTTTTGCGCATAAGCAATTGTTAATGGTAACAATAATAGGATGAAAATAATTTTGCGCAAGATTTAAAGTTTTTAGTTAATCATGTCAAAACCACAATAGGGTATTAAAACAGCTGGAATTTTGATACCTTCTGAAGTTTGATAGTTTTCAAGTATTCCTGCCAATACTCTTGGCAATGCTAAGGCGCTTCCGTTGAGCGTATGAACCAGTTTGTTTTTACCATCTTCGTCTTTATAACGTAACTTTAATCTATTCGCTTGAAAAGCTTCAAAATTGGAAACAGAAGATATTTCTAACCAACGGTCTTGCGCCGTCGAGAACACTTCAAAATCGTAGGTCAGTGATGCAGTAAAACCTAAATCTCCTCCGCACAATCTTAAGATGCGATAAGGAAGTTTTAATTCATTTAAAATATCTTTAACATGCTCTACCATTTCTGTTAGCGCAGCATCAGAATTTTCTGGTTTTTCTATTCTAACAATTTCTACTTTATCAAATTGGTGCAACCTATTTAGACCTCTTACGTGCGCGCCGTAACTTCCCGCCTCTCTTCTAAAGCATGGAGTGTATCCTGTACACAAAATGGGCAATTCAGAATGTGTTCTTAAATCTCCACGAAATATATTGGTAACTGGGACCTCGGCAGTAGGAATTAAATACAAGTTGTCACCGGTTACGTGATACATTTGGCCCTCTTTATCGGGTAACTGTCCGGTTCCATAACCAGAAGTCTCATTAACTAAATGAGGCACTTGATATTCTGTATAACCAGCACGGGTGTTTTTGTCTAAAAAATAAGCAATTAATGCACGTTGTAATCTAGCTCCTTTGCCTTTATATACTGGAAAGCCAGCTCCAGTAATTTTCACACCTAGTTCAAAATCTATTAAATCGTATTTTTTAGCTAACTCCCAATGTGGTAAAGCTCCTTCAACTAGTTTTGGAATTTCACCTTCTTTAAAAATTTCTTCATTGTCATTTTCATCAGTTCCAGCCGGAACCAAATCATTTGGAACATTAGGAATTGTAAAAAGAAGTTTTTGTAATTTTTCGAGGGTATTATTTAAAGTTTCGTTGAGTTCTTTTGATTCCTCTTTCAATTGCGATGTTTTTTCTTTTAAAAGAGTTGCTTTTTGTGCTTCGCCATTTTTGTACAGTAGGCCAATTTCTTTAGAAAATGAATTGGATTGCGCTAGGGTTTCATCGAGTTTAGCTTGTGTAGTTTTTCGCAATTCATCTGTTTGCAAAACATCACTGAAAATTATTGATGCATCAAAACCTCTTTTTGAAAGCGCCTGGATGAATTTTTCTTTATTCTCTCGAATTTCGTTTACCTGTAACATTTACCGAATTAATTTAGCTTGCAATTTAGCAAAAATGATACTTTTATTTAAGATTTTTATTGCTTATTTACGATGGTAATCTTTTGGAGAAGAGAATAGCCAATTGCTATGTTTTATAGGATTCCAATCAAGACTTGCAATATCTATAGTGTCGTTTGTAAATTGAAAATAAGGGCCTCCATTAACACTCACTTTTGAGTTGAAGAATACTTTTACATCGTTCCCTGCTTTTTTTTCTTGTTCTTTAATTTTTTGAGCAAGCTGCCACATTAAGTCAGGTTTTGTAGCCACAGATCTTTTTTGTTTTGAGGATAACATTTTCTTGTAGTCGTACCTGCTTTTTTCTCCAGTTTCTTGATTCAAAGTATATATTTTAAGCACTCCTTTTTTGGATCGTAACATCATTCGCCAGCTCATTCGATGCCCTTCTTCAGTCCATAATACGTCGTCTTTTATAGCCCAATGTCGTAGAGGCAATCCAAGTTGAATTACAAAATATAAAAAAAATATACCAATTGGTATATTTTTGTTGTGTTTGGGATAAACCCATTCATTTTTAATATAAATTTCCTTTTTTAACTTAAATCTTTTCTGAATGGTCTCAGAAGTAAAAAAGAAGAGTGCAAAAGCGATAGACATATATGGAAATATACCTACTTGAAATACAATCGAATTAAATAGATGAAAAAATAAAGAAAGATAAAAGCCTAATAGTCTTGTTTTTTTATACAATAGCATAGGAATTACAACTAAATCAAAAATAATTCCAAAATATGCAAGGGTATAATGTGCCCATTTTTGCTGCAGGAGATCTCCAATCAAATAGTAATGACTTTTTGATTGTAACAATACACCGGGTGCAGTTCCATGAATCCAATCGGGATACCATTTAGCAATCGAACCGAACATAAAAACAATTCCTACCTGTATTACTAGAGTCCACTTAACCCATTGTGAGACAGCTATCGATTTTAATGATGGGTTAAATTTCACGTCTAATGAATATCGTCTATTCACGGGTAAAAATGCCATAATCCAACACAACAAGACCATTAAATAATAATGATTGTTATAAGATGTTTTTTGCATTAAATAAACCGTAGTCCATAAAATTGCATAGGAAAACATAGCTATTCTATATTTATAGCCAAGCATTACAAAAATTCCGAGAATTCCCATCAGGACAAAATAAAGATACATACCTTCTCCTATTAAGACTTGCAAAAAGTCAAACCCAATAAAATTAAATGTAAAGTCCGGATCTACAAAAACTCGCCGTACCCAACCAGTTGCTATCGCACCAAAAGCTTCCAAAGTAATTAATAAACCAAAAACAACCCTAAAAAGACTGAGTCCTGTATTGTCAATTTGTTTGAAAAGAAATTTAGTCATTAATTTTTAAATAATTTCTAGCAAATAGTTCATCTTTTTTAATAGCATTTTTTAATGCATCTTTAGACTCAAAAGTTTTTTCTTCTCTAATTCTTTTAATAAAATTTAATTGTATTTCCTTTTGATAAAGATCATTCGAATAATCTAAAAAATAAGTCTCAATTGTTTTATAAGTTCCTCCAACCGTAGGATTGGTGCCGATATTTGTAAGTCCAAAAACTTCCTTTCCTGAAATTATTGATTGAACTAAATAAACTCCATTTTTTGGAATTAATTTATAATCTTCTTTTAAATGAAGATTAGCCGTTGGAAATTCTAATGTTTTTCCAATTCCTTTTCCCTTCACAATTAAACCAGAAATCATGAATGGATATCCTAAATAGTTGTTAGCTGTTTGAACGGCTCCTTCATTTAAAGCGTTCCTGATTTTTGTGGAACTTATGGAAACATTTTCTAATTGTTGGGCAGTTATTTCAATAACTTCAAAATCATAAGTTTTTCCAAATTCTATTAAATCATCGATGGTAGCATTTCTGTTTCTGCCAAATTGATGGTCATAGCCAACAATAATTTTTTTAATATGTAATTGATTTACTAAAATATCTCTAACAAAATCCAATGCGGATAATCTGGAAAACTCTCTTGTAAAAGGCTGAACGATTAAATTAGAAATTCCTGTTTTTTCAATCATTTGCGTTCGCTCTTTAATGGTATTTAGAAGCTTTAGAGAAGATTCTTTTTGAAGTACCATTCTGGGGTGAGGGAAAAAACTAACTAAAATAGACTCCAATTCATTTGTAAGAGCAGTTTTATAAAGTTGCTTTAAAATTTTTTGATGCCCCACATGAACCCCGTCAAAGGTCCCTATAGTTACAATAGAGGGCTTTGTTTTTTTATAAGCAGCAATCGAATTATAAACCTTCATATTATTTTCCGTTAAAGGAATTCATTGTATTGGTGATCCCTGCCAAGCCAAAAGATACGATGGCTTCTACAGCTTTTTCCAATCGCTCCGGTAGTAACTCTTCTTCTTCTTTAATCCATTCTCCTAATACATAGTCCACTTGTCGACCCTGAGAAAAAGCATCTCCAATTCCAAAACGAAATCGATTGTATTGATTGGTGTTTAAAATTAGCTGAGTGTCTTTGAGTCCGTTATGTCCGCCATCACTCCCTTTTGTTTTGATTCTAAAAGTTCCGAATTTCAGATTTAAATCGTCGGTTACTACCAATAAATTAGCTACTGGAATTTTTTCTTTTTCGAGCCAATATCGCACAGCCTTTCCACTTAAATTCATAAATGTACTTGGCTTTAGCAAAATAAAAGATCTTCCTTTTAATTTATAAACAGCTACATCACCAAGTTTTTTGCTTTCAAAAGTGAGTGCTGCTTTTTTCGCTAAAAAATCTAGAATTTTAAAACCAATATTATGTCTAGTATTTGCATATTTAGGTCCAATATTTCCTAAACCTACAATTAGAAATTTTTTCATAGGGTCACCATCAGTTAGTTTTCTGTTGGAATTTTTTCCGTAAAGTTTTCTTAAAAATGAAAACATAAAATTATTTAACTTCCGTAAAAATAAAAAAAGCATCCCATATAAATGGAATGCTTTTTAAGTATATTTTTTTGAAGTGGTTTATTCTTCTGTTGGCGCTTCTGTTGCAGCTCCTTCAGCAGCAGCTCCTTCAGCTCCTTCAGCTCCTTCTTCTTCTTCTTCTTCTTCTTCTTCATCCTCAACAGCAACACGAGACGTTCTAACTTGACAAACAACTCTACTATCATCTTGGAGTATTACAAATCCTTCACCAGTTAAATCTCCTACAGTTAGAACAGATCCAATTTTCATAGTAGAAATATCGGCATTTAAAAAATCTGGAAGATCTTTTGGTAATGCTTTTACTCTTAATGAACGTCTTACGATACGTAAAACACCACCATTACGAACTCCCGGAGCGTTTCCTGTAATACGAACAGGAATTTCCATACTTACTTCTTTATCATCAAAAATTTGATAAAAATCGATGTGCAAGATTTGGTCTGTTACCGGGTGAAATTGAATGTCTTGAAGTATTGCATCTATTTTAGAACCATCTTCTAAGGCAATTACTACTGTGTGTACATCTGGAGTGTATACTAAATTTTTAAATGCTAATGTTTCAGCTGAAAAGTGAATAGCCTTGTCTCCTCCGTATACTACGCAAGGAACCTGACCAGCATTACGTAAGGCTTTAGTCGCAACTTTGCCCACGCTTTCTCTTTGAGATCCTTTGATTGTAATTGATTTCATTTTTTTGTTTTGTGTTTTTAAATTTATAATCGCCCTCCTATTGGATTTTAGGCGGGTGCAAATATGCGTTTTTTCTAGTAAATAGAAAAGAAATTATATTTTTTTTTAAGGAGTATTCTTGCTGATTTTCTGAAAGTTACATTAAAAACTTCGTACTGATTGATTTATTGGAGTTGACATTCGTCATTACTTCGGCAAACAAGTCAGCACAACTTAGTATTTTAATTTTTGAACTTTCCTTTTTAGAGGGAATAGAATCGGTAACAATAAGTTCTTCTAATTTTGAATTTTCAATTTTGTCGTAGGCAAATCCTGAAAGTATTGGGTGTGTACAAACAGCTCTAACACTGAGAGCTCCTCTTTCCATCATTAAATCTGCTGCTTTGGTCAAGGTCCCTGCAGTGTCTACCATATCGTCCACGAGCACTACATTTTTTCCTTCTACATTACCAATTAATTCCATATGAGAAATTACGTTGGCTTTTTCACGTTGTTTGTAACAAATAACAACATCACTTTTTAAAAATTTTGAATAAGCATAGGCGCGTTTAGAACCTCCCATATCTGGAGATGCAATAGTTAAATTATCTAGGTTCAGAGATTGTAGATAGGGTAAGAAAATAGTGGACGCGAAAAGATGATCTACTGGTTTTTCAAAAAACCCTTGAATTTGATCAGCATGTAAGTCCATGGTGATGATCCTTGTTGCTCCAGCAGTTTCCAACATTTTAGCAATTAATTTTGCAGCAATTGGTACTCTAGGTTTGTCTTTTCTGTCTTGACGAGCCCATCCAAAATAAGGAATTACGGCCGCGATGTGTTTGGCAGAAGATCTTTTTGCTGCATCGAGCATAAGTAACATTTCCATTAAATTGTCACTGTTAGGATGTGTTGAACCAACAATAAAAACACGTGCGCCTCGAATCGACTCCTCAAAAGAGGGTTGAAATTCTCCATCACTATAGGCGGAAGTAATAACGTTGCCAAGAGGGACACCATATTTACTTGCAATACTTTTTGCTAGTTGTTTACTTTGTTTACAGGCAAAAATTTTAGATGCTGGAAAAGAAGTGTTCATTATTTTTTTGAGTATTTGTTGTTGGTTAACAAATGTAAAATTAAAGAATCTAAGTAACCAAAAAATGAATGAATTAGTTATTAAAATTTATTAATTAATGTCTATTTTTGCCAAGCACAAGCTCAAGTGGTGGAATTGGTAGACACGCTGGATTCAAAATCCAGTGCTTCACGGCGTGCGGGTTCGATTCCCGCCTTGAGTACGAATAAATCGAAAAGCAAGCTAAAACATAAAGCTTGCTTTTTTGTTTTTGTGGGTTTTTGATTTTCAAAGCGACGCTTTAGGGAAAAACAACTCTAACAAAGGTGTATAAGGAAAGTTCAACTTTTTCACAAAGAAGTGTCTAAAATTACATCTATCAACTCTTTTTCGTCACCCATTAAATCATGCCTTGCATTTACCACCTCTCGATAGTTTTTTTTACACGGTAATACGTTATAAAACTTTTTTGCAAGTTCGGGTGCTAATACTTCGTCTTTTGTTGATTGAATGATGGTGATTTTGTTTTTTAGTTTTTCTGCAAATCCTAAAGGATTAAGTTTACTAATAACCTCGCTTATTTCTTCTTTATAATCCTCAGTTGGTTTTAGTTTTAAAATTTTTTTTGCATGTTCCCATAATTGATCCATTAATAATTTATTAGAGAACAATGACATTGTATCTACCACTGGATTTAAAAGAATTATTTGATCAAAAATATCGGGTTCTTTATTTATGATATTGGTTACATAGAATCCGCCCATTGAATATCCCAAAGCATGAAGTGGCACTTTATATTTTTCTTTTAGATAACTAGCAACAGTTCTTATGTCTTTTATAGAGCCTAAAAAACTAAATTTCCCTTCACTTTTTTTATCACCTCGGTAATTGATTTCAACAAGCGAAATAGCACTGTTTTTTAAATTATTACCCAACAAAACAAGCCTACTTGATCCAGGAAAACCATGACAGAAAAGCACTATTTTTTTAGCATTATTTATATCGCCATAGCATTCAAATATAATTTTACTTCC
>JAAEPP010000351.1 GCA_024232495.1 Flavobacteriaceae bacterium
AAATCCACATCCAATGTTGGATGCCGAAGTGAATTAAGTCGTAGTCAATTGTATATATCAAATGTTAAAAGAAATATAGAAAAACTGGGTATGAATATTACACGACCCTATTGATGACATTCTCGAAATGACATATAAAGAAAATATGACTCATGGACCAAAAATTTACAAAACATACTCATGACTCATGGACTAGGAGACATTTGGGAATATACACACTTGAACAAACTTGATCATCTATCTCGTACACACACTGTTAATAAAATATTCCAACGTGTAGTTGACATAAGTGTGCAAAACACACTAACAACGTTACAAAAACAACCAAAAATGCGAACATATTGCTTATTTAAGAAGGATGTTAAACTAGAAAGATACCTCACAGAGATTAATAGCTCTAACACACGAAAATTTTTAAGCAAATTTCGACTTTCTGACCACAAACTAGAGATAGAAACTGGAAGATATCATAGACCAAAGAAAACACCTGAACAACGTCTCTGCCAAAACTGTGGGACAATAGAGGACGAGATACACTGTCTCATCACCTGTAAGATTAATTCATCAGAACGAGAACAAACCTTTGCCAGAATATCAATACAAGATAAGACTTTTTACCATTTTGATGAAGTAACCAAGTTCACTTACTTGTTACAAAACGACAACCTATGCGATCAAAACATATATTCATTCATCGTCAAATGTTTAGAAAATAGTTATGCAGCAAAACTGTGAAAAACCACCCTTATTATTATTAACGATTTTTTTTTTCTGTATCTTTATACTTTGAAACATCTCTGTTCTTTACATTTTTGAAATCTTGTTCTGTTCTTAGTTGTATTGTTAATTGTTGTTGTTGTATTTCGTAATTCTGTCATTAGCTATAAAGATACAATTTACATTGTAATTAGGCTGTTGATGGAATAAAAAAATTCAAATTCAAAAATTCAAA
>JAAEPP010000352.1 GCA_024232495.1 Flavobacteriaceae bacterium
AAATTCTTTAAAAAAATCTTATAATTATGAAAGTTCATTGTTTTCATTAATTTATCAGAAGAAAGCGCAGCATAGATAAATGGGACACTTTGTAAGATATTTATCTAAGTATTCTAGGAAAGGTATACGTAAAGACCTAAACAGATACCGAGGCTAATACATGAATTTTATGAATAAATATCAGCCTAACATGATTTCTGTTGTAATTCATAATTCAACACTTGGTCATAGGTTCTGTATTAAAAAAACTGATGTACTCCACTTCATATAAATCAAATATCTACAGAAGTATAGATTGAAAAATATAAGCTGTTTCTTGGCCATATCCTTTTTTAGACATTCCTTTTTTTGTTTTGATAAGATATTTTCACACTTTGAAATAGTACAGATGGATGGTATAGATTTTATTTTCTCTGGAAATAGAATGTAGTAGGGTTTGGAGCTAATGATTGATGCTTAGATATATCTATCAAGATACTTAAATATTTTAATGGTGTATCCATCCATGTATGAAATAGTAGTTAGAGATCGTGATTTCAATATGCGTAAATTTGGAAAACCCCAATAACCCTTAGATTATTGTAAAAACAATTATCATTTATTTAAAAATATATATATACAT
>JAAEPP010000353.1 GCA_024232495.1 Flavobacteriaceae bacterium
CTTTTCCTCTTCCTCTTAATATTATAATGATAATAAAAACGGACTTAACAAGTGCTTTATTTTGCAAAGAATAAACGAATTGAAAAAATAAATAAAATAAATTAAAAAAAGTTTGGTAGTATAAAAAAAAATATTATCTTTGTACGGTAGGACAGAAACAAAATAACCTACTAAAAACGTAAAACACTAAAAATCAACAAATTATGAACGCTTTAGAAAGATTCAACAACCAAGACGATAACAAAGTAACAATGCAAAAACCAATAGAAACTAGAAACGGTCTTTATATTTGGGAACAATGGACTTATGACGGAGATAACGTTTCAGATATAAGATTTTATTCCGAAGATGTAAATGGAGGCAAAACGTTTAGACTAGGTCTAGAGGATTTTTTAAAACTAAGAAAATAAAAAACAATAACTTAAAATCAACAAATTATGAAATCATTTACAATATTAGAAGGCAGAGGAAAAGCTCACGTAGGAAAGGTAGTAACTATCTTAGAGGTAACAGAAGAGAAGGTATTAGTTAAGATGGGAAGAACAAACTTAGAGATTTATTTAGATGGAAAGACTTTAGAAGAAAAACTAAATAGAGCTTCAGTATCTTGGATGAGAGCAAACACTAACCGTAGATTTGCTGATTGCTTTGATATGCGAAAAGTAGGTGCAGATAGAAATAGGGGAGGGATAGGAGTTTATGATTTGGTAATAAACTACTAATAATTAAAAGCCAAAGGGAGGTTAACGCCTCCCACTTAAAACCATTAATAACCTTTAAAATTAAACAAAATGAAAAAATTAATCAACAAAGTAAGAAAACAAGATACAGCGACAAAAGTAGGTTTATATGTAGTATTAGTGATGATATTACCACTAGTAACAATCTTAATCAATGAAATATTAATCAAAGGTAGTGTTTTACATTACTAATAAATTAACCTTAAAAACCAAATAAAATGATACAAAAATTTGATAAGTACAAAACTAATTTAACAAGAGTAAATGAAGATATTTATTCTTACAGTACAAAAGTTGCGACAATAGACAAAAACAATTTAATACAATTGGGTTATTGGTCGGTAACTACACAAAAACACATTAACTATGTGGCAAGGGAATTAAATTTAAACTTAATAAAATAACAATATTATGAATACATATATAAACACAATCAACGCAATTAACGACAATTATAACAATTTAGATTTTGAAGAAATGAATATCGATTTTAATATTGACTTGTATAACAACTAAAAAATAATAAAAAAATGAAATATATAATTAACATAGGATTGGAAGGTAATATTTACAGTAAAGTAATAGAGCAGTTAAACAATTTAAGAGGTGCAAACTGGTTTAAAGATTACCACATAACTGAACAAATTGGCGAATATAACGGAGTACCTGAACAAACTGCAGTTATTACCTTAGATAGTGACGCTCATTATAGCAGTGTTGAAATAATGACAAAAAAGCTTTGTAAATCATTAAAACAGGAATGTATACCTTTCGCATTAACTGATAAGTATGACAATATGTTTGGTACATTGGTTTATAATGAAAATTACATTGGTAAAAAACAGAATTTTAATAGGAATTATTTTATAACAAA
>JAAEPP010000354.1 GCA_024232495.1 Flavobacteriaceae bacterium
AAGCTATATTGCATAATTTGTGAACTTTCTGATGCATAAAAGACATCAGAGGAAACACTTATTCATATTGTTTGCATCACTGAATTTTCTTCCGAAGCTTTTGGCGGTATAAAGAGTTATCATGGTGCAAGTACACTTGACAGGCTTTTTTTCTCCATTGCAAATTCACCTCGACAACCTTGCTGATGCCAAATATTTTTTGGTTTACTTTGGATTGTGTGAATCGATAGAGAACGAGCCCACTTTTGAAATCCCATTATTATTTAGGTTATTGACTTGCTTTTGCCATTTTTTTTACTTTTTCTATTAATAGAAAAACCCAACTTATTGCTATTTTCCGTGAACCACTTCAGTCTTCAAATATAATTTTCGAGCATCTCACCAAGCTCAAGATTTTTAATAAAAACTTGTCATGTCTAACTTTATTTTACATTTAAGCTCAAAATAAAGTTTCTGCAATAATTTCTCAACAAGTTGATGTGTGATTCACCTCATGTGGGGAGAT
>JAAEPP010000355.1 GCA_024232495.1 Flavobacteriaceae bacterium
ATATTCCTTAGAACCGTAGGTGATAAAAACTTTTAAGCCAGCTAATTCAACAGAAATTGGACTTCTGGTATTTCCTATTCCTCCAAGTATGTCTACAGTTTTAGTTTCCTGGTTAGAACTTACCTCAAGTATTATAGCATTCATATTGGTAGGTTCCTCTTTCGGTGCCTTTACAACACCGTATTCTCCAGACATTACCATTTCTGGGATCACAAAAGCCATGTTTGCGACTTGATACAGTGACCTTAAATTTAAAGGTTGAATAGAGTCTACGACCAATTTACCTTGCTCTCTATCTGCCATTCGCATCCACTGACCTACAAATGGTGAAGAAATTGAATAAACTCCATCGTCATGAAACAAATTAATTGCGCCATCTGTAGGGTTATTAAATGCAATTAAAACGTTGTGCATGTTTAACACTTCACCATCTCCAATCCAATGATCGTGTCGTTCTCCCCCACTTGCTTCAACAATTTTTAAAAAATCTTTTCCGTTTTCAGATGAGACTACTCCCTCTTTAGCGTTATTGATAAATTGTTTTAGTTTAATTTTTACTTCTTGACCGTTGTAATCCGTATTTAATTCAAAATCATTATCTAGTTTTTCAGAGAATCTTACCTTTTTTGGTGAAATAGTTCGTCGTTGCGGAACACCACCAATTTCATAGTTGCCATCAATAAATGTTGTGATATAGGCTTCAGACGATAAAATCGTATTTTCTGTCTCTCCCTCACGAATGTGTATCACTCCTTCAAAACTCACATATCTAGTAATAAAGGCACCAAAAATTATTAATATAAAGGCCAAATGAAAAGTCAGCGTTGCCCACTTTTCTTTTCTAAAAAGACGGTATCTTTTAATATTTCCAATAAAGTTTATCATTAACAAGCCCATAATGGCTTCAAACCACCAAGCATTGTAAATTAATTCTCTAGTGTAAGGTGTTGGAGATGTTTCTGCTGAAGCATCCATAAAGGTTCCCACAGCCATTGCAGCAGCAAATGCAATAAATAAAACAGCGGTTAAACGTGTTGAAAAAAGAATTGAAGATATTTTCTTAATCATGAAAACTATTTTTTGCAAATTTAAGAAATTACAATCAGTATTATCTTCATAAAATGTTAATCATTATACTTATTTAGTAGGTTTTCTTGTTAATAAAAAAAGGGTGAACGTATTAATCATTGGTACATGAAAAATATTGAAATTTAAAAAGTACTATATTCGTATGATGAAATCTGTTGTCTTATTTGGTGCTGGAAATGTTGCTACGCATTTGTGTAAAGCTATTCATAATTCGAATAGTTTTGAAGTTATTCAAGTTTATAGTAAAACCAAAGAAACACTTGATGATTTTTATTTTAATATCGACAAAACCAACGATTTAAGTTCTATAAAAAAAGCATCAATTTATATTATTGCTATACCTGATGATGCTATTATTGATTTTTCCAGAAAAATACCTTTTAAAAATAGACTTGTTGTTCATACTTCAGGATCCGTTCGAATGGAAAAACTTTCAGAGAACAATCGAAAAGGAGTATTTTATCCATTACAAACATTTACTTCAAATGCGAAGGTTAATTTTTCAGAAATACCTATTTGCATCGAAACTTATCATCAAGAAGATTTAATATTATTACAAGAACTGGGAAAATCAATATCAAACAATGTGCAAATAGTAACATCAACTCAAAGAGAACATATCCACTTGAGCGCAGTTATCGTGAACAATTTCGTAAACCATTTATATCAAATTGGTCAAGATTTATTAATGAATCAATCTTTAACTTTTGATATTTTAAAACCTTTAATATTTGAAACTGCTACTAAAATAAAGAATATAAATCCTCACAATACTCAAACAGGACCAGCTAAAAGGAATGACTTAAAAACAATAGAAAAACAGTTACATTTGTTAAAAGATAGTCCTTACCTAGAAATATATAAAAAAATCACAAATTCAATTTTAGAAAAATACAAACATTAATATGAGCTATAAAGAATACTTAACCAACATTACAACTCTGATTTTTGACGTGGATGGCGTTTTGACCGACGGAACCATTTTAGTTGCAACTAATGGGGATATGTTTAGAAAGATGCACACAAAAGATGGCTATGTGCTCAAGCATGCAGTTGATTGTGGTTACCATGTCTGCATTATATCTGGTGGAAATAATGAGGGAGTTCGCAAGCGATTAAATGGTTTAGGTATTGAAGATGTTTATTTAGGAGTTCACCATAAAATGAAAACTTTGGAAACGTATCTACAAAAAAAAGGTTTAAAAATGAAAGAGGTTATGTATATGGGTGACGACATTCCAGACTTAGAGGTTATGCAAAAAGTAGGGCTAGCCTGTTGCCCTCAGGACGCTGTCCAAGAGATAAAAAAAACTTCTCATTATGTTTCCCATAAAAAAGGAGGTAAAGGTTGTGTTCGAGATGTTATTGAACAAATTATGAAAGTTCAAAACAATTGGTTAAACAAAGACAAAATAAGTGCTCAATACGATTAATTTTTTTTCCTTGAGTTATGTAAATTCAATTCATTACAAAAAGTTAATTTTTATAGTTTTAACTCAATATCTTTTGCGTTTTGCACTCTGTATTCCTTTGGGAGCTAATCTAATGTTAAGTAACTTTTATTTTAATGTTTTGGTAATTGCAACTACTTGTATAACTGCAGGCGGATTGATAATTAATCAATCTTTTGCTGTTTCAACAAATAGGAA
>JAAEPP010000356.1 GCA_024232495.1 Flavobacteriaceae bacterium
CCTATCTTTGGTATTTCTAAAACATTTTCTATTGTTTTTGCATATGGCGAATGGAGAAAAGTTAAAAATGCTTAACTTTGGCTGTGCAAACATCATGGATACCAAATTCATCTTACCAAAAGTGAGTTTTCATTAATTATTCCAAAATACAATTTAAATCTACATTAGAATTACATTACATAACATTTATACAAACAATCAACAAGCAAAATAGATTTTAACAAATAAACTTACAGGTATACAACTGTATTTAAAAATAATTGACTAGGGAGGAACTTTCTAAATAAGTAAACTAATTGAGAGAGAGTCCCCAGTAAAAACAAGTAACTAAAAGCATTTTATTAAAATAAAGCAGCCAACAACCAGATGTGTTACCGAGTAGCATTGAGGTTTTTATCGTAGAAGATTATTGATTTAAATACGAGTCTAAGAAGAACGTTTTTAGATTAGACCGAAATACTGAAGCAGATCCAGAAACTCTAATGAAGAGTGGTAGAGTATTCCAAAGTTTTGAACCAAAGTACTGAATTGTTTTAAGACCATAAAGAGTTGTATTTTTTAAGGATTTAAAGAGGTCACCCCTGGTTACTTGACGAGTACCAAATCTATGAACAGATGAGTTAGGCGTAAAAAAGTTGTGGAAACAGGTAGGCGATAATTTATTCATAGCTTTGTATGCAAAATTCAAAACATTAGAATGTATCATGTCTTCAAGTTTAAGTATTTTTAATGAATGAAAAATTGGTGCAGAAGGTGCAATGAAGTTTTGAAAACTAATACATCTCAAAATTTTCTTCTGAAGCAGAAAAAGTGGCTTTAGATATGTGCCGTATGTTAGCCCCCAAGCCGTGATTCCATAACTAAGGAAAGAGGAAAATAATGAATGATAGAGGCTAATCAGAGGCTGCAAAGGAATATAGTGTCGTATTTTGAAAAATATACCAGAAGTTTTAGATAACTTCTTATGTAACTCGGTAATATGATATTTCCAACTGAGATGTTCATCTAACAAAATACCCAGAAACTTGACATACTTAGCCCTTGAAACCTTTTTGTGGCCAAATTTAATGTTGATTTGGTCAGGCAAAATTTTTCTAGGAGAATGGAAAAGAACAAAATTAGTCTTATCGATGTTTAGTGCCAATTTGTTACAGTCGAGCCAGGACTTAACCTTACTCAGTTCTTTATTAATGGTTTGGGTGAGAGAATTAAGGTCACCAGCTTCAAGATAAATGTTTGTATCATCAGCAAAAAGAAAGAATGACAACATACTAGAGACATTAGGTAGATCATTAATATAAATCAAAAAGAGAAGTGGTCCAAGAACTGATCCTTGGGGCACACCACAAGATATACTACACATTGAGGAAGAATACCCATTGATTGACACTGATTGTCTACGATTAGTCAGATAGGATTCAAACCAAGCAAGGGCAGTACCTCTAATGCCGTAATGTTCTAATTTATTAAGCAAAATTTCATGATTTACTGTGTCAAAGGCCTTTTGAAGATCTATGAAAATTCCACATCCAAGTCTTTTGTTATCAAGTGTTGTCTTAATACTTTCAGTTAAAGAAATTAATGCATGTTCTGTGGAGTGTCCACTGCGAAACCCGAATTGCATAGAGAATAAGACATCACACGTTTCTAAAAACTTCTGAAGACGTGTCTGCATAAGTTTTTCAAAGATTTTACTAAAAGTAGACAACAATGAAATTGGTCTGTAATTGCTTGTTTTAGTCCTAACTCCTTTTTTAAAAATTGGGATAACTTTTGCAAGTTTTAGTTTATCAGGAAAAATATCGATAGCAAAAGATTCATTTATCAAAATTGAGAGATCTGAAGAAATAGAATCGTCAAGTAATTTCAATAGTTTGACTGGAATACTATTTGGTCCAGACGATTTTATTGCTGTAGATACCTCATTTGTGGTACATGGAGAAATTATAAGAGAATTTAGGTTTGGATTAGCTAAGTAAGATAATGGGGATTTCCAGGTTCGAGGAATTTTTTTAGTTATTTCATCAGCTACTTTTGTAAAGTATTCATTAAACTCGTTTGCAATGTTAACAGGTTCTGATATCTTTGAGCCATCATCGCTAACTAGATGTGAGAATGCATCACAGGTTTTTGGTTTCAAACTAATTATATTTTTGATACCTTTCCATAACATTTTCATATTGCTTTTGTTTTCATGAAAGTACTCCTGGTAATAATTCTTTTTACTCTGTCTGATTTCATTTACTACACGGTTGCGGAACTGTTTATATGCTTTAAGAGCAGGAGATGAATTTGAGTCTTTAAACTGTTTAAAAAGCTTATCTCTGATTTTTATAATTTCTAGGATCTGTAAATCTATCCAAGGTTTTGGCCTAAGCTTCAGCATTTTCTTGTTCAACTTTTTCTCAGGGCAGTGTTTCTCAATAAGAATGTGAAGATTAAGTAAAAACGTATCAAATTTTGAATTTAAGTCAGTATTTTGATCATTGAGGTAGGATGCATCAAACTCAGAATAATCAGACGTAAAATTTCTTTCATCAAACTGCCTGTAATCATGAGCAAAACAGGACATATTTTTATAATCAGGTGCATTACCTTTTCGGATAGCGAACTGAGGAAGGTGATCAGAGATCATACATAAAAGGTTGCCACTGACTATGTCAGAATCTGTGGTGTTATTTAGGAAAATATTATCAATAAGTGTAGAGCTGGTATCAGTGATGCGGGTGGGGTGTAGTATAGATGGCATAAAATGCGAAGAAAACATCAAGTTGATGAATTCATTTGTAAGAGTATGGTCCCCATAGTGCAATAAATCTATA
>JAAEPP010000357.1 GCA_024232495.1 Flavobacteriaceae bacterium
ATTAATATTATTGATTTAGCAAATATTTATTCTTGTTCGTTTATTGCAACACAAGATTTAGGAAAAGTAAATGAAGATGGTAGTTTTGAAATTATGGGAAGATTTGATGATAGTGATATTCGTGGTTGTAATTTAATGGTTCAATAATTCATTAATTTTAAAAGTTAAAAAATAGCAATTTGGGAAGTAAAAATAAATTAAAACGATTTAAAGAAAACGAAACGTTTTCGAATGTTATTCAACCAACAAGACAAGAAGTTTTTGAGGATGCTTTAAAACTCAAAGGTAATTGGAGTAAAACTTTTTTTAAAAATGAGCAACCTATAGTTTTGGAATTAGGTTGTGGAAAAGGCGAATACTCCCTTAATTTAGCCAAGATGTTTCCTGAAAAAAACTTTTTAGGAATTGACATAAAAGGGGCCCGATTTTGGAAAGGCGCCAAAACTTCGCTAGAGGAAAAAATCACTAATGTTGGGTTTTTAAGGACTCAAATAGAATTGGTAGATTTATTATTTGATGAAAATGAAATAGACGAAATATGGATTACTTTTCCAGACCCTCAAATTAAATATAAAAGGACAAAACATCGTATGACGAACCCTGAATTTTTGAAAAAGTATAAAAAAATACTTAAACCAAAAGGAGTAGTTCATTTAAAAACAGATAGCGAATATATGCATGGATATACCCTCGGGTTATTGCAAGGCTTGGGCTTAAAAATTGAATATGCCCATCACGATGTCTATGGGACCACAAATGCTCCAAAGGAAGTAACAGAAATCCAAACTTATTATGAAAGCCAATATTTAGCAATTCGTAAAAAAATTACCTACCTCCGATTTAATTTCGCTTAAATTGAAAAACAGTATCTTACACTCATAATATTTTTATATGGCTTTTGTTTACTATTTGTTTTTTGGAGTTTTTGGAACCATAATAGCCACTTTTATTCCAGGTTTATTAAATATGTACTCGGCTAAAATTAGTAGAACACAGGGAAAAAAAAGCGCTTTTCTTTTTGCAACAGGGGTTTCAATTGCAATTGGTATTTTAACAACAATTGCTCTTGTATTTGCACGTTTTTTAGACAAAAATCCAGAGGTAATTAGCATCCTTCAAAAAGTAGCTCTTGGAATATTTATAAGTATAACTATCTATTTTTTTTTTATTGCAAAAGATGTAAGAAAAGCACCGGTTAAAGAAGTTTCTTATTCAAAAAGCAATCTTTTTTTTAAAGGATTTGTATTAAGTATTATCAATTTATTACCAATTCCTTATTGGGTGTATATTAGTATCACTTTTACTTCTTTTAATTGGTTTTCTTTTACTCAATTAAGTGTAATTTCAACTGTTATAGGCTCTGTGATAGGTGCATTTATAGTTATGTCAGGGTATATTTGGTTTTTTAGACCTAAAGAAAATCAAAAAAATGTAAATTTAAATATGAATTATTTAATTGGTGCTGCTACGGCAATTATTTCTGTTTTAACACTCTTCAAGATTATTAGAACTATGCAATGGTAAAAGAAATTGGCTTTTTTGAAAAGGTATATCAAGTAGCAGAACAAATCCCCTACGGCAGAGTTACTTCTTATGGTGCAATTGCAAAGTATCTAGGAACTCCAAAGAGTGCTAGAATGGTTGGTTGGGCCATGAATGCTTCTCATGTTAATCCTAAAGTTCCAGCTCACAGAGTGGTCAATAGAATAGGTGTGTTAAGCGGTAAGCATCACTTCGAAGGAACTAATTTAATGCAACAATTGTTAGAAAGTGAAGGAGTTGAGGTTCTTGACCATCAAATTAAAAATTTTGAATCACTTTTTTGGGATCCCTCTAAATATCTTACTCTGTAGGTTTTTTGTTTTTTTTAAGGAATATAAATTTCAATTACTTGTATATTTGTACTTTAGATTTAATCTAAATAAATAGAAATATCCAATACCTCATATAAAATAGTTAAAGAAATATAATTTAATGAAGTTTAAAAAAGAACAAATTTTAAAAGCTTTAGAAACCATTACAGTAGCTGGTGAAGGAAAGAATATGGTCGAAAGTGGTGCGGTAAAAAATGTCATGACGTTTGCAGATGAAATTGTCGTAGACCTTGTTTTATCATCACCCGCTATGCACATAAAAAAAAGAGCTGAAGCGGATGTCATTAAAACCATAAAAGAAAAAGTTTCAGAAGAAGCAAAAGTTATGGTAAACATCAAAGTAGAAGCGCCAGCAAAACCGTCAAATCCAAATCTAATTAAGGGTAAAAATATCCCTGGAATCAAAAATATAATAGCTGTTGCATCAGGTAAAGGTGGCGTAGGAAAATCAACTATCACCGCAAATTTAGCAGTGAGTCTATCTAAACTAGGATATAAAGTAGGGATATTAGATGCAGATATTTATGGTCCCTCAATCCCTATAATGTTCGATGTGGTTAAGGAACGTCCACTATCAACCACGATTGATGGTAGAAGTAAAATGAAACCTGTTGAAAATTATGGTATTAAAGTGCTGTCAATTGGGTTTTTTACAACACCAGAGCAAGCAGTAATTTGGAGAGGTCCAATGGCCTCTAAAGCTTTAAATCAACTTATTTTTGACGCAGCTTGGGGAGATTTAGATTATATGTTAATTGATTTACCGCCAGGAACTGGAGATATTCACCTTAGTATTATGCAATCGATGCCAATCACTGGCGCAGTCGTTGTCAGTACTCCACAAGCTGTTGCCCTAGCTGATGCTCGAAGAGGTGTCGCTATGTTTCAGCAAGAAAACATACAAGTTCCTGTTCTTGGTGTAATAGAAAATATGGCTTATTTCACTCCTGAGGAATTACCGGAAAATAAATATTACATTTTTGGTAAAGAAGGTGCTAAGAACTTGTCTGAGGATTTAAACATTTCATTTTTAGGTGAAATTCCTTTAGTACAAAGTATTCGTGAGGCAGGAGATTCAGGAAGGCCAGCGGCATTACAAGAAGAAACTCCTTTGGCAAAGGCTTTTGAAAAAATTACAAAAGAAGTAATTAAAGAACTTAATAATAGAAATGAAATTCTGCCTCCAACAGAAGTTATCCAAATGACTAATTCGGTTGGATGTTCATCCTCAAAAAACTAGTTTATGATAAGTGAATTAAAAAGTAATATTGAAAAGGCACTTGATGAAATTCGTCCATTCTTACAAAACGACGGAGGAGATATTTCTCTAATTTCTATTGAAGATGATAAAATTGTAAAAGTTCAATTAGAGGGTGCGTGCGTAGGCTGTTCTGTAAATCAGATGACCTTGAAAAGTGGAGTTGAAATGACGATTAAAAAATATGCTCCTCAAATCGAAAAAGTAATTAATGTTGATTAAATAACCGATCTGTAATCAATTATTTTTTCTGGTCCCTCCAGGACCACTTTTATAACTTTCAAGGTGCCATCCTTAGTGGTTGAGATGTTCCATTTAATTAGTGAAATACATCCTTTTTCAATCTCTATTCCTGTGATGCTTCTGGGATGCACACAACTTCCATCATTAAAAAAAGCAATTTCTCCTGGTTTTGGGAATCTAGGTCTGTGCGTATGGCCTATAATTGTTAATAGATTGTCATTGTCTTGTATCCATTTTTTAGTTCTTCGTTCCACTTTTATGAGCTCTTTAAAGTTTTTTGCTGGACTGGTTGGATCGCCAATCCCAAAAATCTGTAACTGTCTCCACAAGGCCCTAACCATAAATCGATTAAATTTCCAAGCGCGATAATTCCACCAGTCTGCCTGATGCCCATGTAGCATAAAAATTTCTTGTTTACTAGTTTCATGCTCGAGAATCAGTCCTTCGGTAAAAGTGATTCCTGGAAAAAGTGGTTGATCTTTTCCAGTTACTTTATCGAAATAGGTGTATAGATGTTTTTCTACATATTTTTGTTTCTGATACACCATATCGTGATTACCAATTAATCGATATAGGCGGTTTTCATCATAAAATTTTTTTAACAAAAAATAGATATTGGTATGGGTATAAAAAACAGATTTAAAATCTAAATTTTCCCACAATTCATCGCCGTCTCCTAATTCACAATAAGTAAATCCATTCTTGAAGTAATGATTCAGCGCATGATGATAAATATTTCGATTGTTAGCAAAATCATCTGCAAAGCTATTATCTCCTCTATGGACATCGCTAAAAACAATGAATTTAGATTCATCGTTATAGCTAATTCTTCTAGCGGTTTGGTATGCTTTTGTTATTCGTTCTTGTGATGCCATGTTTTGTAATTATCTTATTTAAAGCACATGGTCTATAATTTCTTGAACTACTTCTGGGTTTAATAAGGTTGAAGTATCACCTAGATGCTCTGTTTCGTTGCAGGCTATTTTTCTTAAAATTCGTCTCATTATTTTTCCTGAACGTGTTTTAGGTAGTCCTGAAGTAAATTGAATTTTTTTGAGTTTAGCGATAGGACCGATATGTTCCGTAATTAATTGATTGATTTCCTTTCTTAAATTTTCCTGTTTTCGGTCTTTCCCAGTCTCTTTTAAAATAATAAATCCATATAGGGCATTCCCTTTAACATCATCTGGAAAACCAACGATCGCTGACTCTGCAACAGCAGGATGTTCGTTAATAGCATCTTCAATAGGAGCGGTCCCCAGATTATGACCAGAAACAATAATGACATCATCAACTCTTCCTGTAATTCTGTAATACCCAACGGTATCTCTTAAGGCGCCATCTCCTGTAAAATAGGTATTCTCATAAGCAGAAAAATAAGTTTCCTTGTAACGCTGATGATCGCCCCATATTGTCCTGGCCATGGAGGGCCAAGGATATTTTATGCATAATCGACCATCTACTTGATTCGTTTTTATTTCCTTTCCATTTTCATCCATCAAACAGGGTTGCACTCCCGGTAATGGTAAACTAGCAAAAGTTGGAATAGTAGGTGTTACGTAGGGAATTGGAGAAATTAATATTCCTCCGGTTTCAGTTTGCCACCAAGTATCTACAATAGGACTTTTCTTTTTTCCTATGTTGTCATTATACCAATGCCACGCTTCTTCGTTAATTGGCTCTCCGACTGTTCCCAAAACCTTTAATGAAGATAAATTATATCTATCTACGTAGTCTAATTTTTCTTTTGCCAATGCTCTTATAGCAGTTGGTGCAGTATAGAATTGTGAAACTTTGTGTTTTTCAACTATTTCCCAAAAACGACCATAGTCAGGATAACTGGGTACTCCCTCAAACATAACCGTGGTTGCACCATTCGCTAAAGGACCATAGATAATATAACTGTGTCCGGTAATCCAACCTATATCGGCGGTACACCAATAAATATCTTCTTCTTTATAATTGAAAACATTTTTAAATGTGTAGGCAGTATAAACCATATAACCGGCCGTTGTATGTACCATTCCTTTTGGATTCCCGGTTGAACCTGAAGTGTATAAAATAAATAAAGGATCTTCTGCATTCATAATTTCGGGTTCGTAAGTAGCAGAGGCTTCGTTTAATAATGGTTGAAGCCAATTATCACGACCTGCTAACATGGTTATTTCAGAATGGATTCGTTTTACCACCAATACCGAATTCACTTCTGGACATTTAGTCAATGCTTCATCAACAATCCCTTTTAAATCTATAGTTTTATTTCCTCTGTAGGACCCATCACTTGTAAGAACTATTTTACAGCCTGAATCATTTATTCTTGTTGCCAAAGCTGTTGCCGAAAAGCCAGCAAAAACAACGGAATGGATCGCTCCAATTCGTGCACAAGCAAGAACGGATACTGCTAATTCTGGAATCATTGGAAGATAAATACAGACACGATCTCCTTTTTTAATTCCCTTATTTGTCAACACATTTGCCAGTCTATTTACTCGCTCATACAATTCTTTATAGGTAATATGTAGAACCTCTTCGTCGGGATTGTTCGGCTCAAATATAATAGCAGTTTTATTTCCTCTTGTTCGAAGATGCCGATCTATGCAATTTTCAGTAATATTTAGTTTTGCTCCATCAAACCACTTTACTTCTGGCTTTTTAAAATCCCAACTCAGCACTTTATCCCACTTCTTATACCAATTAAAATGCTCTTCTGCAATCTCTTCCCAGAATAATTCAGGTTCTCGTATAGATTTTCGATAAACTTTATAATACTCTTCTAAATTTTTGATATGATAACTACTCATGCGGTATTAAATTGAAATTTTTCAACAATTTACGAAGTATTTTTTCAATATAAAATAAGAAGTCCTTTCAAAACGAGTTTGAAAGGACTTTAATTATTTCTGATTTTTATTATCTTATTTAAAGGCATTTAGCCCAGTAACATCCATTCCCGTTATTAACAAGTGGATGTCATGAGTGCCTTCATACGTGATAACACTCTCTAAATTCATGGAATGACGCATTATGGAGTATTCACCTGTTATCCCCATACCGCCTAGCATTTGTCTAGCTTCTCGTGCAATATTAATTGCCATATCCACATTGTTTCGTTTTGCCATAGAGATTTGAGCCGTAGTTGCTTTACCCTCGTTTTTCAAAACACCCAATCGCCAAGTTAACAATTGTGCTTTTGTAATTTCAGTAATCATCTCAGCTAATTTCTTTTGCTGTAGTTGAAATTGACCTATTGGTTTTCCAAATTGAATTCTTTCTTTACTATATCTGAGGGCCGTATCATAACAATCCATAGCAGCTCCTATAGCTCCCCATGCAATTCCATATCGTGCAGAGTCTAAACAACCAAGTGGGGCACCTAAACCAGATTTATTAGGTAAAAGATTTTCTTTAGGAACCTTAACGTTATCAAATATTAATTCCCCAGTTGCAGATGCACGCAGTGACCATTTATTATGAGTTTCTGGAGTAGAAAAACCTTCCATTCCTCGCTCTACGATTAGTCCATGTATTCTTCCTTCCTCATTTTTTGCCCAAACAACAGCGATATCTGCAAAAGGTGAGTTACTGATCCACATTTTTGCTCCATTTAACAAATAGTGGTCTCCCATATCTTTGTAGTTCGTTACCATACCTCCTGGATTTGAACCATGATCAGGTTCTGTTAATCCAAAACAGCCAATAAATTCGCCAGAGGCTAATTTTGGTAAGTATTTTGTTCGTTGTTCCTCGTTTCCATATTTCCAAATAGGGTACATTACTAAAGAAGATTGAACACTTGCGGTACTTCTAACGCCACTATCGCCACGCTCAATTTCTTGCATGATTAGCCCGTATGATATTTGGTCTAAACCAGCGCCTCCGTATTCCATTGGGATGTACGGTCCAAATGCGCCAATTTCTGCTAATCCTTTTAAAATTTGATTTGGAAATTCAGCTTTCTGAGCGTATTCTTCAATTATAGGCGACACATCACGCTTTACCCACTCTCGCGCTGCATCACGAATCAGCTTGTGTTCGTCGGTAAGTAATTCGTCCAATTGATAATAATCAGGAGCTTCAAATAAATCAGGTTTCATAGTCTTTTTATTTAATTTTTCAAAAGTAATTAATGCTCCTCAATTTTACACTTATTATAGAGAAAAATTATATAATATTTAAGAATTAATTATTTAAATAGCTGGCGATTAAACGATGAAAATGATGAACACCTTTTTCTCTTTTAGGGGAAAATCTTCCCGCCTTATAAAATGATGAATTCACTCCCTTTTGAACGTTTTCAACTATAAATTCATCTTCTCGTTCGACTTTTTCTAGATCATTCCCAGCGCCTTTATTCATTTTTTTTGGATCCCACACATAGGATAAAAAAGAAACTTTAGTCCGGTTAATATCTAGAGGCTTTACAATATTTAGAGAGAGTCCCCAAGGATAAAAATTAAACATCATATTTGGGAATACCCAATAATAATAGGCCGCTACATTTTTTCCGTAATCTGGATGACTTTCGGGTAAATCAAAAACTTCGGTTGCATCGTCTGTATAACCAATTTGAAGATTGCAATGCTCATAGGTTTCGGTTTTATAACTGCCATAATCAAGAACTTTATTTAGTCCCTCGTGAACAAAAGGGACATGGAATCCTTCTAAATAATTATCGCAATACAAAGCCCAATGCGCATGAACTAAAAAATCTTTACTACTAGAAGAGTCCAAATAAAATTCCTCAAAGGGTAAAAAACCAATCCGTTCTTTCATTTTATTAATTACTTTCGAGAATTGAAATTCTGGATTTAATCCAGCAAATAAAAGGGGGCCCCATTTTTCAAGAGGAAATTGATGCAGGTGATCACAGGCCCTAGGAAAATTTTCTGCTTCTTCAAATTCTGGCATGTATTCAAATTCTCCGTTTAAACTAAATCTCCTACCATGATACATACAGGTTAGTTTTTTTACTTTTCCGGGTTGTAATGCAACTAAATTTCCACGATGAGTACAAACATTAGTGAAGCAATTAATTTTATCATCTTCATTTCTTACTATCAGAATTGGCTCGGTTAAATAATTGTCTAATAGAACCAATGGGTATACAGATTGAGGTAAAGCAACTAAATTTTCATCTCCAATATAGTGCCATGATTTTAAAAATATTTTTTCTTTCAACTCTTTAAAAACCTGCTCATCTTTATAAAAAGAAGCGGGAAGTGTTTCTGCTTTTTTAATATCAGAATCGATATAGAATTTGTTGCCCATTGCTTAATTGGATTATTGTATATTCACGAATTGACACTAAATGTAAACAATTATTTTATAATCTATTAAAAGTATATGAAATCTAAAACTCAGAAAATAGGTCTATTAACTGCTACTTCACTCGTAGTGGGTAATATGATTGGAGTTGGTATTTTTGTATTACCTGCTGTTTTATCAAATTACGGATCAGTAAGTTTATTAGGTTGGTTATTTACTGCAACGGGAGCTTTAATTTTAGCTAAAATATTTAGTAATTTTAGTAAGATAATAGTTAGTAAAAGTGGTGGCCCATACGTCTACTCCAAAGCAGGATTTGGAGATTTTTTAGGATTTTTAGTTGCTTGGGGCTATTGGATTGCTTGTTGGGTGAGTAATGGAGCAATAGCAATAGCGATCCTAGGAGCTGCCAGTTTTTTTATACCTGAATTAGCCACTAACTCTACTTTGTCGGTATCGTTGGGTTTGAGTTTGATTTGGTTTTTTACGTGGATTAATTCAAGAGGTATAAAAGAATCAGGAAAGGTTCAATTATTCACGACGATCGTAAAAATAATACCTTTATTATTCATTATATTATTTGGATTATTTTTTTTTAAAATTGAAAACTTTCCTTCTTTTAATCTAACTGGAGAAAGTAATTTTTCGTCCCTATCAACAGTTGCCTCTCTAACACTTTATGCTTTTTTGGGTATAGAATGTGCTACAATCCCAGCTGCAGATATTCAAAATCCTGAAAAAACAGTACCTAGAGCAACTATGTTAGGAACTGTAATAACTACGATATTATATATTTTGGCAACGATTATTTTATTTGGGATGTTACCCTTAGAAATTCTTCAAGAATCTCCTGCGCCTTTTGCGGAGGCAGCGAAAATAATGGGGGGAGATCTTGGAGGCTATTTTGTAGCTGTAGGTGTCATTGTTTCGGGAATAGGAGTTTTAAATGGCTGGATATTAATTACAGGACAAATATCGATGGCTACTGCAAAAGACGAATTGTTCCCAAGTTTTTTTAAGAAAAAAAATAAAAAAGGAG
>JAAEPP010000358.1 GCA_024232495.1 Flavobacteriaceae bacterium
AGAACGAGCCCACTTTTGAAATCCCATTATAATTTAGGTTGTTGACTTGCTTTTGCGATTATTTTTACTATTTCCATTAAAAGAAAAACCCAACTAATTCCTATTTTTTCGTGAACCACAATTAGTCTTCAAATAAAATTTTCGAGCATCTCACCAAGCTCAAGATTTTCAATAAAAACTTGTCATGTCTAACTTTATTTTACATTTAAGCTCCAAATAAAGTTTCTGCAATAATTTCTCAACAAGTTGATGCGTGATTCAGCTCATGTGGGGAGATAAGCGAGAGACAGATTGGAAATTTATTTCTGTGTCTTACTATGAAATTGATTTAATTTAGGCCTAAAATTCGAAACGTTTCCATATTTATTGGAGGGCAGAGTATTTCAGTGCCTAATCTAAGCGTGGTTTTTACACTAATAGTGGACTTGGAATTGAAAATAGTGATCTGGGAAAAGTGAAATTAGTGGAAAAAGAATAAATGGCTTTCTTTGCCAAAAATTCAACAAGCTCCAACAAATAATTCGTCTCATATTTAGGAATGTCTTAAACATTAAGTTGGTAACGTAGGGATGTGATGGTTAGGGTGAATTCAAG
>JAAEPP010000359.1 GCA_024232495.1 Flavobacteriaceae bacterium
GCATTATTTTTGTGATGCGTGTGTTTCACACTAGTAGGTAAATCGACAAAGATAACGAATTAAACCAAAACACAAATAATCTTCAATATGCCAAATATATTTAGTAACATTAACGCCTTGAAGCAAATGTCTCCATAAATCTTTATTATATCTCTTGTTAAAATGTATGAACGCAACAGAAAATAAATCATCAACAAGAATGCAAAAACACAAAAAAAGTCGCTCTATAATGTTTTGCTCTTCCTAGGACCTGGTTACGCATCGCTCTCATCGTTCTCACTGCTCTCCCTCTCGTCTTGATCAGAATCATCACTGGAATCTTCATCGGTAGCTTCCTCTGCAGTCAGATAATCTTCAATTTTCTTTTTCTTTGCTAAAGGCTCTTGAATATCGACCAATCTTTTTTTCCTGCGTTTCTCAAGGTACAATTCCACATTTCTTTCTAATATTTCTTCCCTCTCGTCATCGCTCCAGTTCTTGTCATTGGCACATATAAATAACAGCTGTTCCATGCGACTGTGTTTCATCCGCAGCCTCCTGTCTGAGAGAAGCAGTCGCAGGGTGCTGAATGCCTGTTCAACTGTCGAGTTGGACCCACTCATTGTAATGATAATCTCTGCACAGATGCACAGATTTGGATATTCATTTCTCTTATACTGAAACACTGACCGCCATAGAATAGGGGCAGTGGTTTCTCTGTGGCTGGCCTTGACATAATTTTTAAACGAACGCCATTCTGGAAGGATCTTTCTCCGTGGAAACCTGCAGCTGCTAATGTAGTCTTAAAATGGTTTACAAATGAGATTATCATATTGTTTCCGAAATCCTTGCTGTCATCCCAACATTCAGGGTTGAGAAACCTCATTTCCATGTACACATCTGTGTCAAAATCTTTAAAATTTTCTTTCAATAGTGATTTAAGTAGCCTACTGAGTTTCTTATAAATGAGTTTCTTATAAAAAATACGTGTAAATCCCAAAATAAATTCTAAGAAAATTTTATTTGTGTGCTTGCCTACTTTTGGAAGAGATCTAACACTCAAATAAAGTTTCAAATTTTGCAGTAAATTGTCAGAAAGAACACTCTGCAAATTAAAAAGAAACAGTGTGTACATTTTTTTAATTAAAACATTTGTTAATTTGAATAAATAATACGGCTTTTGCTATTCTTCAAATAGCAGTTCGATTGAATTCAAGTAGAAACCATTCTCAAACTCATACCCAGTGTAAACAAACCCTTGGCCATTGATTTTTAAAAGCCACAGACGAGCTGAAATTCTTTAACCACAGTGTAATTATGGGATTATCCCATTCAAAAGAAGTGTCATCTGACAATTTGGGTCATGAACCTACCAGAGACAGATTTATCAACATGACCATAATTAATTCATTAAAAATATTTCAGAAAATCTACGAAACGTACAATTTCATGGGAGCGATTTTTCGCACTCATTATTCACCTCATGCGTATGTAGATGCGTGCGCGTGCGATCGCACGCATTAAAAGAAACAGACTGAAGAAATGCAAGTAGGTTGTTGCAGCAGTTAAATTCATGACGTGTGCTGAATCCAAATTGCA
>JAAEPP010000360.1 GCA_024232495.1 Flavobacteriaceae bacterium
ATCAACAAGTTGTATCTTTCTTTGTTGCAGCCATGAACTTTCTTTTATGCTGATGTAGCTATGACGATGTGAAATGTCGATGCTGAATCAGTTTCATCTCCTTCTAATGAGTCTTCTGTTCTTGATATTTTGCTATAAAATGATTTTGATGCTAAGATGACAATTTTGATCTTAAAAAGTCTATTTTCCTACTGATGTCCACCTAAATATTATGTGGGTTTGGTTGAAAATGGGGTTTAGAACTTAAGATTTCACAGAATGTTCTGTTCTTTTAGCAATATGGAATATTTCTGTCAAAAGCTTTTCTGATGAAACTATGGTTGTGCAGGCTCTGCATGCGCCAAATAGAAGGGAACCAATTCTAAAAGTCTTTTTTGGTGTGAGCTGTAAAATAACAACTTCATTTTGTTATCATGATTTGGGTGCCTTGATGCAGTGTTAGTAATAGTGATGGTTGGGGAAAATTAATCAGGATGGTGGGAAAAACATCAAATCTGGCAATTTTGTCAGAGAAGTTGAGAGGTTTGGGTGATATCTGAAAAATGAATTTCCACCACTGGATTTTAGAACCTTTCTTAAATTTGCATGTTGTTAGAGGAAGTCACACAGTTCAGTGTTACTGTCGATAGCCTTTTTAGCATTCACTTGAAAATGAATAAATGAAAGTTGCTTTGAAATACTAACATTTAATAAAAATACTTAACAATATTTTTCCATTTCCCAAGAGAGGCCTAAACAAGCCTAAACTTGAATTTTTAGGGTAGCAGGGTAAAAGAAACTAACCCAACCATTCAGGAACCAATAAGTTTCATTTATTACATTGACGTCAACAACGAGAAAGATTAAGGTCTGGATACTTACCTCTAAATTTTACTGGTCTCGGTGACTTTGCTAGACTCCAAGCCTTCTATCATGGCGAATTAAAAAAGAAATC
>JAAEPP010000361.1 GCA_024232495.1 Flavobacteriaceae bacterium
CTATTCCTAGCCTTGGCAAGCAGTTCAAGCTCCAGTGGCACAGTAGGTTAGCGCGTCGTATATATAAGTCAGTATAGATGGAGAAATGCGAAGGTCGAGAGTTCGAGCCTCTCCTGGAGCAGCTGTTTTACTTCTCTTATAATGGAACTCTTTAAAATGAAATCATGAAAGTCATTGACTATTCCTAACTTTGGCAGGCAGTTCAAGCTCCAGTGGCACAGTCGGTTAGCGCATCGTACTTATAAGTCAGTATTGATGGAGACATGCGAAGGTCGATAGTTCGAGCCGCGCCTGCAGCAGCTGTTATACTTTTTTTATAATGGAACTCTTTAAAATGAAATCATGAAAGGCATTGACTATTCCTAGCCTTGGCAAGCAGTTCAAGCTCCAGTGACACAGTCGGTTAGCGCGTCGTACTTATAAGTCAGTATTGGTGGAGAAATGCGAAGGTCGAGAGTTGGAGCCTCTTCAGATCGGGCGGGCGTCGTGTTGGGATAGAGTGTAGATCTCGGAGGTCGCCGTGTCATTAAAAAAAAATTGCTAACTTTGGCAAACAGTTCAAGCTCCAGTGCTACAGTCGGTTAGCGCATCTTACTTATAAGTCACTTTTGATGGAGAAATGCGAAGGTCGATAGTTCGAGCCTCTCCTGGAGCAGTTATTTTACTTTTTTTACAATGGAACTCTTTAAAATGAAATCATGAAAGGCATTGACTATTCCTACCC
>JAAEPP010000362.1 GCA_024232495.1 Flavobacteriaceae bacterium
ACACATTTGACTTGGTCATTTTTTAAGCAACAACTGTTACAATTCTTAGATCATTCTTGAATATTCCTTAATCACAGATTACTAGTTTCTATCCTTTAATTGGTCCAATTTAAATTTCAAAGAAAATCATTCCGAACTAAGATTAGAAAGCTTGGGTTTCTACGATTTTGATTCTAAACTCTTTTCTCGTAACTTAACTGAACTTATACAAATTCTTCTACAAATACTTTTAGAGGATAGGCTTGAAGAACCATTAAATTATTCAAAAGATAAATAGCCTTATCTTGCTATTTATTATAATAATAAGATATATCTCGAGGATCAACAGCCAAAAAAAGTGTAGAAGATAATTGATCGTAAAATTAGCTTAAGTAGAGCTCATTCAATAAGGCTTGGAATATATTTCATTCAAGAACAAGGAGTGGATGAAAATGAAGACGAAGAAAGTAGTTTAGAGCGAAATAATTCTAAGAGTAATGTTTCAAACAAAAATTCATCAACAATGAGTAAGCTAAGTTAAAAACTAACTAAATTGAAGTAAGGTAGATTAATTAAAAATTATAATGTCAATTTCAACCTTCTCTCAAACCAGAAATGAAGCTGTTAAATTTCTTGAGAATTTGTATAAAAAAGTAGAAAAGATCAAACAACAAGAAGAGCAATAGATAAGCCAACTTTCGATCAAGGAATAGAAAGAAAGAAGAGGAGAGATGAAGTTAAAATTGGATTTATTAATACTTAAAGAATTGACTCAGTATTCCAATATTATTAAAGTTGACGATAGATTCACTTACAAATCTATTATTGGTCAATCTATTAATATTCAAACTCCTCGTTTCTACAAAACAGTTCTTCAACAAAGGAAACAGTCAAGTCAACCAATAGTCAACACAAAAAAGAATAGCAACAAGAAACATAGTTTATTCGAACCAGTTAAACTTAATGATAGATTTCAGAATGCAAAAAAAAGAAATTCAAGTCAATTTGAAACAACTTTTAGAATTAAGTAGAGATTAGAAGAAGAGAAAAAATACTTAAATCAGAATGTTGCGAATCATATTTTAAAAAATGGATTTAAGTATCCTGATATTCAAGATAATCTCTCCAGTTTGGACTCATTTGAAATTCATAACGAAGAAAATTAGACTAGTAGTGTAAATTCAAAGGACTTAGAACCTGAAAATCAGTTTAGTATAGAAGATATTGAATTAAAAGGTCAAAGAGAAATAGTGTTAATTGAAATCATCAAAAATAAAAGGATAGTTCTAAATCACTCTAAAAACAAGTAGAATATTAATCTATTTTCAATTTTAGGATAAAAAGACTTAAGAAGGGTTAAAATTGATTAGGATGATTATAATTTTTCCTATTACTACGATTACAATGGAATTATCAAGAAGAACATTTTTCATTTCAATAATTTTGATTGTTTGCAAATAAATGAAAATGAAATTCAAGAGGAGAGATCTGATGAGATAATTATCCAGTTTAATGAATAGAAAATTGAAGATGATCAGTTGATTTTTTTATTAGGTACTGATAAAGATAATCATTACTCTTCTTCTTTTAATAAGGAATCAATTCTTTTAAGAAATCATAAAATTTAGTTTGAAAAAAATGAATATCTAAATCGATTTGTAGTGAAAACTGAAATCAACACTGATTTTTTCGAAATTAAAAATCAAGGAGGAAACTTCGGGAGTTTTTTGAATCTTCCTGTAAGTTAGTTTAAAGATAATTTGAGCCTGGAAGAAGGTATTTTGTTTTTGGTGAATGAAAATTATGGATTTTGCATTCATGATATTGTCAAATCATGGGAATTATAGAAAAGAAACAGAATTTTCATGAATATTGATCAGTATAAATTTTGTCCTTTGAATTTAGACTACTCCATAATAGAGAAATTCATAGAATTTCAAATGCAAACAGAAAATCTTAAAAACAATGATAGTGTTATTAAAGACCAACAAAATGATATGAAAAGAACATTCAATAAATTTTGTCAAGAAAATCTTACGAACTCAAAAAATCAGTTTGTTATTGTTAAGATTATAGAGAGGAATAAAAACATGAATTGCTTTAGGAGTGTAGATGATTGTATTATGTTTGTAGTTGATCCAATGGAACAATAGAATGACTTTATTCAAACAGATCATGATAATATATCTTTTGAATTCGGGAAAGATCTTTCAGATGGACTAACTAAGACTTCTAGCATTATATTCAATCCTTTTATGAAAATGAATATGCCTTATAATGTTAGAATCCAGTTTGAAAAACAGAAAAACAAGTTTTATTTAAATTACAAAATGGAATCTAATAATTTCATTAATTTTTTTAACCAGAAGAATAATCTACATTTTGATGAGAGTGAGGACTTTCGAGAAGGGTTATGGATTTGCTCATCAAAGTTTAGATTATTAGAAGATGAAATAATCTCTGATGATTTTGTTCGAATTCCAAATAATAGTTTTATTTTTAGTAAAGGGAATGTGTTTAGATTGAATAAAGATAATTTGAGAGAGATTGAATTAGATTAATAATTATTTTTTGTTTATTTAGTTAATATAGTAATTATAGAGTAATAGGATCATATGACTTTGTCGTCCCTGTATAAACATTTTACAATAATATTTCTTTTTCAAACTCAATAAAATTCAAATATTGGTGAAATTTCTACATTTAATACTCGAATCGATACAGATATTCATTCTTCAATTATAAGAGCGAATTTGAGATAGTATAATTATTTTCATATTTCTTATCAACTGACACATTTTGAGTTTACTAATTATGAAAAATTTTCTATAATTTAGGGAGCATGCTTAAATGGTAAACTATTTTACGTTAATGGATATGGTGATAATAGTTGTGTTGAGAAATGGCCTCAAAAATACTTTAATTAGAATGAATCTTGTTTTGAATGTTCTTAAAATAGTTTGATTTGTGATTGTAAATTATCCTGTATTCTCTGTGATAAGAATTATAGTGTTTATTATGGGTTTTGTGTATTTGGAATTTAGGATTGTAAATATAAAATTCCGAAATGCGATGTGTGTAAACCAGCACTTGTAGTCAATATGAATTTGGTTATTCTACTTATCTATTCAATACATAGCATCAATTATCATGATCTTGATATTAATTGCTTAAGTTGTGATTCAAATGATGTTATTAAATGCACTGAATATGATTCTAATATATTTTTGATTGAATCAGAATATTACTCAGATTGTTTAGAATATTATGGAAATGCTTTGAAATGTGAATCAACCAATCAAGAGAAAATTACAAGTTGTAAATCTAATTATCTTTATTTGAGAATATTTGTATTAATTTATCAGTTATCAGATAAATACTCTCAAGAATGATCTAAGAATTGTAACAGTTGTTGCTTAAAAAATGACCAAGTCAAATGTGTTCTTTGTATTTTATTATTTACACTACAATGGTATATGTATAGACTCATTTTGTTATGATTAAAATTGCTTGAATTGCGAGAATAATCTTTGTCTTGTTTCTGAAAAGTGTAAAGAATACGAAAATATTACTACCCCTCAGCAAACTGTGACTACATGTCTTTCAATAGATAATTATAAATTATGCTTTTGTAGTTTAATAGATTGGATCTGCATTGTATGTAAGATGGGATACTTTCTATCAATTGTTGAAGATTTAATTGAGAATATCTAATGCATTGATAAATTCAAGAATCCCAAGACTGGAAAGAAATCTAACACTTTCCGGATATATTATAGAAGTCTGGAAAGAACTCTATTGAATTCAGAGATAACAAGTTATAGTTCAAGATGTGAGACAAATATGTTGAAGAATTCAGAATTAATTTAAGATAATTAAAATATTTAGTTAAAGTTTTCTTAATAGGTTTTAACACCAAGTGTTTTTACTATTAGAAGAACTATTATTGAAAACATTAAGAGAGTTCCTAAATAGAAGTATCTTCCTATATCTGATTTGAGCAATATGCCTAATATTGTTTGAAATGTAATAACAAATAATTGGTTTGCAAGAAGGAAGAATATGTTCAAGAAAGATACATTTTTGATTTTTATTGTTTTTAAACCGAGCGAGAAAATTATCGGAACCATATTTACTAAGAAGAATCCAGAAACAGCATATGCGACCATAAAGGGATAATACTTTTCAAAACTCATTAATACCAAAGCCAAAGCCAATAGAAAAGATCTTATTAGATTACCCTCCTAAAACATAAGTGATGAGGAATCTCTTTAGGTTTTTTAATTTGATGAAAAATGTATTGTAAATCCAAGACCCAAAAATTCCAAGTGATATAAATGCGATGAGTGTAATCGAACTTTTTAACTTTTTAATTTACCGTTGACAAGTCAAGGTTTTTAAAGAATATATGGTTGATACCGAAGATAGTAATAATTGATCCTCTTGCTATGGCAATTATCAATAAAAATTTGACGAATATTTTCATTTTGAATAAACTCTTACAAGTAGTTAGGAATTTTTTAATAGTAACCATTTCTCTATTTACAAATGATTTATCATCACCCAAATATCCATAACCCTCTTTGGGTTTTTCTTTGAAGAATACCAATACTAAGAGGAAAGTGACAACAGATAGTGATAAATAGGATATGTGATAATAAAACATACCTTTATCCTAATCTCCGCTAAAAAATATTTCAGGAAGAATTGAAGTTATTGCAATACCTACAAACGGAATTAACCCAACTAATGGAAAATAAAGATGGATTTTCGTAGGATGAATCCAGTTCTTGCAGAATCTCATCTGAGAGTTCAGAGCAAACACACCTCCAAATCCACAAAAAAACTGTCCTATGAGAATGAAAACCCAATGGTAATGTATCAATAATCTGAATCCTGTTCCTATAGCCACGAACAGTGATGCTATCAGTATTGCTTTTCTGAGACCTAATCTTTCTAAAATAAAGAAATTCACAGTTGTTGTGATAAATCTAGCTACAAATAAAGATGTTCCAGATAATACAACCAGATATAGTTCTATACCGTATACATCTTCTATCTCTTCACTAATACTACTTAATACATTGATAGTAGTTCCAACTTGAAGATTGACAAGTAAATATATTGCGAGATCAATGAATCTCCAATAATGTTCCCTGAACTCAATAATTGGTTTTGCTGGAGGATTTTTAGCATTAGAGTCGTTTAACTCATCGAAAGAGTTTATTTTAACTTTTTCTTCTATCGGTGTTGTAGTTTTAACAATTTCTTTCATTTCGTAATTTATAAAATATCAATCGTGAATAAAATTAGTTAATTTTTTAATTAAATTTAAAAATGGAAATTATAATTTAAACTAAATAAAAATTCG
>JAAEPP010000363.1 GCA_024232495.1 Flavobacteriaceae bacterium
CATGGGCCAGCATAGCTAACCCTTCCCCCCAAAGTGCATTCACAAAATATATACATTTTTCATGATACTTAGCTACTCAATTTGAATGCACCACAATTAGATATCTAAAAATACAGAGTTTAATAAAATGTAATTATAAATATGAATAATTACTATTTTAAATTATTATAGTGCTTGTATGTGCATTAAGTGCATACCATTGTAAGCCTCATGTTTACAGTACTATCAAATGCAAACTGTTTTTCTAACTATTTTTGAAAACAGCCTTGAATATCATGAAACATTCCAAAAAAAGATAAACAAAAATCCAATTTTCATTAAAATACCTTCTTTTGAAACATATTTCACAGTAAACAAATTCTTGTTTTATGTTTTTCTACATTTTGCATTCAGGAGTGTTAGTCACAGTGAGAGTGTATGCTTCTGGGAAGCAAAATTAAGAGTGCAACAAACAAAAGCCCAGAATTAAGATGGATATAAGTAGAAAGCTAATTAAAATGAGATTAGTGATAATTAGAGAATGGAATGCACTTTTAAGAAAGGTCACTGTATAGAAAAACTAAAAGCAGTTCTAAGGCAACGCACTGCGTCTACAGCACACAGCATTAATGCTAGCAAATTATATCATGATTAATGTAGTCTAGTATCAGTTTTAACCAGATGATCCTCAACTGCGGAAG
>JAAEPP010000364.1 GCA_024232495.1 Flavobacteriaceae bacterium
GATGAATCCGGAACTGGTAGAGCGTGCTTCTTCTTGGACAATAAGAGGTGTTTCAGATGGTGGGTGGATTGACACAGCTTTTCTTTAAGTACATAAAGCATTTTGTTAAACATACAAAATGTAGCCCACAATCTAAAGTCTTTCTGATTCTGGACGGTCGGTGACAAGTCCCACACAAAGAACATTGCACTGATAGAATATGCAATGGAGAATGGTCTTTATATACTGTCATTGCCACCACATACATTGCAGGCGTCCTTGGTGATGGCGTGTGGAGCTTTATATACTGTCATTGCCACCACAATCAGCAGGCGTGATTGGTGATGGCGTGTGGAGCTCGTAGTGTGAGCTGCCGCTAAAAAACTGTTTGCTGCGGCTAGAATGGGCAGTATTATTTAATTTAGAACTTAACATGGCTACACAACGTTCTCTATTTTAAGGTACAGTTGTTTACATGAATTTTTGAATCTGACATAGACTATAAACTCATTTTGAGTGAAAGCTTCCACGCGAACTGGAGTAGTAGGCCTAAATTTATGGTGGCCTAGGCCTAGAGTTAGACCTCGTGACTTTATTTAGGCCAACATGACAAAATATCAAGATTACTTTGACGCCAAGTTCGCCGAGATAAGGAAAGATATGGCAACTAAGGATTGTATACAAGGACTACAGAATATTATTGTAAAGCAAAATGAAAAGATTGAAGTACTCGAGTCAAGATTGGCTGTGATGGAAAAGTATGTTTTGCAACTGGAAAATGGGCTTGATGATCAAGAACAATACAATAGGCGTTTATGCCTTCGTATTGATGGTATTGAAAGTGAGGAAAACGAATCAGCGGAGAAGTGTTTTACTAAAGTTAATTCTGTTTTTCAAGAATTAAACGTAAACGTCCCTGATAACGTAATCGATAGAGCCCACCGAATTGGACGCCCAAAAATTGCAAATGGGAAACGCGTCCAAACAATGATAGTAAGATTTACAACCTGGAGGCACAGAACTGCCATCTATCGTGCTAGAAAGTGTTCCAACAAATACAAGATAAGGTTGGACCTTACGAAGAAAAGACTCAACACAGTGAAAAATTCATCAAAACTACTTGAAGGAAGGAACATTGGATTTGTTTTTGCCGATATAAACTGTAGAGTTTGTGCAAAGATACAAAATAAGTTCCATTATTTTGACAGAGAAGAAGACTTAAAAGAGATTCTTTCAGGTTTGAGCCTTGATAATGATAGTGATAACGAGGAGGGATCAGAGACTGAAGGGTAACTGTTATTAATTTCTATTAAAATTAATCCTATTATCTATTTTGAGTTCTATTATCTAGATATCTATTTTGAGTTTGACTTCAGTTTTTTCAATTTTTGTTGTTTATATCCAATATCATTTTTTTTTTGTAACCACCATTGTCTAACTTTAAATGTACACAGGAAGAAAGGAAGCTAGAAGTGTAGGAAATAACAAAACCACTTACTGTTTCTCAACCAAAATGTGCTAAACAGATAATCCCATTTTGCCACACAATCAAAGCCAGTTGGGCAAATTTTTTCTAGTTTCAAGTTTCTAATATCTTTTTAATTTTCTTAGCATTCTAATTTTCCTTTCTCTTCTCCAACAACCAGATGATATCCTTAACTAATAAAATAGATGAAATAGTAGCAAGTATAAGTTCTGAGTCACAAGAAGTTCCAAAATCAAAATTCCCCTGTGCCATTTGTAAAAATAGAGTCAAACATAATCATAAATCAATTTTCTGTGATCAATGTAATAATTGGGTTCACATAGAATGTAATGAAATTTCAATAACTGAATACAAAGATCTCCAAAAGGAGCCTCATGACATAAAATGGGTTTGTTTGTACTGTTCCATACTAAATAACTCTGTTACCTTTCCCTTCACCCTGGTTTCTGACAGTGCTTTTCTAGATGAAACTGATTTTGAAATATCCTCCAGTTTCAATGTAACTCATCCATCTTTTGAAATTGCATCCAAATTGACAAACTTACCAAATCTTTCTGACTATGATATTGATGAAAATATCAACACTAATTTGAACTCAAAATATTATTCCGTACAGGAATTGGCTTCATTAGAAGTTTCCAACAAAGACTTTGCCATTTTCCACATGAATATTCGTAGCCTTCCTCTCCACTATGAAGAACTTCATGCTCTCCTGTCTTCTCTTAAAACTGAATTTCGAGTTATTGGCCTTTCTGAAATCAAGGTTTCTACCAATGTTCCTTTAAAATCCAATGTAGACTTACCAGGTTATAAATTTTACCACATTCCTTCACATAGTGCTGCTGGAGGTGTTGGCATATATGTTAAACAAAATCTTGCTGCCAACAAAAGGGATGATCTGTCTGTCAGTGATGTTGACTTTGAAACTATCTGGATTGAAATTGACAATCCTCAAAGTAAAAATATCTTATGTTGCTGTGCATATCGTCATCCTAGTTCAGATATCTCAAAATTTACTGACCACCTGCAGGATACCCTATCCACTATTGCTGATGAAGATAAAATTGTTCATATCATGGGTGATTTCAATATAGACTTACTGAATTATGGGGACCATACTCTTACAAATGAATTTATCAACTTGATGTTTTCTGCACATTTTATGCCTTCTATACTACACCCCACCCGCATCACTGATACCAGTTCCACACTCATTGATAATATTTTCCTAAATAACACCACAGATTCTGACATTATCAGTGGCAACCTTTTATCCATGATCTCTGATCACCTTCCCCAGTTTGCTATCCGAAAAGGTAATGCACCTGATTATAAAAATATGTCCTATTTTGCTCATGACTACAGACAGTTCAATGAGAGAAATTTTATGTCTGATTATGCTGAGTTTGATGTATCCTACCTCAATGATGAAAATACTGACTTAGATGCAAAATTTGATACTTTTCTACTTAATCTCCACATTCTTATTGAAAAACACTGCCCTGAGAAAAAGTTGAACAAGAAAATGATGAAGCTTAGGGACAAACCTTGGATAAATTTTCAGATCCTGAAAATGATGAAAATCAGAGATAAGCTTTTTAAACAGTTTAAAGTCTCAAATTCATCTACCGCTTTTAAAGTTTATAAACAGTTTCGCAACCGTGTTGTCAATGAAATCAGAAAGAGTAAAAAGAATTATTACCAACAGTACTTTCATGAAAACAAAAGCAATATGAAAATGCTATGGAAAGGTATCAAAGATATAATTAGTTTGAAACCAAAAAACTGTGATGCATTTTCACATCTAGTTAGCGATGATGGCTTAAAGATATCTGAACCTGTTAATATTGCAAACGAGTTTAATGAGTACTTTACAAAGGTAGCCGATGAAATAACTAAGAAAATTCCACGAACCCGGAAATCCCCATTATCTTACCTATCTAATCGAAACCTAAATTCTCTTTTAATTTCCCCATGCACCACAAATGAGGTATCTTCAGTAATAAAATCATTAAAACTTGGCAAATCGTCTGGACCCAACAGTATTCCAGTCAAACTATTGAAAATACTTGACGATTCTATTTCTTCGGATCTTTCAGTACTGATAAATGAATCCTTTACCATTGGTGTTTTTCCTGATAAACTAAAAATTGCGAAAGTTATTCCAATATTTAAGAAAGGAGTTAAGACTAAAACAAGCAATTACAGACCAATTTCTCTGTTGTCTATTTTTAGTAAAATCTTTGAAAAACTTATGCAGAGACGTCTTCAAGAATTTTTAGAAACATCTGAAGTCTTATTCTGTATGCAATTTGGGTTTCGTAGTGGTCACTCCACAGAACATGCATTAATTTCTTTAACTGAAAGTATTAAGACAACACTTGATAATAACAGACTTGGATGTGGAATTTTCATAGATCTTCAAAAGGCCTTTGACACCGTAAATCATGAAATTTTGCTTAAAAAACTAGAACATTATGGCATCAGAGATACAGCCCTTGCTTGGTTTGAATCTTATCTTACTAATCGCAGACAAATGGTTTCAATTAATGGGTATAACTCCTCGATGTGTAGTATATCTTGCGGTGTCCCACAAGGATCAGTTCTTGGACCACTTCTCTTTTTAATTTATATTAATGACCTACCTAATGTCTCTAGTATGTTGTCATTCTTTCTTTTTGCTGATGACACAAATATTTATTTTGAAGCTGATGACCTAAATACTCTCACCCAAACCATTAATAAAGAACTGAGTAAAGTTAAATCTTGGCTCGACTGCAATAAACTGGCGCTAAACATTGATAAAACCAATTTTGTTCTTTTCCATTCTCCCAGGAAGATAATACCTGACCAAATCAACATCAAATTTGGCTACAAAAAGGTTTCAAGGGCCAAGTATGTTAAGTTTCTGGGTGTATTGTTGGATGAACACCTCAGTTGGAAGTATCATATTACTGAACTTCATAAGAAGTTATCTAAAACTTCCGGTATATTTTTCAAAATACGACACTATATTCCTTTGCAGCCTCTTATTAGCCTCTACCATTCATTATTCTCCTCTTTCCTTAATTATGGTATCACAGCATGGGGGCTAACATACGACACATACCTAAAGCCACTTTTCCTGCTTCAGAAGAAAATTTTGAGATGTATCAGTTTCCAAAACTTTGCTGCTCCTTCTGCACCGATTTTTCATTCACTAAGAATACTTAAACTGGAAGACATGATACATTTTAATATTTTGACTTTTGCATACAAAGCTGTAAATAAATTATCACCTGCTTGCTTTCATAACTTCTTTACGCCTAACTCATCTGTTCACAGGTTTGGCACTCGTCAAGTAACCAGGGGTGACCTCTTTAAATCCTTAAAAAATACAACTCTCTATGGTCTTAAAACAATTCAGTATTTCGGCTCAAAACTTTGGAATACTCTCCCACTTTTCATTCGAGTTTCCAATTCTGTCTTAATATTTCGGTCTAATCTGAAAACTTTCTTCATAGACTCGTATTCAAATTAATACTACTATAAGATCAAACCCTCACTGCTACTTAGTAAGACATCTGGTTGTAGGTTGCTTTAATTTTAATAAAATATCCTTTTAGTTTTTTTTGTTTTTACTGGGGGGACTCTCTCTCGATTAGTTTACCTATTTAGAGAGTTCCTCCTTAGTCAATTATTTTTAAATACAATTGTGTAACTGTAAGCTTATTTGTTAATTGTGTCTTGATTGTTAGTTGTTCGTAATAATGTTATGTAATTTAGTTTTAATGTAGTTTTAAAGTTGTATTGTATTTGGAAATAATTGATAAAACAATGAAAACTGAAAACTGAAAACTGAAAGCGCCCAACAGTATCACATCCGGAAATTGCATGAAGTGCCAATAATGCCTTTGATCGATCTGGCCCAAGGGCTGCATGCAGTTTGCCTATATGGAAGATCTTTGTTACTGTTTTCATTCTTGTCTCGTAGCAAAGTTCCTCAGCATAGTACATGCATAATACAAGAACGTCTGTGTCTGGAGAGACAATGA
>JAAEPP010000365.1 GCA_024232495.1 Flavobacteriaceae bacterium
AATACAGGACCAACTGGACCTAAAGGACAAAAAGGTTCAATAGGTGTTACTGGTTCACAAGGTGCAATAGGTCAAACAGGTGAAACTGGTGCTAAAGGTGCTACAGGTGGAACAGGTCCAACTGGATCAACTGGACCACAAGGTGCTACTGGTACGAAAGGACAAAAAGGACAACAAGGAAATAATGGTCCTCAAGGTACAAATGGTACTACAGGTAATACTGGAGCAAAAGGAGCTACAGGTGCTACTGGACCAACAGGTTCTCAAGGTGCAACAGGTGCAACAGGACCTACAGGTGGAACTGGAGGAACAGGACCAACAGGTGCTAAAGGTGCTACTGGTGCTACCGGATCTCAAGGTACAACTGGTGCTAAAGGTGCAACAGGTGGAACAGGACCTACTGGAGCAAAAGGTGCAACAGGTGCAACTGGAGGAACTGGACCAACAGGTGCTAAAGGACAAAAAGGTCAAAATGGTAATACAGGTTCAACTGGTTCCCAAGGTACAACAGGTGCTACAGGTGGAACAGGACCAACAGGACAAAAAGGTGCTACAGGAGCAGGTGGTGGAACAGGACCAACTGGACCTAAAGGACAAAAAGGACAAGCAGGTTCAAATGGATCAAATGGTTCAACAGGACCTCAGGGTGCTACAGGTGCAACAGGACCAGGTGGTGGAACAGGTGCTAAAGGACAGAAAGGTCAAGGAGGTGGAACTGGATCAACTGGACCACAAGGTGCAACAGGTGCTACAGGTGGAACAGGTGGAACCGGACCTAAAGGACAAAAAGGACAAGCAGGAGGAACTGGAGGAACAGGACCAACTGGACCACAAGGTACTACAGGTGCAACAGGTGGAACTGGAGGAACAGGACCAACTGGACCAAAAGGACAAAAAGGTCAAGCAGGAGGAACTGGTGGAACTGGACCACAAGGTGCTACAGGTGGAACAGGACCAACTGGTGGAGGTGGTGCTAAAGGTGCTACAGGTTCTAAAGGACAGAAAGGTCAAGCAGGTGGAACAGGTGGAACAGGACCTCAAGGTGCAACAGGTGCTACAGGTGGAACTGGAGGATCAGGACCAACTGGACCTAAAGGACAAAAAGGACAAGCAGGTGGAACAGGACCAGGTGGTGCTAAAGGACAAAAAGGTCAACCAGGTGGTACTGGAGGAACAGGACCTACAGGACCTACAGGACCAACAGGACCTACTGGAGCAAAAGGTGCATCAGGTACATCAAATACCTATGCTACTGCGATGAACCAATACACTAGAACTACAGATACAGTTCAGTTTGGTACAGTAAGATCAACAGGTGATGTTGTTGCATATTACTCAGATGAAAGATTAAAAGATATTGAAGGTAGAATTGAAAGTGCTTTAGATAAAGTAATGGAATTAGATGGTATTTATTATAGATCTAATGAATTAGCCGAACAATTTGGATATGATAAAAAAGATCGACATATTGGGGTAATAGCACAACAAGTTAAAAAACATTTCCCTGAAATAATTAGACAAGCACCATTTGATGCTGATGGAGATAAAGGAGCTAGTTTAACAGGTGAAAATTATATAACAGTTCAATATGAAAAATTAGTAGCAATATTAATAGAAGCTATTAAGGAATTAAATGATAAAGTAAACAAATTAAATAAAAAATAATGGGATTTATAGTTACAGGTTCAATTACGGAAAACGGAGGAGCTAATAGAAGTGTAAGTCATTTCTATGTTAGAATCGAAAATTACGTATTACATAAAACAACAGGAGATATACTTGCAAATACAACACATTATGTAAGTAAAGAATCTTCATCAGGGCACCCAATATATAAAGAAGATTATATAGGACTAGATGCTTCTGGTATGTTATCTCCTAATTATACATTTGATAGTGAAATTTATAATAATTCTTATCCGTTAGAATTTCCACTTACTGAAAGTGTACAAGTAGAACAAATAACATATTCCTCTTCATGGGAAGATCAAACAGTAGAATATATTGATTTTGACGATGATGGTAATGAAATATCAGCTTACCGTACAGAATCTATAGAAACAATTACTACTGGAAGTGAAATGGTAACTAAATCTAAAATAAATATTAATATTATTACTGGTAGCCTTTTTGAATATGCTTATGACAGAGTTAAAAACCATTATAAGGATATTTTTGGTGCAGGTAATGTAAAAGACCTAATATAGTATGTACTACGGACAAGTCACTAGTCAATTACACATGGTATCTAATACCTCAACTATACAAAATCCCACATTAGCTTGTGGGTATTATAGTGGTATGTGGGGTACTTGTTCTAACTGGGGAGTTAATGGAAACTATAGTTTATACTCAGCTTGGAAACAAAATACAGACCCCAAATTAAATACAACACAAACAGGTACTTCTAATATATCAATGAACACAGGATATAGGTATAAAGATAGAATGTTTCATTGTAATCTAGCAATGTCAGGTGGGGGTAGTTCACTTTCTACTATAGCCTTCACCTCTCCTTTTTCAGCTCAAGCAGCTATGGGAACTAGCATTGCAGCATATAAAAACCAATCAATGAGTAATACTCAAAATTATATTTCAACATCAGCAACCGCAGCTTATGGATATCAATTTTTGGGTTGGAGATTGGAAAATGCATTTGGAACAGTTTTAACTACAACTGCCGCAGTAAATTGGTTTTATAATAGTACTTATGGTGGTAAAAACTTCGCTTATATAAATACACTTCATGGTGCGTTTGGAATTATTAAGTCATCAGATATAAGACTAAAAGAAAATATTAGATTAATTGGTAGATCACTATCAGGAATAAACATTTATACTTGGACTTATAAAAACCAAGAAAAACATGGTAAAGGAGTATTTGAAGGTGTTATGGCACAAGAAGTTCCACAAGCATCTATTATGCATCCTGATGGATATTTAATGGTAGATTATTCTAAAATTGATGTTACATTTAAAAAGGTTTATGGAAGTATTATGGGTAATTGAAAACGTTAAGCGTTCTGAAGATTTTTACACAAAACAATTTACACTACTATTAGCAGCATCTGTCTGTTTATGGAAAAGGTATCACCCTAACCATAAAACAGTATTATATGCTGATGATCTTACTAAAGATTATTATAAAGGAACACCATTAATTAATTTATTTGATGAAATAAAACCTTTAAAATATGATGATAAAATTGATAGGGAAGTATTTTGGTCAAGTAGTAAAACAAAAATAATAAGTAAAGCAACAAATCCAATACTAATTGTTGATCATGATTTTTTAATATTTAAAAACATAGATGAACATTTAAATGATAATGTTTTATTTACATATAACGAACTATCAGATAATTGGTATCCTAAAGAAAATACTAAATATTGTAAAGAATTAACAACACCAATTAATTATATAATCGATAGAGCAGCAAATGTATCTTTATTCTATCTCCCTGATTATAAATTTGCTAATAAATACGCTAAACAAACTTTACAAAACCACAAAGAATTTACTTCAATGGGAGTAAAGGATACTAATTATATGATATTGTCTGAACAGTTTATGTTAAAACAAATGTTATGTAAAGAAAATATTCCACATAAATCATTATCTAAAAACGTTTTTGATTGTAAAGATATAAATTATAGCAATATAATAGATGATGGAGGTATTTGGAATCTCAAAGAATCCTCATTATATTACAAGCATTATGGTGTGTCAAAAAAAGAAATAGATCATACTGAAATGATGTATTTGCTTAGGTGTATTAACTCTATGCAAAAAGATAAATGGAGTATATATGATGATTGGATAATAAAACAAAAAGATTAAATGAAGGCTATACACGTTAATTGGACTAAACCTTATTTTCATAAAGAAAGGTTAAGAGGCCATGGTTTTGAATCCATGAAAGGATTAGAATCAGATACATACAATATGACTGATCATCAAATCCTATATACAGTATTATCTATAGTAAATTGGCAAAGACATAATGGTCCTATTAAATTGTATACTGATTCTGTAGGAGCAGCTTTTTATCATAGATTTAAAATATTAGATTTATATGATGAGGTAGATATAGATTTTTTAAATAGTTATTCAAAATCAAAAGTAGATGCAGCTTATTTTTGGACAAGTGGTAAAATAAAATGTTTAGCAAATCAAACAGAACCCTTTGTATTCATTGATAATGATATGATAATCAAAGAAAAACTACCTGAATATGTTAGAACTAACGATTTAACAATAGCACATTGGGAAATAGGTAGAGGTTATTATTATTTTGATAAAGAAAAATTTGAAAGTGAAATTACTCATATACCTTGGATTGAAAACTATAATGTAGATGATTGGTCACCTAATACATCATTCTTATGTTTTAATAATATAGAATTATTAAAAGAATATCATCAATGGCATAAAAAATTAGTTACTACAAATGGTGAAAACATACCAGAGTGGTTTTGGTTATTAACTGATCAGGGTATTTTAGGTCATATTATTAGAGAAAACGATTATCATATAAATACTTTAACTAATAGAATATCATTATCACATCATAATTGTGTTTTACCTTATACAAGATATAAAGGCAAAGCAGAAAAATGGTACCTACCCGAAAATCCAGATTTATCTAAAGAAGTTGATTTTAATCATATTTGGTTAGATAAAATTAATACTATGCATTTAGAAACAGAAGAATGGTTTAGAGAATTAGTTGACGATTTTAAGGTTGGAGAAGTTTTTACAAAAGATGTAAGATGGCAAAAACATTGGGACAAATATCATGAAAATAAAAATAATTAGAGTGTTATGGGGTGGTAATGTGAACCATGAAATACCCAGAATACCATTATATCCTGAACAAGAAATAGTATACTGTTTTGATTATGAATCATTTTGGTTTATTCAAGAACTAGGATATGAAGCTAAATTAGTAAAAGATACAAAATTTGATGGTAAAAAAGGATATAATAAATTTGGAAGAAAATTACAAGCTTTAGATTTAGCATTACAAGAATTTGGTGAAGTATTATTATTAGATTGGGATTGTTTTATATTAAAACCATTTGATAAAAACTTTTATGATTCTTTAAAAGAAAAACCAATACAAATACCATTATACATTCAACATAAAGATACTAAAAATGCTGTATTGGAGATGTTAGTAAAAGATCAAAGTCCCTCATTATTAAGAGAATTAGAAGATTTAGAAGTAGGAATGAATAAGTATGGATGGGAATGGGAAGAAGGAGTAATAGCTCCTAATTTTGGTTTTGTATATTGTAGAGATAAATCATTTGGTAAAAAATTAGTTGATATAGCATTAGAGCATAATTTAAATAGTGTAGTAGATGAATTTGCTACTTTAATTTATGTTGATTGTACTTTAGAAGAATATATTGAAAAATATGTTCCTCGAGTAGTAAAAGGCAGATCAGATCAAATGATAATATATGATACTAGAATACATAAACTATCAAGAAAATTTAGTAAATGGTTAGATACTAAAGTTAATATAACTAATTATTTCGAGCATGTCTAATATAAAAATAGTAAGAACTTGGTGGGGCAATGATTCAGATAAATGGGAAGATATTCCAATAAAACCATTGTATAATAATGAAATAGTATATGTTTGGGGTGATGAAAATAAAGAGGAATTAGAATCAAGAGGGTATCCTTGTATTGCTATGGGAGACAATAATTACTCAGGTAATAATGTATATGGGAGAAAATTACAAGTATTAGATATAGCTTTAAAACATTGGGGAGAAGTATTAATGTTAGATTGGGATTGTCTTATTTTAAAACCATTAGATAAAGATTTCTATAATTTACTAAGACAAAAAGAAACCCAAATTCCTTTATATGCTCATTATAAAGAACCTATGTTTGCCCTATTAGAAGCAATACCTGACCATCACCCAATTTTACATTATGATGAAACTTATTTTAATTTAATTGATGATTTATCAACATTAGAATCACAAATACAACATTATCATTGGGTATGGCAAGATGCTTTAATTATTCCTAACTTTGGTTGTGTTTATTCTAGAAATAAAGATTTAGGTAAAGATTTACTTAAAATAGTAGAAGAAAATGATATAAAAGGATTAGTAGAAGAATTTGCAATGTGGAAATATGCTAATTGCTCACTAGAAGAATATATAAATGAATACCAGCCTGATTATGTATTAGGTGTATCAGATGAAGAATTAAAATATCAAAATTATACTATATCAGTAACGCAAAAAAGATTTAACAAATATATAAAAAATAAAATTAACTATAAACCCTATTTAGAGCATGTATAAATTAAAAGTAATATCTCTTCCAAAACGTGAAGACAGACGTAAAAAAATAGCTCATATGTTCCAACATATAGATTTTGAATTTTGTGATGGAATAGATGGAGAAACATATAAATTAACAGAATTTGATAAAGAATTTATTAAAGGCAATGATTATGAAAAATATGGAATAGACATTCCATCTTTAGTTTGTGCCAATTATACTCATTTAAATTTACTAGATGAATGTTCAAAACAAGATTTACCATTCTTTATATTTGAAGATGATGTATTTTTACTTGGAGACCATACTCCACCAGAAAATTATTTTGAGACATTAGCATCAGTTAATGATTTAGATGCTTTTTGGTTTATTCCAAATGAACCTAGTATAGCTGCTTATATTGTATGGCCTGAAGGTGCTAAAAAAATGGTTGAATATGTAGAAAATGTTTCTAAGTTAAGACGAGGTCTAGATTGGGCATTTTGGGATTTAAGAAAATCCAAAGATTTCCGTGGAGATCAGGCAAATGTTTCGTATTTTGGTCATAACCCAGGTGAAGACTCGGATATAACAACTTTAGAAAACTATGATATTTCATCCAACGAATAAGGAAAATATATTTAATTTAGCACCTATTCCTGTTTATAAAAGGATATATGAAGATGATATTGTAACTAATAAAGCTTATGATTTTGGTTTACGAATATTAGATGCAGAACAAAGAAGAATGGGTCAAGAATTAGTTGATAGATTTGATTCTGAAAGATATTCTACATATGAAGTTAATTATGACAGACGAGAAGAATGGATTGAAAATCATGAATTACAACCTATAGGAAGTAGATTTTACGTTAAACCTAATGATTTTTTAGACGTAGAAAATTCAGATATAGATGTTATTAAACGAAGAATATTAGCTGGTTTTAAAGAATTAGTAGGTGAAGAAGGTACAGTAACAGAAAGTTGGTTACAATATTATGAACCAACTGAAGGTAGAGGACATAATGCTCATAATCATAATAGATGGCAATATGAAGAAGAAAAACCTAAAATGTATTCAGGTGGTTATTATTTGAGTGATGGAGAACCTCACCCAGATCATCCTTATAGTGGTGTATTTGCTTTTCATATTAGAGGAGAAAAACATTTTATTAGGCCTAAAGAAGGAATGTTATTAATTTGGCCACATGATATTATACATTCTGTAGAACCATTTTATGGTAAAAAACAAAGAGCAGTAATTAATTTTAATATACAAGCATGAATATAGTTTTTGAAATAAGCGGAGGGGTAGGTAAAAATATTATTGCAACTGTAATACTTGAATTACTTAGAAAGAAATACCCTAATGATAAAATAATAGTAATATCAGATGCTAAAGATATATTCTTTAATAATCCACACTTAGATATATTAACTGATTTTGAAGGAAGAGTTGATATTTTAGAAAAATATGTACATCATAATTTAGATAATTGTTTAATATTAGTAAAGGAGGTCTATAATGAACCCGATTACATAAGTAGTAAGGGTAGCATATATGAAATTTGGGCTAAAATGTATGATTTAGAATATAATGGTGAAAAACCTAAATTATATCTTAGTGAAGAAGAAAAAAATACTCCTGTAAAGCTAATAAATAAAAAACCTATATTAGTAATCCATCCTCATGGAGGGGCATTAGCAAAAAATGAACATATTCAATTAATTAGTTATTATACAAAACCTTTATATTATAATTGGTCAAGAGATTTACCATTGATATTAACTAAAAAATTAATAGAAAAGTATAAAGATGATTATACTATTTATTATATTAAACATTCTAGTCAACCTCAATCATATGAAGGAGCAATACCAGCAGAATTTAACTTACGAGGTATAATTTCATTATTATTACAGGCGGATAAAAGGATATTAATAGATAGTTTTGCACAACATATGGCAGCAGCTTTAGAATTACCTTCTACTGTATGCTGGGTAACAACAAATCCTGATGTTTTAGGTTATGAAATTCATGAGAATATTAAAGCTAATCCTTATGAATTACATACAGATATGAATTGCTATAGTGGTTATAACTTACAAGAACCATTGGATAATATCCCATATACAAAAACCGAAAATATATTTAATATAAAAGATCTATAATGAACTTAAACTATACATTTGAACAAGAACAAACAGATTCACAAAATTTCTACTATTATAAAGAGGGATTTAGTAAAGATGAATTAAAAAAAATATCTAAAAACATTAAAAATTTACCCTGGCATATAGCATCAACCGCTGCTGGTGATAAAGATACAAATAGAAAATCTAATATTAAGTGGATTCCTCAAAATAATGATTGGTTTTGGTTATATGAAAAATTAGCAAATATGGCTATAGAAGCTAATAATTCACTTTGGAAATTCGATTTACACCAAATACCAGAACAAATTCAATATACAGAATATCATGCACCTGCTGGTCATTATGATTGGCATGCTGATATAGGTCCAAGAGAACTATCATTAAGAAAAGTATCTATTACAGTCCAATTATCAGAACCAGATGAATATGAAGGTGGTAATTTAGAATTATTTAGAGGTGGAAGTATGAATGGTCCTTTTATACAAGCTGAAAGAAATGCTGGTTGTGTATTTTTATTTCCTTCTTATATGATGCATAGAGTTACACCAGTAACTAGGGGAACCAGAAAATCTTTCGTATTATGGTTAGGTGGAGGACATTATAAATAATATATGGAAGACAATTTAGCAAAATTAGTAATAGATAATGGTGGTTCTATAGCACCACTTATCATACCAGGAGAATTAACTGATGGTACTGGTTTATGTAATGTATCGGTTTTTATAGATGATAATGATGATATCATAGCTAATATTAGGCATGTACATTATTCTTTATATCATAGTGAATTTAACCAAAACTTTTACTGTGTTTGGGGTTGTTTAGCTTATTTAAATCCTGAAGATGATGTTGTATTAAGAACAGGAAATTATTTATGTAAATTAGATCCTGATACTTTAGAAGTTAGAACACATCAAAAAATTGACACTTCAAAACATGATATTAAACCTGTATGGACTTTTATTGGGTTAGAAGATGTTAGAGTATTTAGATGGAATGATATATTATATGCTTGTGGTGTAAGACGTGATGTAAAACCTGATGGTGAAGGTAGAATGGAGTTATGTGAGGTAAATTGGACTAACAATATATGTGAAGAAGTAACTAGAGATAGAATTGAACCACCAAGCCCAACTTATTTAGAAAAAAATTGGATGCCTATATTAGACATGCCAATGCATTTTATTAAATGGACTAATAACCTAGAAATAGCTAAAATAGATCCAGTTAACAAAACAAGTGAAATTGTTATAACAAAAGAATATAATGCTGAAGTTCCTTTTGAATTAAGAGGAGGGTCACAAGTTATACCTTGGAAAAATGGAAGTAGAATATGTGTAACACATGAAGTAGATTTTTATCACAACCCAGGACAACATAAAGATGCTCACTATTATCATAGGTTTGTTATATGGGATAAAGATTGGAATCTAGAAGCAGTATCAGAACCATTCAAATTTATGGCAGCTAAGATTGAATTTGCTTGTGGTTTAGCTTTAAAAGATGATAATTTTATTATTACATATGGTTATCAAGATAATGCTGCTTATGCATTAAAAATGCCTACTAAATTACTAGATAAATTAGGTTGGTTAAATAGAAGATCATGGACAAATAACGGACTATAATGGAAAGACTAAAAGAATATTTACATAAATACATTCAGGATCCTTTAGATCCTTATATAAATGCTGAATTAGGTCAAGAATATGAAAACATAGGCCAAGGAGCAGCTGCGTTATCTTATTTTTTAAGAGCATCAGAATTAACTCATGATACAGATCCATTATTAGCTTATAATGGTATTTTAAAAACATGGCTCCAATTAAATAAAACTACACGTAGAGCAAATTATGAAAAGGGTCAATTAGAAACAGCTATAGCTTATTTACCTACTAGACCTGAAGGTTATTTATTTTTATGTAAATGGTATAGTAGCAGAAAGGATTGGAAAACTGCTAATCTATATGCTGATTTAGGTTTACAACATATAGGAAAAGAACCTTTACCTTATGATGTGGGTTATAAAGGTGATTGGGAATTAAAATTTCAAAAAGCATTTGTATGTTGGTATATAGGTCAAAGAGATAAATCACATAAATTATGGTTAGAATTATATGATGATCCTTATGTAGATGAAAACCATAGAGAACTTGTTATAAATAATTGTATTAACTTTGATTTAATTAAAGAAAGACCTACATTAACAACATGGCATGATTTATTACCTTATAAAAAAACACAATATAAAACATTATCTAAAAAATTTAAAGGTGCTAATTTAGTTGAAGAAAATTATTCACAATGTTATCAAGACTTATTTGCCTTAACTGCTTTAGATGGAAAGAAAAATGGTACTTATTTAGAAATAGGAGCAGGACATCCTACATATGGTAATAATACACTTTTACTTACACAATGGGGATGGAAAGGAGCATCTTTAGACATATCTAAAGAATTTATAGAGGAATGGAATAAAAGGAGAAATTTAGATACAATTTTAGATCAAAATTCATTATCAGCTGACTATTTAGATATTGCAGATAATTATATTGGAACTCGTCAAATAGATTATTTACAATTAGATGTTGATCCTGCATATAACACATATAGAACATTAGAAAGAATTCCATTTGATAAATTAGAATTTGGAGTTATCACATATGAACATGATTATTATTGTGATAATACTAAAAGTTATAGAAACAAATCTCAACAATTACTTACTGAAGCAGGTTACGTTTTGGTAGCAGAAAATATTTCTCCTGATGAAAATAGCCCATATGAGGATTGGTGGGTTCATCCTAAATATGTCAATAATGTAAATATTGATATTGGAAAGAGAGTATTATTTGCTAAAAATTATATGTTAAATAATAAAAATTAATATTTATTAACGTTACGTTAACTTAAATTAACTAAAACAAATATTATGAGTTGGACCTATCAAGGAAACAAAATGGTCGATATCACTCAGTTCCCAGAAAACACATATGGATTCGTTTATATAAATAAACACATACCTTCAGGGAAATCATATATCGGAAAAAAAGTTTTACAATTTACTAAAAAAGTAAAACTTGGAAAAAAAGAACTAGCTGCTTTAACAGGAGTAGTTGGCCGTCGCCCTTCATATAAAATAGCAGTTAAAGAATCGGATTGGAAAAATTATTATGGTTCCCAAAAAGATATTAAACAATTATTACGTGAAGGTAAAAAAGACGAATTTGAACGTACTATACTAAAATGTGTACCTAATAAAAAATCATTAACTTATTTTGAATTAAAATATCAAATGATATATCAGGTACTAGAAAGACCGGATGAATTTTTCAATGATAATATCCTAGGTAAATTCTTTACTAAAGATTTAGAGGATATTGAATATGAAGATCCTTTGGAAATTAAAATACATTAACGTATATTATATCGTTATGGTAAATCAGTTATTAGTTACTTTAGTAAATTCCGTATTAGGCACAGGCAAGCAAACTGCCCGTGGTAATATGGCATATACATGCCCTCACTGTAATCATCATAAACCTAAATTAGAAATTAATTTTACTGAAAATAAAGAAGGTCATAATCCTTGGCATTGTTGGGTATGTGATAAAAAAGGTAAATCAATATTACATTTATTAAGGAAGGCAGGTGCATCACAAGATAAGATAACTGAAGCAAAAACTTATGTAAAAGATGTTACATATACTACTAAAGAAAAAGTGGTAAATGTACTAAAATTACCTAGCGAATATATGCGTTTAGACCAGTCAGATAACAACAGTATTATTAAACGCCATGCCTTAGCGTATTTAAAAAGACGTGACATTAGTATGACGGATATTAGTAAATATAATATTGGTTATTGTGAAGAAGGTTTATATAAAAATATGATTATATTACCAACTTATGATAAAGATGGAAGTATAAATTATTATACAGCTCGTTCATTTGAAAAGGATGCGTTTGTAAAATATAGAAATCCCCAAGTATCAAGAGATATAATTCCTAACGAACATTTTATTAATTGGAACTTACCAATTATATTATGTGAAGGATTATTTGATGCTATGGCTATAAAAAGAAATGCAATACCTTTATTAGGTAAAAACATACAGAGTAATCTAATGAAGAAAATAGTTACTTCAGTAGTAGACAAAATTTATATTGCGTTAGATAGGGATGCAATTAAACAAGCTTTAAAATTCTGCGAAAAATTAATGGCAGAAGGTAAAGAAGTCTATCTTGTAGATTTACAAGATAAGGATCCGAGTGAAATGGGTTTTAAAAATTTCACAAAACTGATTCAAAAAACAGTTCCTTTAACCTATTATAATTTAATGGAACAAAAACTATCTATATGATAAAGAAATCTTACAACAGAATTCTAGAGATCTCAGACGATCACAAACAAATTACCTTACCAGATTCAAGGTATTACAGACGTAATGGTGAATATTATCCATCTATTACTTATGTTTTAAATTGTTATCCAAAAGGCAAGTATTTTCAAGACTGGCTAAAAAAGGTAGGGCATAGTGCAGATTGGATTGTTAAGAAGGCATCAGAAGAAGGTACTAAGGTGCATGAAATGATTGAAGAGTATTTTACAGGAGCGGAATTAACTTATCTTAATGATAGTGGTTATCCAAAAATGGATCCTAATGTATGGCAAATGTTTTTACGTTTTGTTGACTTTTGGGAAACACATAACCCAACATTAATTGAAACTGAAGTACATTTATTTAGTGAAGAACTTAAAGTAGCTGGTACTTGTGATTTAATTTGTGAAATTGATGGTGAATTATGGGTTATTGATTTTAAAACTAGTAACCATTTACAAACAACTTATGATCTACAGGGTGCAGCTTATGCTCAATGTTATAAAGAATGTTTTGGTAAAACAGCTGATCGTGTAGGTGTATTATGGTTAAAATCAAAATCTAGAGGAGCTGATAGATCAGGTACTAGATTAAAAGGTAAAAATTGGGAAGTATATGAGTCACCAAGAACTCAAGAAGAAAATATAGATATTTATAAAGCAGTAAAAAGCATATTTGATATCGAAAATCCCAAACATAAACCAGCTACACAAAGCTTTAAAACAACAGTAAAAAGATCAGTGTGAGAATAGTATATTTTCCAGTAGGTAAAGTATGCACAGCAGCTTATGCAGCTAATGAAGCAAAAGTAAGAGTAAAAAACTATCCTTTTGATTGGAGTGGTAATTCAATTAAAACTATATCTTATATTTTAGATAATGGATTAGATGACATATTTGATGATGTTGAAATAGTAAATAGTGGTTTATTTGAAGGTAAACAAATATGGGATAAAACATATAAAATGATGTTTATCCATGAACGTGAAGATAAACTATCAACTACTAAAAAGAAATATTTAAAAAGATATA
>JAAEPP010000366.1 GCA_024232495.1 Flavobacteriaceae bacterium
CCTCTCCGCCCCTCTCCCCTCTCCACCCCTCTCCCCTCTCCCCTCTCCGCCCCTCTCCCCTCTCCTCCTCGAGGGTGAACACCACCGCCGTCTCACGACGGTTGATGCCACCCGGACAGGAGCTCAGGTCGGTGAACCTGCAATGCTGCATGTAGTTGGTGATGTTGGTGACGGTGACGTACCTGACGGTGACGGGGACGTGGGAGGCGCCAGGGCCGGGGGCGGGGAGGGGCTGCACCAGGACGGCGTGCCGGCCGGTGTCGGTGTAGTGAAGGTACTTCACGTCCACCAGCGGCTCGCCGGCCGTCAGACGCAGCATGTGCGGCGCCAGGGCGTCTCTCAGGAGCCCGGCGGTGGGGCGGGAGTGCTGGTAGCAAACCTTCACCGCGTCCTGGGTGTGGTCCGGCGAAATGAAGACGAGCTGGGCCCGGAGCGCCAGGCCGTCGGTCCCGGCGCCGGAGGTGGACAGCTGCAGCGTCACGTACCGGTTCTGCGCGATGTAGAGCTTGTTCAGGAGACTGCTGTACTGCGGCTCCCTGGCCCGCCCGCTGTGTGGCATACGGAGCTTGAAGTTGTAGTCGCCGGGCCAGTCGGCGAGCAGCCCGGCGGGGACCTTGGGCCCGCCGGTCTCATCCTCCGACTTCACGACCACGGGCTCGGGCGGGCTGCCCGGCACCTCCGGCTTGGCCAGCTCCACCTGCCGGGCCGCGATGTCGGTGAGCTCCCCATCACTGCTGAACACACCCAGGGCGGCGTCGTCGAAATACTAAAGGTGAATATGAAGAGAAAAAATGCCCCTCTACCGTCTCCACCCCTCTCACTCTCCGTTCCTCTCCACCCCTCTCCCCTCTCCACCCTTCTCCGCCCTCTCCCCTCCCCCTCTCCACCCCTCTCCCCTCTCCGCCCCTCTCCTCCACTCCACCCCTCTCCCCTCCCCCTCTCCACCCTCTCCCCTCTCCGTCCCTCTCCCCTCTCAGCCCCTCTCCACCAGGCTGGTGGTGCTCTCCAGGGAGGCGAGGACCCCCACCCCCAGCCCCTGGAACACCTCATCGTAGTTCTCCATCACCTTGTCGTAGATCTCCATCACCTCGGCCTTGAGCAGGGTCTGCAGCAGCTGCACGAATCACTTGAGGCTGGTGGTGCTGCCCAGGGGGGCCAGAACCCCCACCCCCGGCCCCTGGAACACCTCGTCATAGTTCTCCATCACCTTGTTGTAGATCTCCATCACCTCGGCCTTGAGCAAGGTCTGCAGCAACAGCACGAATCACTTGAGGCTGGTGGTGCTGTCCAGGGAGGCCAGGACGCCCACCCCTGGCCCCTGGAACACCTTGTCGTAGTTCTCCATCACCTCGTCGTAGATCTCCATCACCTCGGCCTTGAGCAGGGCCTGCAGCAGCTGCACGAATCACTCGAAGCCTGTGGTGCTGTCAGAAAATCCTCCCGTGCGCATGCGCAGTGGCCCCTCTCCCCTCTCCCCTCTCCGCCCCTCTCCCCTCTCCACCCCTCTCCCCTCTCCCCTCTCCGCTCCTCTCCCCTCTCCCCTCTCCGCCCCTCTCCCTTCTCCGCCCCTCTCCCCTCTCCCCTCTCCGCCTCTCTCCCCTCTCCCCTCTCCACCCCTCCCCTCTCCACCCTGCAGGGCCCTGTATTCGAGCGGCAGTGTGCGAGTCGGCTCTCGCCGGCCGCCGGCGCCGGCGCCGGCCTC
>JAAEPP010000367.1 GCA_024232495.1 Flavobacteriaceae bacterium
TTTAAAAACAAGAATTATGTCAGACATTGCATCAAGAGTAAAAGCTATTATCGTAGACAAGTTAGGTGTAGACGAAAACGAAGTTGTAACAGAAGCTAGCTTCACAAACGACTTGGGAGCAGACTCATTAGATACTGTAGAGCTTATTATGGAGTTTGAAAAAGAATTTGATATTCAAATCCCAGATGATCAAGCTGAGAATATAGCGACTGTTGGTCAAGCAATTACCTATATCGAAGCAGCTAAATAAACCATTTCTTATATGGAATTAAAGCGTGTTGTAGTAACAGGTTTAGGTGCATTAACTCCTATTGGCAATAATGTTTCTGAATATTGGGAAGCATTAGTAGCTGGTAAAAGTGGTTGTGCTAATATTACTTATTTTGATACTGAAAAGTTCAAAACTAAATTTGCCTGCGAGCTCAAAAACTTTGATCCATTAGAGCATTTTAATAGAAAAGAAGCTAGAAAACTAGACCGCTTCGCTCAATACGCGCTAGTTTCCTCAGATGAGGCCATCGCTGATGCAAACTTTGAGTTAGACCAACTCGATAAATTTAGAGTTGGTGTTATTTGGGGAGCTGGTATTGGTGGTTTAGAAACTTTTCAAAACGAAATGACCAACTTTTCAGAAGGGGATGGAACACCACGCTTCAACCCCTTCTTTATTCCAAAAATGATTGCTGATATCGCTCCTGGAAATATTTCTATTAAACATGGTTTTATGGGGCCAAATTATACTACAGTTTCAGCTTGTGCGTCATCTGCAAACGCTATGATTGACGCTTTAAATTATATTCGTCTAGGACATTGTGATGTTATAGTTACAGGAGGTAGTGAAGCTGCTGTTACCATTGCAGGTATGGGTGGTTTCAATGCGATGCATGCTTTATCAACTAGAAATGAGAGTCCTGAAACAGCTTCACGTCCATTCGACGCGACAAGAGACGGATTTGTTCTAGGTGAAGGAGCAGGAGCTTTGATCCTTGAAGAGTACGAACATGCAAAAAAACGAGGTGCAAAAATTTATGCTGAGGTTATCGGTGGCGGAATGTCGAGTGATGCCTACCATATGACAGCTCCTCACCCTGATGGTATAGGTGTTGAACGAGTAATGCTTAATTGCTTGAAAGATGCTGGAATTACTCCAGATCAAGTAGATGCAATAAATACCCATGGTACCTCAACTCCTCTTGGGGATACTGCAGAGCTGAAAGCAATTTCAAAAGTTTTTGGAAAACATACCGAAAAAATCAATATTAACTCTACTAAATCAATGACGGGTCATTTATTAGGTGCCGCTGGTGCTATTGAAGCTATTTCGTCGATTTTATCAATTAATAATAATATTATCCCGCCAACTATTAACCATGAGGTTATAGATGAGAATATAGATCCATCTCTAAACCTTACTTTAAATAATGCGCAAAAACGTGAAGTCAATATTGCGATGAGTAATACGTTTGGTTTTGGGGGTCACAACGCTTGTGTTGTTTTTAAAAAATTATGAGTATACTCTAAAATATGGCTTCTATAAAAAATATATTCACACCCCGTACCGAAGAGGACGGGGCTTTTTTTTATAGTATAAAAAAAATTATTTCCTACAGACCGAAGAACATACAGTTATTTGAAGAAGCATTTACACATCGTTCTAAAAACGAAATAAAACCTGATGGAAATCAGAAAAATTATGAACGGATGGAGTTTCTCGGAGATGCTATTATTGGCTCTGTGATTGCAGCTCATCTGTACAAAAAGGTCCCTAGTGGTAACGAAGGATATCTCACTAAAATGAGATCGAAAGTTGTGAGTCGAGAACACTTAAATGAATTAGGTAAAGACTTAAATTTAATTAAATTGGTAAGAACTTTTATTCCAACCACACAATTTGGAGAAAATCTTCATGGAAATATTTTTGAAGCTCTTGTAGGGGCTATTTACTTAGATAAAGGATATGCCGCTGCTGAAAAATTTATACATAAGAGAGTTGTAAAGCCCTATGTAGATATTCAAAAATTAGAAGGAAAAATTATCAGTTATAAAAGTCTTTTCATTGAATGGTGTCAAAAAAACAAAAAACAATTTAAATTTAATGTTTATGAAGATAACGGAAATGATACTCTAAAACATTTTGCTGTTAAATTAAAATTAGAAGAAGAGACCGTATCGAAAGCAAGGGCTACGTCAAAGAAAAAAGCAGAAGAAATTGCTGCTAAAAGAGCCTACTACAAACTAAAAAATAAAAACAGATAACTAAAAAGCTTAATTATTAAAAACAAAATAATTAAGAAGAATTGTTAAGAATTCAACTTTTTTTTCCAACTTTGACAACTATTTTATAAACACCAATGATTAATCATAAGCTTGTTTTAGAAAATGATTTTCAAGAAGAGTTTTCGTTAATTGCTATCCACTGTAGTGAAGAGCCCTACAAAATGGCATATATGATTAATAAACAGGTTGCTTTGCGATTATCAAGAAAGAAACTAGATGTAGATTTCTCAAACAATGGATTAGATATTGCTTTTCCTATATTTGAATATGAAGATGAATCAAATTATTTTGTTTATAATTTAGTCGCTAATAAAAACAAGTCACTGTCGGCAAAATTTTTAAGCTCAGGTGGTTTATTTAGTGAGTTAGCTACAGAAAAAACTATTAATAATTTTTTATTGGAGGAATTTAAAAATGTAGATTATTTTCTTAAAGTTCATTCAGACTATGAAAAAATTCCTACTAGAAATTTAATTACATCTATCAATCAAATAGAGCAAGTAATTTCTGCTTATAGAATCGAAAGTGACAGAATAAAATCTAAAAATAATTTAATATTCAATTAATGCTTAGTCAAAAAAGAACAAAAATAGTAGCAACAATGGGGCCCGCTACAAAAAGTAGGAAAGTTTTAAAAAACATGATCCTGGAAGGAGTTAATGTTTTTAGAATAAATTTTTCACATGCTGATTATAACGTTGTAAAAGAAAATATTTCTTTAGTGAGAGAATTAAGCGAAGAGTTGCAAACCAATATTGCTATTTTAGCGGATCTACAAGGGCCAAAATTACGTGTTGGATTAATGGAGGATAACGTAAAAATTAACCCAGGTGATACTATTAGTTTCTTTACCGGTGAAGAATTTACAGGAAATAATAGTAAAGTTTACATGAATTATACCGACTTTCCTAATGATGTAAAAAAAGGAGAGCGTATTTTGGTTGATGATGGAAAATTATTATTTGAAATATTGAATACCAATGGAGTTGACGAAGTAAAAGCAAAAGTAATACAAGGTGGAATTTTAAGCTCTAAGAAAGGTGTCAACCTCCCAAACACAAAATTATCTTTACCGGCATTAACTAATAAAGATAAAAAGGATGCTCTTTTTGCTTTAGAACAAGGAGTAGATTGGATTGCTCTATCCTTTGTTAGATACGCAAAGGATTTGAAAAAACTTGAAAAACTAATTCGGAATAATAGCGAATATAAAGTTCCTATCATAGCAAAAATTGAAAAACCAGAAGGAGTTGCAAATATTAAAAAAATTGTAGCGTATTGTGATGGAATAATGGTTGCAAGAGGTGATTTAGGAGTGGAAGTTCCCGCTGAGGAAGTTCCTCTAATTCAAAAAAAATTAGTATTAATTGCTAAAAAAGCAAGGATTCCCGTTATTATTGCAACACAGATGATGGAAACGATGATTGATTCGCTAACCCCTACAAGGGCAGAAGTAAACGATGTTGCTAACTCGGTCATGGACGGTGCAGATGCCGTAATGCTGTCTGGGGAAACTTCTGTCGGTAAATATCCGGTAGAGGTGATTAAAAAAATGGCGACAATTTTAAAAAAAGTAGAAGGAAGCTCCTTAATCAATGTACCTGAAGAGCCACCAACGATAAAAACCGAAAGATATATAACTAAATCTATCTGTTATCATGCTGCTAACATGGCAAACGAAATCGAGGCAAAAGCAATATGTACATTAACTAATAGTGGGTATACCGCTTTTCAAATCTCTGCTTGGAGGCCTGCGGCAAACATCTTAGTGTTCACATCAAATAAACGTATTTTATCCAGATTAAGCTTGCTCTGGGGGGTACACTCTTTTTATTATGATCGCTATGTTAGTACAGACGAAACTGTTATTGATGTTAACAAAATTGCGTTCGAAAAAGGGTTTGTAAACAAAGGTGATTTTCTAATTAATCTTGCTGCGATGCCAATTGTCGAAAAGGGAATGGTGAATACTTTAAGGGTTAATCAAGTATAATTCTTAGTTTTCTTTTAACCACTCCTCTTTCAAATCAGTCGATAATTTACCTGTGCCGTCATGTTTCCAGCCTGGTGGTTTGTATAGGTATTTAATTCTGTCCTTTACAGATATGTTTTTTGTATTTAAATCTTTAAATAGTGCTCCCCATTCATTAAAGGCTATAAAAATAGGGTTGTAGGTTTTAATGTTTACGACCAATCCATATTGTACTTTTTCACTTTTTAATTCAGGTTGAAAAGTTCCAAATAGTTTATCCCAAATTATTAATATTCCTGCATGATTTTTATCGAGGTAAATAGGGTTGCTTCCGTGGTGAACTCGATGATGAGATGGCGTATTGAAAAAAAGCTCTATCCATTTAGGCATTTTTTGTATTAATTCGGTATGAATCCAAAATTGATATAACAAACTAATACTCATTTGAAAAATAATCATTCCAGGGTGGAATCCAATTAATGGGAGCCATAACCAAAAAATAAAACTATAAAAACTCCCTGTCCAAGTTTGTCGTAAAGCAGTGCTTAAGTTATAGTGTTTGGAAGAATGATGAACAACATGAGACGCCCAAAAAAATCTATTTTCATGGGAAGTTCTATGAAACCAATAATACGAAAAATCATCTAAAAAAAACAAAATTATAAAACTCCACCAAGTTATAGGGATCGTAAATATTCGAAGATTTTCATAAACATAATACAGAGCCGCAAAAACAAAAAGTTTACTTACAAAGCCAATAAAAACATTCCCTAAGCCCATTGCTATAGATGAAAAAGCGTCTTTTGCAGTGTATGACTTTATATTTTTAGCAGAGGCAACAAAAAACTCTAGTAGCATTGCAAACACAAAAAAGGGGATTGCATAAATGATAATAGGTGGAAAGTTTGGCATTTTTATTAAATTTTAAAATCCTATTTCTTTTTGAAGCTGTTCATAAGCCTCTTGTACTTTTCTAAATTTTTGCTCTGCACCTTTTCTGTAAACTTCATCCATATGTTGTAACTTATCTGGATGATATTTTTTAACCATAGTTCGGTAGGCTTTTTTAATCTCTGCGGGGGAAGCCGTTTTTTCGACTTCAAGAATCCTATAAGCCCTATCCGGTTTGTTAAAAAACATGGCCTTAATACTTTTGAAATCTCTTAAGTTAATCGCTAAATATCCAGCAATTAAGTTAATTTCTTTTACCTCCGGTTCACTTACATGCCCGTCTGCATTCGCGATACTAAATAAAAAGTGTAAAATTTGTAATCGAGATTCATATCTCATTTTACTTCTTAAAAAAGAAGAAATTTTTTGAGCGGATAATTGCTTCTTTTTGACCTCATCGTTAAATACTTTAAAGATTGTATTTGCATGTTCCTTTCCATAAGCTTGAACAAAATATTTGCGTACAAAATCTAACTCCTTTTGATTTACAATACCATCAGCTTTTATAACAATAGAAGCTAATGATAATAAATTAAGCTCAAATTCAGCTGATGAAACACCTCGCTTGGTTTGTGTGAAAATAGTTCTAGCGCTACTATTTTTTGGGTTTAGTCTTTCAAAAAAACTCCCAACCAAAAAACCTAAAATTGCGCCGGGAAATCTAAAAAGTGAATACCCTATTATTGCTGCACCCCATCTAATCATAATCTTTTATCTAATTACTTTTTTACCCTACAAAGATAGCAAACCAAAAAAATTGTACCCTTAAATTCGTTATTAAAGAATTCCCAAAGTTAGCTTAAGTTATAAATTAAATTTTTTAATTAGTTATCTTTGTGAAAAATATTTTTATAATCAAAATCGATAAAAAATGTATCCACCAGAATTAGTAAAACCAATGCGTGAAGACCTTACAAAAGTTGGGTTCACAGAATTATATAATGCAGAGGATGTAAATAACACATTAAACAAGCCAGGGACTACTTTAGTAGTAGTAAACTCTGTTTGTGGATGTGCTGCTGCCAATGCTAGACCGGCTGCTGCAATGTCATTACAAAACGAAAAAAAACCTGACCAAATAGTCACTGTTTTTGCTGGAGTAGATAAGGAAGCAGTAGATGCTGCTAGGGAGCATATGATTCCTTTTCCACCAAGTTCACCTTGTATGGCCTTATTTAAAAATGGGGAACTTGTTCATATGCTTGAACGACACCACATAGAGGGTCGTCCTGCAGATATGATTTCTGATAATTTAAAGAATGCATACAACGAAGTTTGCTAAAACTAATGCCCGCCACAGCGGGCTTTTTTATGAAACATATTTTCTATATTTTAAATTATCCTTTTACCGTTTTATTTTACATAATTTTTGGGTTTTGCTTGGTTTTTTTTCATGGAATTCAATGGGTTTGTTTGAATATTTTTGGATATCAAGCTCACAAGAAAAGTGTAGATGTTCTGAACTTATTTATTTTACTTTGTTTAAAAGTGTTAGGAACTTCGTTTGAGTTTAAAGTACCTAAAAATATTCCCAGAAATATTCCTATAATAATTGTATCCAACCATCAAAGTTTATGGGATATTCCACCAATTATTTGGTTCTTGCGAAAACTTCATCCTAAATTTGTCTCCAAATTTGAGTTAGGAAAAGGAATTCCATCGGTATCCTATAATTTAAGACATGGTGGATCCATACTCATAAAGCGTAAAAATGCAAAACAAGCTCTTTCTGAAATGATTAAATTTTCAGAGTATCTTTCAAAAAATAATAGAAGTGGTGTTATCTTTCCGGAGGGAACTCGAAGCCGAACAGGTGATGCAAAACGATTTCAAAGAAAAGGGTTGGAATTATTATTAAAAAATTTGCCGCAAGCGCTAGTGTTACCTTTAACCATAAATAACTCCTGGAAATTACAACGTTATGGAATGTTTCCGATGCCTTTGGGGGTAAAAATAAAATATACGCTACACCCTTTAATAAAGGTTTCAGATTTTGAAATCAATGATCTAATTGATAAAATAGAATTACAAATTAAATCAAATATTTTACCTAAATGAATGAAGTAAAAATTATTGATCAAACCATAAAGTTTGTTAAAAAAGAGTTGCAGAATGCGGAAGGTGGTCATGATTGGTTTCATATTGAACGTGTTTATAGAAATGCTTTATTGATTTCAAAAACTGAAAACGTCGATATGTTTGTTGTTTCTTTAGGTACGCTTCTTCACGATATTGCAGATGCTAAGTTTCATAAAGGAGACGAAACTGTTGGGCCAAAAAAAGCAAAAAAATTTCTTATTTCTAAAGGGGTTTCAGACGAGATTATTTGCCAAGTAATTGCAATTATAGAAAACATTTCATTTAAGGGAGGAAATAAACAACAGACATTTTTCTCAACAGAATTAAATGTAGTACAAGACGCAGATAGACTAGACGCCATTGGAGCAATAGGTATTGCTCGTTGCTTTAATTATGGAGGTTTTAAAAACCATAAGTTATATGATCCTAAAGTAAAGCCAAATCTAAAAATGACTCCAAAAGAGTATAAAAATTCTACGGCTCCAAGTATTAATCATTTTTATGAAAAATTACTATTATTAAAAAATAAAATGAATACCGAAACAGGGAAAAA
>JAAEPP010000368.1 GCA_024232495.1 Flavobacteriaceae bacterium
CGCAAGCTGCCAGACTCTTAACCTGCTTAAAATAAATCATGTATGTATGTATGTATGTATGTATGTATGTATGTATGTCCTTTCAGCCAAAACCGAAGTTAAAATAAACAAAGGCTGGTTAACCCCAAATCGTGCGCTACGTTGAGGAAGATTTACTTTGAGCACAATTTTACATCTCAACGGAGAAATGGTCAGTCTCGATTCGTTCGAGTTTTTGTATATTTTACCTAACATATTTCATTCATTTCATTTCATTTAATTTAAAATTCCATTTTAATACAAAAGGCACAAAACTTAATAAATACAATTATATACAATACAACAAAACGAATACAATGCAAATCAATGATAGTTAAATGTTAAAATTTAGTCTATTTGCACATAAATGAAATTTCTTAGGAGGAACTCTCCTAGTAGTCCGGAGACTAACGAGAGGAAGGCACCCCCAATGTTAGAAACATATTTTGTGTTGGCAGAGCATTAACATTGTACTTTGAATAAAAAGAAAACTATTTCTTGGCAGAATTAAAAGGAAACTAGAATAAATTTTTTAAGATTTCTTTTGAATGAACATTTGGACGCAGAGTTTCTTATTTCTCCCGGAAGGTCATTCCACATTTTTGCCCCCAGGTAGCGAATGGACTTCAAGCCATATTGAAGACTATTTTTCTGAGTAAGGAAAACGTTACCATGATGAGACTGCCTTGTAAAGTGTTGATGAATGCGAGAATTTAAAGAAAAGAAATCGTGAAAGCAAGAGGGGTTAATTTTATTGAGTGATTCATATACAAAGCTTAGTATTTTAACTCGAAAGATATCTTGAAGTCTTAACAGCTTGAGGTTTTTAAAAATTGGAAGAGTGTGAGACACAAAATGCTCATGGGATATAGCTCTCACAGCCTTCTTTTGAAGTTTGAGTATAGGGTCGAGATATGAATCATAAGTTTGACCCCACACGGTGATACCATATTGTAAGAATGACATAAACAAGGAATTGTAAACATTAATCAATGTGTGAGTTGGAAGCAGACTTCGAATTTTGAAAAGTATGCCACATGTTTTGGCTAGTTTCTTAGAAAGTTCCGACAAGTGATATTTCCAACTAAGATTTTCATCCAAAAGGAGGCCTAAGAATTTTACGTAATTTGCTCTAGTGATATGTTTTTTACCTATTTTAATTACTATGTCACGAGGGATCATCGTATAGGAAGAATGAAAAATAACGTAATTAGTTTTGCTAATGTTTAGTGAAAGTTTATTTGCATCAAGCCACTTTTTTACAAATTTCAATTCTTTGTTCACTTTCTTTGCAAGTTTGTATATTGAATCACAATCAAAGTAAATATTTGTATCATCTGCAAAAAGATAAAACTTCAGTTTCTTTGACACACTGGGTAAGTCGTTAATGAATATAAGAAAAAGCAGTGGGCCTAGCACTGACCCCTGTGGGACGCCACATGTGATTTCCATTACGTTTGAATCACAACCATTGATAGAAACATACTGCTTTCGACCAGACAGATAGGACTTAAACCAGTTTAAGGCGTTGCCTCTTATACCGTAATGTTCTAGCTTAGCTAACAAAATTTCATGGTTAACAGTATCAAAGGCTTTCTGAAGATCAATAAAAATACCACAACCATATTTTTTATTGTCAAGAGTGGATCTAATTTCTTCAGTCATACTAATTAACGCATGATCAATAGAATGATTTTCTTGAAATCCAAACTGGAGAGGATAAATAATTTTATGATCTTTCAAAAACGAATAAAGTCTTTTATGCATCAATTTTTCGTAAACTTTACTAAAGATTGGTAATAGAGAGATCGGCCTATAATTTGAAGGTAGTAGAGGGTCACCTTTTTTGAAAAGAGATATTACTTTGGCCATTCTAAGTTTTAATGGAAACGTACCCTCGAGAAATGATTGATTAACTAACTTAGCTAGCGGTTGAGATATTTTAGGACCTAATATTTTCAATAATTTTATTGGAATACTGCCTGGACCAATGGATTTTGACGGATCAAGATTTAGAATTATTTCATTGACTTCTTTAGGAGTGACTGGTGAAAGGAGAAAGGAACTGGAATTTCTGTTGGTAAGATAGTCAATTGGTGATTTGGGGGTTCTTGGGATTGATTCCGTAATATTGTTTGCAACATTAACGAAGAACTCTTTGAATTCATTAGATATTTCAGCAGGGTCAGAAGTTAAATTTCCACTCTTAGTTTTAATTTTATCAATTCTAGAAGAGACAGAAATTTTGTTTGAGATGATAGATTTAATGCCAGACCATAGTTTTTTCATGTTTTGGCTGTTTTTTGTGAAATAGTTCTGGAAATATCTCATTCGAGATTTCTTTAATTCATTGGCTACCCGATTCCTAAATTTTTTATAGACAGTGAGAGTATTTCTTGACTTAGTTCGTTTAAACTTCCTTAACATTTGATCTCTAATTTTCATCATTTTCTGAATCCCAGAATTGATCCATGGTTTAGCTTTAAATTTCACTTCCCTTTTTGAGCATTTCTTGATAGGGACATGGTTACTTACGAGAGTGGTTACATCTTTTAAAAAATTATCATAACTTGCATTTACATCAGGTAACTCGTTGAGATAAGTCATGTCAATAGCGTCGAAATCTCTAATAAAATTTGTTTCATTAAATGCTGAGTAATCATACTTAAAAGTATCCGAGTGAGTATATGAGATGTTTGAATTTCTTAAGATAAGAAATTGCGGGAAATGATCTGATATTTGCGTTAAAATATTTCCGCAGGTTATTTGTGAGTCTATCATGTTAGTAAAAATATTGTCAATAATGGTCGAGGAACTATCAGAGATTCTGGTTGGGTGGTTAATACTTGGTAAAAAATGGTTGTTGAAAAAATTGTTTACAAAATCAGTAGTTGGAGCATGGGAATCATAATTCAATAGATTTATGTTAAAATCGCCCATAATAAAAACTTGCTTATTCATTGTCTTAGAGAGTATATTTACAAAATAACTAGTGAGTTTGTCAATAGCAGAACTCGGATGTCTATAAACACAGCAAAACAAGATATTTTTATCTTTTTTTTGTATCTATTTCGATCCAAATTGTTTCAAACTCTTCGCATTGACAATTTAGATCATCTCGGTCATTAGAGCACAGGGTAGATTTTACAAAAAGACCCACCCCTCCATTCTGACTAAGTGATTTAGTATGAAAAAATTGATAACCATATATATTTATATTAGTAAGTATCGGATTTTCTTCTGAGTGCCACATCTCAGATACCCCAATAACATCAAATTGTTTATCCAATGAGCTGAGGAGGGAAGTTAATTCATCATGGTGACGAGAGAGGCTCCTTATATTTGTATGGAAAATAGAAAGATCTTTAAGATTAGTTTCTAAAGAAGAAAGTTCCGATACTGTAAAGTATTTTGATTGAATACTTTGAGGCAGGTTTTCATCTATGTCGTAATCTCCTAAGTTTGGTATTTTATTTAGATCTGAGCTTGAATTAAAAGCTGGACGTCCATGGACGTCTGAGGGCAAATCAAATTTGTGCAAAATAGGCATCATTTCTTAGTCATAAAAACACAATATTAAAGTAATACAAAAGAGACAAATAAGAAAAGAGAGAGAGATTAGAACTAGCAAGTACGCGTACAAGAGACTGCCGCGGATTATATACAATTAGTAATGTGTTTATATCAATTTGTATACTGTAGATACAGGTGCTCGGTAAACATTCTTTGTTTAACCTTCAGACTTCAAAATATGGCGTAATGTTTTGTAATGTGAAGAAAGACATTATTTGTAAACATTTAATGTAAAAACAATGTAGATGCCCTCTTTAGGGATTAGAATTTTGGTATTTTGAGTAACAAAAACTTAAAGCGTATTGAGACAATGAGAAAAGCTGACAAGTGTCAAGAGAGTAAATTAGAAACTAAAGATGATTAGAAGAATAACGCAATATAGAATTGATAGTAAAAGATTAATAATTCAATCACGACTCATAGAGTTTTCAAGTTCGTTCAAGTCATTAAAATAAATGTATCGACCGTTGTTGAACCAACAAGGCTGACAATTGTAGTTGCAAAAGGCGAATGAATTTTGATTAGAATTCAAAATTTCATTCGCCCTTCTCAACAAACTTACTCTTTCTTTAGTAAGATCCATTTTTATCCTGTATTTATTTGAATTTTTTCTAGCCTGGTAGACTATAGTTCGATGACGCCAGGTCGTGAATCTTACGATCATTTGTTGTGCTTTTTTGCCATTCCACATGACAGACTTACCGATACGATGGGCGCGGTCAATAACCTCGTCAGGGATGTCAACATTCAACTCGTTGAAAACCTGTTTAACCTTTCCTAAGCACTCGTCTGCTGTTTCTTTCACATCACCGTCCGGCAAATCTACACCGTTAATTCTTAGGCAGAGCCTTCGTTGATATTGGTCTGCGTTTTCCTGTAATTTGCTCAGATGGGCGATGTGACTCTCCATCACGGCAATTTTATCTTCCATCTTTTCGATTTTCTGCTTTTGTTCGTTTATTAACTTTAATAGATTGTTTACATTTTCATTTGTTGCCATATTTTCCGTTACTTCGGCCAATTTTTCCTTCATTTGCTCAAAGTTTTCCTTCATATACTCCTTCAAGTTTTCGGAAGAGTCGTCATCAGGAAGACTTGGAGACAAAGGTGGTGTGACAGCGGAAGGTTTCCCTCGCTTGGATTTTGTCATAATGTTGAACCAAATTTATAATAAGACAGACGTTGAGACAAACATTAATCTTCATAAAATAGAATACTTTAACATAGCTATGAGCATTGATGAAGATAAACTCAAACCTTATATTTCTGTAACATACCGCAGGCAGTAGTCTAAGAGCGATCTAAAGCACGTCCGTCATGCTCAGCCTCATTGGATTATCATACTACGGTATACTTACATTCAGACCGATTGGATATCTGAACTCCGACTTACGAAAACGCTCTCAGCAGATCTGATTCGAATAGCAAATATCTTCACCAGCCCTTTACCTACAACATTCTCCGCTTTAATGACGGAACTTTCCACACATGGCAAACAACAAACCCAGTCCAATAGGCCTAACTGCAGATTTCTTATCACAGCCTCACATTCATGTGAGTTGAGCGTTTTGGCGCCAAGTGACGTCATAGTTATCAGAAGGCAGGTAACCTC
>JAAEPP010000369.1 GCA_024232495.1 Flavobacteriaceae bacterium
AATAGCCTAACAAAACGCATAAAAGCACCCAAAACATTTCCTTCAAAATCAGCCAAAAATTGGAAAAGACCCTGATGGTTAGTCCATGGTTTTTGGTCTAAACTAGCCCAAAATAAATAGTCTCAAAAAGGCATTCAATCGACATAGCACTGCTAGGGCATCAATATCCCGCTATAATAGCCTAACAAAACGCATAAAAGCACCCAAAACATTTCCTTCAAAATCAGCCAAAAATTGGAAAAAAGCCTCATGGTTAGCCCATGGTTTTTGGTCCAAACTAGCCCAAAATAAAGTGTCTCAAAAAGGCTTTCAATCGACATAGGACTGCTCAGGCATCAATATCGTGCTACAATAGCCTAACAAAACGCATAAAAGCACCAAAAACATTTCCTTCAAAATCAGCCAAAAATTGGAAAAACGCCTGATGGTTAGCCCATGGTTTTTGGTCCAAACTAGCGCAAAACAAAGTGTCTCAAAAAGGTTTTCAATCGACATAGGACTGCTCAGGCATCAATATCATGCTATAATAGCCTAACAAAACGCATAAAGCACCTAAAACATTTCCTTCAAAATCAGCCAAATATTGGAAAA
>JAAEPP010000370.1 GCA_024232495.1 Flavobacteriaceae bacterium
AAAAGCTTGTTTTCTTCTAAGAGGAAATATACATCTGAGTGGAAGCACTGGTTTTAGGCAAGTCAGTTTTGAGCATTTTCAGGTAAAATTGGTTGGTGTAAAAATTAAAAATATTCTGAAAAACGCTTATTTCTTACTAACTTTTGCCACAAACCATAGTACTTATACGGATTTATGGATTTCATGGAATTTCAACGAATTTAAACGGAATTTACTAGAGATTTAAGAGGTTTATAGCATGTTCAGAGATGAAGGAATGCCTGGAATGCGCAGTGCTTTCTCCCTCAAAGTTTTCTCTTGATGAAGAAGAAAATTACCTTAAGCTTTCCTTATTTTTATCCAATTTCTTAATTGTATCCCAGTAATTTACCTCTATATACTTTTCCTGATATGTTTCCAAGAAACTCTATATGAAAACTTGGATATTTTGACAAGTTCCTGCCGAGTGATATGGTCATATTTTGTGTTCCACCATCCAGTTGAATATAAGAATAAAATTGGCCAAGGAAATCTTCAAAGGCGTTATGGTTAACCCCTTGTGTTTTATCAAAGTTGGCCTAAAGTAAATGGTCCTAAATAGAGTTTTTTTTACCAAGGACTGTGCATGGATTCATAAAAATCTTTCATAGGCTCAGAAAATTTGAAATTGTAGTTCGGAATCTTCAATATTAATGGGCCTTAGACAAAGTATGAGGGCTATATATCAATTTCAAAGTAAACAGCGTTTATTTCTCTGTTTTTCCCTCGAAAAAGCTTGTTTTCTTCTAAGAGGAAATATACATCTGAGTGGAAGCACTGGTTTTAGGCAAGTCAGTTTTGAGCATTTTCAGG
>JAAEPP010000371.1 GCA_024232495.1 Flavobacteriaceae bacterium
GCCAAGCAAATGATAAATGAAGAGGGTCTAAATTGGGGTCGTATCATTTCACTCTTCACTTTTGCTGGTATATTATCACAATTCTTCATTGAAAATAAGCAGCCATTACTTGTTGTTGAGATATCGACATTACTTACAGATTTCATTAATGAAAACGAAAACGAAAACATCATGCCCTGGATCATTTCAAATGGTGGATGGGATAAGGTTTATCAATTTTTTAGAAATATAATTCATCCAAAGAAGTGACGGTAAATGGAAGATGTTTATACTTACTCCAAACATTGAATAAATAACTGATAGATTAATTGAATATAAGTTATGAATATAAGTTATGAATATGAGTTATGAATATGAGTTATAAATATGAGTTATAATCTGAGAAGTATCTTTTTCTCTGATATTATCTGATGTTAGTGGAAGTGGTAAAACAACATTCTAGAAGATTCTAGATTGTTCCTAGTTGAGATTAACCAATCAGATTGAAGATTAGTTCCTGGTTGATTAACCAATCAGATTGATGATTAGTTCCTTGTTGATCAACCAATCAGATTGAAGATTCGGCAAGTTTTTACGTTGTCTTGGGAACGTTCTAGCATTCGAATATTCATAGATTGTTCCTGGTTGAGATTAACCAATCAGATTGAAGATTCGGCAAGTTTTTACGTTGTCTTGGGAACGTGAACCTAGAGTATAAAAGTCGTAAATCTATGAACCAAGTTCACTCATCATCAAGCATAACTAGAAGAAAGAAGAAGAAGAAGAAAGAAGAAGAACGGGTAAATTATGTATCATTTTGAGAAATCTGTTCCTCTCAAGGATATTCGTATACAAACTTATGGATGTTTTGCTGCTAAAGATATTTATGAAGCATATCAGGATCCAGAAATTTTGCTAGAAACGAATCAAGAACCGTTCTTCTATTTGAATACTTTTTATCAAGCATTAACACAATATGTTAGAGGGAAAGAAAATTCATACACAGCAAAACCTTCATCCATCGATCAATCATATCGCAGAGTTGAAATGAATGATAAAGAAGATACACACAATTGGCATAAAGATGATGAAGCTGGTGACTATAAGGTAGAATCATCATCTCATCTAATCTGGGTATTTAAGACATTATTAAATATTCTTGCGGAGGAATATCCACCTTTTTTAACAATCGAAGAAGATTCTACAATAATGCTGTCTCAATATGATGGGGAAGAAGAGAAGATTTGTTTCAATCTATATGGGTTGATCGATGATGATCTCGATAGAAGAGAACTGTGCCGTTTCACTCCATATTTGTATAATGATACAATTCCGACATTGACAATCTGTTCAAACTGTGGAATAGAGTGGGATGGTTTTGCGCAATGTTGGTGTCATTGGATAGAATTTAAAAATGAAGACACGGAATTGGATGAGGAGGAGGAGGAGGAGATGGCACAAGATTGGGATATTATGATAGATCGATAGATTAGAATTGACATGATATCATAAATGTTTATTAAAGTTTATTATTATATGAAGTTTATATATAATTGATGAATATAAAGTTATTAAAGTTTTATTGAACAAAATTAGTCTTTATTTTAGAAAAATTCTAGAAATTCTGGAACATTCTGGAACATCTTTAATCCTACAATCTGATTGGCTAATCTCAACCAGGAACAATCTAGAACATTCTAGAAACTTCTGGAACATCTGGAATAAACCGGTTAATCCGGTTAATCTGGAACATCTTAAATCCTGCAATCTGATTGGCTAATCTCAACTGGACTTAGAGTATAAAAGTCGCAAATCTGCGAACCAAGTTCACTTATCATCAGACGTCGTAGAGTGCGGAGCTAAAGAAGAAAGAAGAAGAAAGAAGAAAGAATAATACGAAAACCATGGATATATGGACATATGAAAAGAACATGACAGCAATATACGAAATCAGAAACGAAGATGGTGTTGTTCAATCATCATTTTCTGTTAAACCTGGTATGGATAAATGGGTTTTAACATTAGAAGATGTGGTGAAAGACAAAAGTTTTGCTAAATCTTTCCAAATAAAGCCTTCTGAATTCTCTCATATGCTACGAGTAATCGGTGAAAACATAAATAAGGATGAAGATGGTAAGATACAATTCAAAGAACAAAATGCAGAAACTTTGATGGATTTAGATAGGATCCATATCATGACAAAACAGTATGGTGGAATAGTTTCGAAATTCCTGACATTACATACTGAAGTTTTAGGCAACGAAGAAAAGTTTTCTGATAAACTGGAAATATATCTGCTAAAGGTGGCTGACACACCCATACAGCTTTGTCTTGGGATCCGAAGGTGGAAAAATGAAAAACTTCCAAAACTTCCAAAACCATCCAAAACTGGTATTAACTTGAAAGAGCAGGTGTTGAAGGCGATCTATGAAAAACTTGAAGATTTGAATAATCTTTCACTACCAGATAAAAAAGCTGACCTACGTAAAAGATCTGGAGAGCAAGTTGGAAAGTCAGCAGAAGAACCAGAAAGAAAAAAGAAGAAATCAATCGAGGATGATGCTTCAATTCAAAATAGAATTCAAGAAGCATATGCTACAATTCTTTTGCAGTACATCTCTGACAAGTCAAAGGAATATTGTGATAAATGTGTCACAGACAGCTGGGCTAACTCATTTGATCACAAACAAGATTGTATAACTACAAATGCATTCAAGTTCATAACATTCCACATTCATTTTGCAAACACAAACATGTTGAATGAAGGAAAAGAAGCATTCAGAAAATCAATATTCCAAGAGCTGAAAAAAGATGGGAGACTATGCCAAGTAATAAAGTTGAAAGTAGATGCTTTGTATGATGAAGTATGTGAAGCGAGCCACTTTTCATCATTGTACTTACTTCAAACATTGAATAAAATAACTCACAAATTAATTGCTATGCTTGTTTAGAGAAACTTTATTGAAATAAGTTGTGATTTAGTTATAAATATTAGTTATAAGCAAGAGTTGTGATTTAGTTATAAATATTAGCTATAAGCAAGAGTTGTGATTTGGTTAAAAATATGAGTTATGATCTGAGATTTAAAGCACCTTTTTCTCTTATATTATCTGGTGTTAGTGGAAGTGGTAAAACAACGTGGGTGGAAAATTTATTAAGAAACTACAAAAATCTGATAGAA
>JAAEPP010000372.1 GCA_024232495.1 Flavobacteriaceae bacterium
AAGATTCAATCTCTACCGCGGATGTTTCGATAAAAAGAAAAGTAAAGAGACTCAATCCATAGAGGCTCTTTACCTTTCCAAACAAACAAACAAACAAACAAAACTATAAAGAGATGAATAGGCGATGACAACGCTCTTTCTATTTAAAACAATAGCTTACAGAGGTGTGATTGCGTCTTCATACAGAATTAGCCAAGTTATAATCAAATAAAGTGAATCTAATAAACTAGCCTTTGTCGGCAAAAAAATTGACTGATATTTTTTACAAGTCTTTGAGTTTTTTCTTCGAGCACTATCCATGCATGCTGCATAAACATTGGCAATGCTCGTTCTATAAAATTAAATGAAAAATATATATTAATCTTGAATTTTTACCCATTTTGATGGGTGTTTTTTTATTCATTAAGATGAGTTGATATTGAATATATATTCATTTTTATATAAGGTTATCTTTTTTGTAAATTATAGTTTACGATTATGGTAGGGTGTTTTTGGGTGATTATCTTTGGTAAATTGTTGTTTTGTATTGTTTATATTGTGTTTTGCTTGCTCATATGTACAATTATCTTTACTTTTTAGCGCCTAATTGTTTATTCATTTTTATTTTTCTATATATGAATTAAAATGCGGGCTTCATGGGTTTTTATTGTTTTTTTTTTGTTTTTATTTTGAATTTTTTTAATTATTTTTGTCATTTCACTTGATAATAACTTTTTTAGGGCTATAAAAAAACATTAAAAAATCTTTTTATGAAATAAAAAGTTACTAATTTTCGTTTTTTTAGCATTTTTGTGATGTATTTATTGGTGCTTTATAGGTTAAATAAACAGCATTATGTTTAATTAGTCTGTAAAATGATCGATAAAAAATAACATTGTTAGTTGCTAGATTATTGGCATAGCTTTTTCTAAATAAAACTAGGATTAAAGTCACTATAAGGTGATTCTTTTAGCGCAGTATTACAAGGTAAGTTTTGAGCACTATATAAAAGTAATCGCAGAAATTTTAGTGTCTATATCAAGGTTAATTTATTTTTAATGCTAAGGGAAAAAACTGTGATTGCGATATTAAAAGTTAAACTGGTTTAATAAATAAGACTCTATAACTATCATATTTGCTGGGTTAATATATGAACATCGACAAATTGCACAGCAGTTCAAGGCTGGCGCTTTTGTTAAGAAAGTTTTATATATTGCATAATGTGTATAATTTGAATCTTTTATTATAGACGTCTATACGTTTAGAAGTTGACATATCTAGCAATCCAAGTAACATTACAAGTTCATCGTATAGTCTATTATTTGTCAGGTAACACCATGCCCATTAAAATTCCCGGTCAATTACCCGCATTATCTATATTAGATAATGAAAATATTTTTGTTATGTCTGAACATCGCGCGGTGAATCAAGAAATTCGTCCGATGCAAGTGGCTATCTTGAACTTAATGCCCAACAAAATCGAAACTGAAGTACAAATTTTACGTATGTTGTCGAATACGCCATTACAAATTAATGTCGAGTTTGTTCGTATCCATAAAAATGTTTCGAAAAACACCCCAAAAGAGCATTTAGATAATTTTTATTGCTTATTTGATGATATTAAACACAAGCAATATGATGGTTTGATTATTACTGGCGCACCATTAGCCTTGTTAGATTATTCAGAAGTGAGCTTCTGGGATAAAATTTGTGAAGTGTTCGATTGGGCCGATAAAAATGTAACTTCGACCATGTTTTCATGCTGGGCTGCACATGCTGCTATGTACCATCATTACGGGCTAAATCGGTCTTTACGTCAACAAAAGTTATCAGGTGTATATCAACATTACCCACTGAATAGCAAAGAAGAGTTAACACGAGGCTTTGATGAGAGCTTTAATGTACCACACTCGCGTTATGGCTATATTAATCAGACTGATTATGAAAGTATTGACGAACTGAATATCTTGGCACAATCGCATGATGCGGGTGTTTATTTGGTGGCGAGTAAAAATAAACGTCAAGTCTATTTAACCGGTCATCCGGAGTACGATAGTTCTACCTTGCATGAAGAATACCTAAGAGACAGTAAAAAAGATGCTGCGACTCAAGTGCCAAT
>JAAEPP010000373.1 GCA_024232495.1 Flavobacteriaceae bacterium
AAAATGTGGACATTTCATGATAAATGGCTCATTCGCTGCTGATAAAGCAAGAGTTCTCAAGAATAAAGAACAAGCCAATAAAAAATCTAAATGAAAGAAGAGATATATTGAGAGCAGTAAGGAAAGGATTCCAAGACAAATAAATTGAGCTGGAAAAAAAAGAATCCTTTGCTTCTGGCTCATTTTGATACTGATATTAGGACTTTTACCTTTACGCAAACTTTAAACGCGTTTTTCTAGAAAGTAATTTTTTACTGTTCCACAAGATTTTAAAACATGATATCTCAGTCAATAGGAACTCCAGACACCTGAAATTTTCACACAAGGCTCCAAATAGATCCATTTAGGTCGTAAACTAGAATTTTTGTTCTAGCTTGATCATATATCAAATTAGGCGCATTCTTGAGGAATGGACGCCAAAATTTTTTTGACAAAAATCAGATAATTGATTATAAGTTTTGGAATTTCAACATGACTTTGTCAATTTTAGTTCATGACCTTAATATTGATGTAGTGAATACACACAGAAAAAATTGTTTTGCTATCTTGAGCCATCTCTGAGATATTGCGTTTTAAAATTTTTGGGCGGGGCCATAATTGCGAGCTCATTAAAATGCCACACCCTTTATAAATCTGAAAAGTGACAAGTTTTTCAATAAAAACCACCCCCGTAGACTGATATTAATTGAATGAAATCAGTTAAATTCATCTATTTAGTCATATATCAGAGTAAATGTGTAGGTATATCCTAATAGGAGTGTACCACTTAACAACCTCTGCTCGAGATTGAATTCAAAAACCAATCAGAAAATTTCGAACGCGAGGTTCGACCGTACGCTTGTTGATCTTTTGCTGATTCCAGCT
>JAAEPP010000374.1 GCA_024232495.1 Flavobacteriaceae bacterium
AAAACATATGTTTACAACGTTTTAGAGCAAACAGAATCGTTTCATTTAATGCGAAAGGCGTACTTTATAAGAAAGAAAGGTGAACTCTTATTGCTGGGCCTAGTTTTCACTAAGTTTAACGGGGAACTATAAGAAACCCTCGAATTAATAAATTCCAAGCTGTTCCCATGGACAGAACTGTTGTAATACGTATGTTTAGAACGTTTTAGAGCAAACGGAATTTTTTTATTCCAAGGGAAATGCGTACTTTTAGGAAATTGAGGTGAACCTTTATTATGGGGCTACGTTTTCACTAAGTTTCTTGGGAAACTATAAAAAACGCTCGGTGTAATATGTTCTAGGCTGTTTCCATGGACAGAACTGTTGTAATACGTTTGTTTACAACGTTTTAGAGCAAACGGAATTGTTTTAATCTATGCGGAAGGCGTACTTTATAAGAAATTGAGGTGAATACTTATTCCAGGGCTAAGTTCTCACAAAGTTTCATGGGGAACTATAAGAAACCCTCGCTGTAATAAGTTCTAGGCTGTTCCCATGGAGAGAACTGTTGTAACAAGTTTGTTTACAACGTTTTAGAGCAAACGGAATCGTTTTATTCCATGTAAAAGGCGTACTTTATGAGAAAGTAAGGTGAACTCTTGATGCAGGAACCTAGTTTTCACTAGGTTTCAAGGGGACTATAAGAAACCCTTGGCGCAAGAAGTTTTAGGCTGTTCCCATGG
>JAAEPP010000375.1 GCA_024232495.1 Flavobacteriaceae bacterium
GAGGGTCATAAAACTTGAAATTATTGCGATAAATGTAAACTTGATAAGTTGTGTCATTAGTTATAATTTTTTTTAATTATTAAATTTAACAGAAACCTTATTAATATATTTTCTTTTTAATATTTTTTAACTCCCATTTAACAAAGCAATAAGATTTCTATAACGCAAAACCTTTTATATATTTGTGGAATATGATAATACCTTTTTATAAATACCAGGGAACAGGTAACGATTTTGTTTTAATTGACAATAGGAAACTGATTTTTCCGAAAGATAATCATCATTTGATTGAAAAAATGTGCAGTCGAAAATTTGGGATTGGCGCAGATGGACTTATTTTATTAGAAAATAGCGATACTGTAGATTTTAAAATGGTATATTTTAATTCAGATGGTAATTTAGGTACTATGTGTGGTAATGGCGGGAGATGTATTGTACATTTTGCAAATTTTTTAAAGATCATAAACAATAAAACCAATTTTGAGGCAATTGATGGCCATCATAAAGCATCTATAGTTGATGAAATGATATCTTTAAAAATGAATGATGTCAGTAAAATTGATTTAAGAACTGACTATCTTTATTTAGATACAGGTTCTCCTCATCATGTAGAAATGGTTAACGATTTAGAAAATTTTAAAGTAACTGAAAAGGGTTCTTTTTTAAGAAATCATCTATATGGATTAGAGGGTTCTAATATTAATTTTGTTAAACAAGTTAATGATAAAAGTTTTGAAGTTCGAACATATGAAAGGGGAGTAGAGGCTGAAACTTTATCTTGTGGAACCGGAGTCACTGCAGTTGCAATCGCTATGTTTGAATTGAAAAAAACACTTTTTAACCATATTCAACTAAAAACAAAAGGCGGTAATTTATCTGTAGAATTTGAAAAAAATAATTTAATTTATCAGAATATATATTTAAGAGGTCCTGCTGAGTTAATATTTAAAGGAGACTGGGAATGTTAACGCTAAAAGGAACGCAAATACATCTTAGAGCATTGGAACCAGAAGATTTAGATTTTCTATATCAATTAGAGAATACTGAATTATTTTGGGAGGTTAGTAACACTACCAGTCCTTACTCAAAGTTCATTTTAAGAAATTACATTGAAAATTCTCATAAAGACATTTTTGAGTCTAAACAGCTAAGATTAATTATCGCTACTAATAAAAAAAATCAACCTATAGGTTGTATAGATTTGTTTGATTTTGAACCGAAACACAAAAGGGTGGGAGTCGGTATTATCATTTCCAAGCTAGACGAAAGAAATAAAGGATATGCTTTGACAGCTATACAAATGATCGTTAAATATGCATTCACACATTTAAATCTACATCAATTGTATGCTAATATTACAGAGGATAATTCTGCAAGTATTAAATTATTTGAAAATTCAAAATTTAAATTAACAGGTATTAAAAAAGATTGGATATATTCAAATAAAGGATTTAAAAATGAATCAATTTATCAATTAATTAATGAGTAACTTAAAAAAAACTGTTTTTGCAATACTATTGTGTGGCCTAGTCGTAATGGCTGCATTTTCTTACTTTGTTTATTCAACTATTTTTGTTCCAAATACCTTTTTTCAAAATAACGAAGCTCATATTTATATATCGCGATCTGCTAGCTTCAATGATGTTGTAGTGGAAATTTCTCCTTTATTAATTGATGTTGAAACCTTTACGACTGTTGCCAATAAAAAGGGATATTCTTCAAATGTTAAATCTGGTCATTATATTATAAAAAAGGGAATGAATAATAATGAAATTATAAATTCAATACGAACGGGAAATATTCCAGTTAAAGTAAAATTCAACAATCAAGAACGTATAGAAGATCTTGCTGGTACTTTAGCTAAGCAATTAGATGCAGATAGTTTATCTTTTTTAAATGCGATGCTCAACGAAAATTTTTTAAAAGAAAATAATTTTACAAAAGAAACTGCTTTATGTAATTTTATACCGAATACTTATCAACTTTATTGGGACATTACGCCCAAGAATTTTAACAAAAAAATGCTTGAAGAATCCAATAGGTTTTGGAATAAAAATCGTTTAGAAAAAGTAAAAAATATAAAATTGTCAAAAAAGCAAATTATCAGTCTCGCTGCTATAGTCCAAAAAGAAACTGTTAAAATTGACGAACGTCCAAGAGTTGCCGGTGTGTATATGAATCGTATTAATAAAGGAATGTTATTACAAGCCGATCCAACTGTTATTTATTCAAAAAAACTTTCAGAAAATAATTTCAATCAACAAATAAAGCGAGTATTGTATAAAGATCTGGTTATTGATTCTCCATACAATACATACAAATATCCAGGAATTCCTCCTGGACCTATTACCATGCCTGATATCTCAAGTATTGATGCTGTATTAAATTTTGAAAATCACAATTTTTATTTTTTTGTAGCAGACGTATCTAATTTTGGTTATCACAAGTTTGCTAAAAATTTATCGCAGCATGTTCGTAATAAAAATGAATATACCCAGTGGATTTCTAAACAAAAAATCTTCAGATAAGACTTAATTCCCTGTATTATAGTATATTAAATATTTTTGTACATTTGCAATCCAAAAAAACATAATAAATTGGAACGTCAAATAAATAAAATAAACAATCTATTTAAAATATTTTTCCTGTTTGTATTTTTAATAATTTTACTAACTGGATTTTCTTTAAGTAAAAAAATAGATATAGCAAAGTATAAGACTGATATCTCTAGTCTTTGTTATCAGGTTCCAAATTTAGATGAAGTAGATTTGTTATATCCAAAAAAACCCTTAAGCTACATTTATCTCGGAAATTCTTACATAGGATTTAAAGAAGCGTTAGGTTTTAAAGAGTCTAGAGGAGACTACGCCATAGTTAATATTTACGGTTATTTAGGGAAATATCAATTTGGAAAAAATACACTTAAATTAATTGGTATTAATGACTCTGATGAATTTCTAAACAATTCTTATCTCCAAGAACAGGCGTTTACTGCAAATACTGCAAGAAATAAATGGATCTTGCGAAGAGATATTAAAAAATTTCAGGGAATACATGTAGGAGGTGTTAAAATTACAGAATCTGGAATTTTAGCCGCTGCCCATCTAGCTGGAGCTGGGAATGTAAAAAAATATTTACGAAGTGGTGGATCTGTCAATTTTAGTGATGCGTTTGGAACTTCAATTGAATATTACTTAAAAAAGTTTTCTGGTTATGACACTTCGTTTGTAATAGCCAACAGAAAGGCAAAAGCTTAATCTCAACTATTTTTGTAATATAAATAATGTTGGCCTTTTGTGTAAGTCAATTTTCTCTTTTTTCCAGTGATCTACAGTGAATGTTTTAATGTATTCTGTTGGTAATGTTATATCTGCTGCCACACAAAGCATAGTTTGTGAATGTAAATTTTTGATCAAGCTTTCGAACATTTGATTGTTTCGATAGGGAGTTTCTATGAATAATTGCGATTGCTGGAAATCTGAAGATAACTTCTCTAAGCGCTTAATTTCTGTTTTTCTTTCTTTTTTATCAATGGGCAAATAACCATTAAAAGAAAAACTTTGTCCGTTTAACCCGCTAGCCATCATAGCAAGTAAAATAGAAGATGGTCCGACTAAGGGAATCACTTTTATTCCTTTTAGATGTGCTTGTTCAACTACTGAAGCCCCAGGATCTGCAATACCAGGACATCCGGCATCCGAAATAACTCCAATATGTTGACCAGCCATACAGGGGTTCAACATCTCGGGGATCTCTGAGTCTAGGGTGTACTTATTTATGATTTTAAAAGTTAGTAAGGGTTGACTTTTTTTTGGGCAAATATTTTTGATAAATCGTCTTGCATTTTTTTCGTTCTCTACGATAAAAATGTCAATATTTTCAATTGTCTTTTTTACGACTAGAGGAAGTACTTCAATAGGATTTGTAATACCTAGGGTACAGGGAATTAAATAAATTTTTCCTTTTAAATTCACAATCTAATTGATAATTAATTTCTTGAAAATAGACTGACCGTTTTCAGAAAGTATTTTAACAATATAAACACCACTTTTCATTGAATCTAATGAAATATATTTTTCTGATATTAATAGGTTGTTTTCAGAGAAAACAACAGCTCCTTTTAAATCAATAATATCAATTTTTGAAATTAAATGTCCATCCAGTGAAATGCGAACATTATTTGATGTTGGGTTTGGTGTTAATGATACTTGTGATTCAGAAAAGCTTTGTGTGTCAAAAATCTCTCCACCTTTTACTTTGTATATGGACCCGGAAATATCAGCGATATAAAGTTCACCATTTACATCTTCTCCAAATGAAACCCATGTACCTCCATAATTACCATAATTAATTAAATTATTATCGTTATCAACTGTACCAATTAAACCATTTAGATCTGCAAAAAAATATAAATCCTGAATATCACTGTATACGTTTCCATGATAGACATAACCACCAGTAATCGAATAACCAATCGCATGAGTATATTCTGCTACTGGAAATGTTAATTCTGAGGGGTCTGGACAACCACTGGTATTATAAGTTTGAGATCCTTCGTAGCAACGCCAGCCATAATTGAGACCAGCAGCATCTGGAGCTACCTTGTTTATTTCTTCTATATCTCCTTGTCCAACGTCAGCTATCCATAATTCATCTGATTCACTATCAAAAGAAAACCGCCACGGATTTCGGACTCCGTAGGCCCAAATCTCATCTAAAGAATTAGAATCTTCAACAAAAGGATTGTCAGATGGAATATCGTAATTATTTGTACCATTGGTATTATCAATATCAATTCGAAGTATCTTTCCAAGAAGTGTCTGCAAATTTTGTGATCTATTTCCGGGATCCCCACCACTTCCGCCATCACCTAAACCAACGTACAGAAATCCATCGGCACCAAATTGAATACAACCTCCATTATGGTTGCTATATGGCTGATCGGCACCAATTATCAACACTGCAGTATTTGGATCAGCTATATTAGAATCAGAAGCATCCACAGTATATCTGGCTACTTGAGTATCACCAGTCGCATTGGTATAATAAACAAAAAAATAACCATTGTTAGAATAATCAGGATGAAAAGCTAATCCTAATAATCCGCGTTCTCCACCTGACGAAATCAAACTGGTTATGTTTAAAAATGGTTCTGAGTTTATGGTTGCATCCTGATTTAATATTTTAATAATTCCTGCTTGTTCAACAATAAATAGACGATCGTCTCCGGCATTTTGTATATCTACTGGACTGGTGAAACCATTTTTAAATAGTTCTAAATTTACTTCTTGAGCATTTGTGTAAAATGTTACTATAAATAAAAGGGTATATAATAAGTTTTTCATTTTTTTTTTTTTTTTGAATACACTAAAATAATAAAAAGATTTAAAAATTTAAAAAACGATAAACAATACTGTTACAGGCTTTGTCTAGCATTTGAAAAACATTTTCAAACCCCTGATCTTCATCGTAATAAGGGTCTGGAACTTCCAGGTTTGAGTTCGGAATTAATTCATTTAAAATTAATTGAACTTTATTTCGATCCTCTGGAGTTTTTGCTAATGAAAGTACATTTTTTTTATTGGATTGATCCATCACATAAATATGATCAAAATTTATATAGTCTTCATAAGTAAACTGTCTTGCCTTTTGGTTGCTAATATCAATATGATGCGTTTTACTGACGGTGATACTTCTTAAATCTGGCTTATTTCCAACATGCCATGATCCGGTTCCCGCAGAATCTATAAAAAAATTATTGTTATTAAGTTTCGATTTCAGGAGGCCTTCTGCAATAGGTGATCGACAAATATTTCCTAAACAGACCATAAGTATTTTAACTTTCATCGCAGAAAATATTAAAAAGAAACAGTTTTATTTTTTTCGATTACAAGGTCAACTTTTTGTTAAGATCTTCTACATATTTTCTAAATTGCTTGTCTGTACTGGACAAGTTATCAACTGTTTTACAGGCATGTAAAACGGTAGCATGATCTCGTTTTCCGATTTGAGAACCAATCGAAGCTAGTGATGCTTTGGTAAGCTTTTTAGCGAAAAACATAGCTAGTTGTCTTGCTTGAACAATATGTCTTTTTCGTGTTTTAGATTGTAAAGTATCTACATCCATTTGAAAATACTCACTTACAATTTTTTGAATGTAATCAATTGATACTTCACGACTGGTATTCTTTACGTAATTATCAACTATTCTTTTTGCAAGATCTATGGTGATTTCCTTTTTGTTAAATGAAGAATGCGCTATTAGGGAAATGATAGCTCCCTCTAACTCTCTTATGTTGGTTTTTATATTATTAGCTAGAAACTCAACTATATCTTCAGGCATTTGTACGCCATCTCTATAAAGTTTATTCTTGATGATAGCGATTCTAGTTTCATAATCTGGATGATTTAATTCGGCAGATAAGCCCCATTTAAACCTTGAGAGTAAACGTTGTTCAATATCAATCATATCAACAGGTGCTTTGTCACTTGTTAATATTACTTGTTTACCATTTTGATGTAAATGATTAAAAATATGAAAGAAAACATCTTGGGTACCAGCTTTTCCTGAAAGTAGTTGAATATCATCAACTATTAAAATATCTATTATTTGGTAAAAATGAATAAAATCATTCCTATTATTTTTCTTGACAGATTCAATATATTGTTGTGTGAATTTTTCAGCTGAAATATATAGAACAGTTTTTTCAGGATATTTATCTTTTATCTCGACGCCAATTGCATGAGCCAAGTGAGTTTTTCCTAATCCGACTCCACCAAAAATTAAAAGTGGGTTGAAAGAAGTTCCACCAGGTTTATTTGCCACGGCCATTCCAGCAGACCTAGCGAGTCTGTTTGAATCTCCTTCAAGGAAATTTTCAAAACTATAATTTGGATTGAGCTGTGATTCAATCTTTACATTACGAATCCCCGGAATTATAAAAGGATTCTTTAACATGGGGTTTTTATTTTTTATGGCTACATCAACTTCTTGGGATCTAAGGTGATTTCGGTTAGAGCTTGGAATCTTTTCGGTAAAAGGTTGTTTATTACCATAAGTATTTTCCATTTTAATGATGTACACTAACTTTGCAGTTTCTCCGAGTTCTTTTGTTAGAGCCACTTTTAAAATTTTCACATAGTGTTCTTCTAACCATTCATAAAAAAATTTACTTGGGACCTGAACGCTTAACGCGTCATCAGCTAGTTTTACAGCTTTGATTGGTTCAAACCAGGTTTTAAATGCTTGAGCGGTAATGTTATCTTTTATAAATGTGAGACACTTGTCCCAAACCAAGTCGGCAGATTTGCTCATAATTGTATCCAAGGTATTCGTTATTTAAAAAATCTTTTTTTGAAAAGAAAATTAGTATCCCCCGAACAATTTCTTTACAGTGCAAATATGTGAACAAAAAAGTTAAAAAAAAAACACTTTAGCTATTGAATTTTCACTTTTTTTTTCTGATATTAAGGTCCTTATAAATCTACAACAAAACTTTCTTATAATTTCCTGTTTTTTTGAAAAATTCTGAAACAAAATTGCGTGTTCGTTATTCTGAAACCGACCAAATGGGTATTGTTTATTATGGTAATTACGCTCAATACTTAGAACAGGGCAGAACCGATTGGTTACGGTCACTAGGGTTAACCTATAAGTTTATGGAAGAACACCAAGTTATGTTACCTGTGATCAACCTTAATATCGACTACAAGAAACCTGCAAAATACGATGACCTACTAACAATTAAAACTTCTTTATTGGAAATCCCTTCTGTAAAAATTAAATTTTATTATGAAATTTATAATCAGTATGATGAACTTTTGGTTACCGCTACGACTTCTTTAGTATTTTTAGACAGTATTACAAGAAAATTAATAAAAGCACCTGACTATTTATTAGAAAAACTTCGGTAAAAAATTAATTGTCTTTTTTTTTAATCAATACTTTATATGTTTCGTTAAAAAGCTTAAAAACTTTATCAGCCTCTTTTTTTCTAACCGATATAGTATACATGCAATTCAAGTCTAATTTTTGATTAATAATTGAAATTTGCTCTTCTTTTACTATTCGCATAACTTTATTCATTTCTGAATAATTAAACTGTAAAATAAACTTTTCATTTATTGTTTTTTGAATAATCTCTGAATTTTCTAAAGCAAATTTTGCGGTTGTTTTATAGGCTTGTATTAACCCACCGACCCCTAATTTTGTACCTCCAAAATATCGTACTACAACCACTAAAATATTAGTGACTTCGAAAGCTTGTAATTGTCCATATATAGGTGTTCCTGCACTATTGGTAGGTTCTCCATCATCATTAGCTCTATATTTTTCATATTTCATTCCTAATTGCCATGCGTAACACCAATGGCGTGCATTATAGTGTTGTTTTTTTAAAAACTCTATATTTTCTTTAATTTCCTCTTCGTTTGTTACAGGAAATGCATAGCCATAAAACTTACTTCCGCGATCTTTAAATAATGCTTCAGTTGAAGCTTTATCAATAGTTTTATATACATCTTTATCCAATACTATATTGATATTAAAATAATACTTAAAATTGCCAAAATAATACCTATCCAGTTTTTCCGTATAAGCTTCTCTTTAAATAGTATAATTCCAGCAAAAGTAGATAATGTAACTATTGAGACATTATTAATAGCAAAGATCCCAGAACTATCTAATATGTCACTACGCAATGTTTTTACTAAAAAGTATATAGAAAAATAATTAGGAACACCTAAACAAATACCTGCAATAACATTTTTAAATTCAAACTTAAAACTTCCTTTAATA
>JAAEPP010000376.1 GCA_024232495.1 Flavobacteriaceae bacterium
TGAGCCGTTAACACTTTTGCTTATTATTTTCACCGTAATATATTAGGCGAAAACTGAGTAACCAAAAATACAACTCGATTTTATTACACAACAAGATACCACAAAAAAGAATGCAACAAGCGCAAAATTAGTTAATAAAACACCAAAAACACAAGATAAATAATACTTGAAAAGGTGGTGGAATATAACGCCTGCTTAAGCGGAAAAATTGTGTTGGCTAAAATATTGAACGTAGTGAAAACAGCCAACACCATTTTTTCCGTTTAAAGCCCTTGTTAGGCTTTATTTCTATGAATAAACTTATTTTCATAGAAGTCGATATCCACATTACATGTTGGACAGTTAAAATTTCCTTGCTTCGTATCCTTAGTGCCAGAGTGCCAAAATATAATGTTGTTACATTTTGGGCAATCTCCTTCCCATGAGCCTTTTATTGTTTCATTACCTTTAATTTGATTTATAAACACGATAACAATTAAGGGGACACCTACAAAAGCACCTATGCCAGTGAAACATAAACCTATTCCAATTAAAATAAGCAACCCATTCCAAGCTCCCTGTCCCTCATTAGCAATACTTCTACTTTCATTGTAACGAGCAACCGAGGTTAATTTCTTCATAATAATTCCCTTTAAAACAAACCTGTAAAATAAATCTATATAGCAGTCAAAGCCAGTAAGCCTAACGCCCTAATAATGGGCAAAAAATTGTTGGCTAAAATGTTGAGGGACGAAAACAGCCAACTGTTTTTTGTCCTTATTTATTAGCTTGTTATATTTGAGTTTTTTAGTAAACACAGAGTATATAAAAAGCTATAAAGTTACTTAGATGGAATGAGTAGAGCTAACAACGAACCACCACTAAGCCACCAACAATGAACTTTGAGCCGTTAACACTTTGCTTATTATTTTCACCGTAATATATTAGGCGAAAACTGAGTAACCAAAAA
>JAAEPP010000377.1 GCA_024232495.1 Flavobacteriaceae bacterium
CCCTCTTTTATTGGTAGTTTTTGAAATGCAGTTGAACCCCCATTCCCTGTAAGAACCTTATCGACAGTTATTACCCTGTTTTGTTCTTTAGACATTTGAAAAGGCACTAAGATTGTGCTTTCACTTATCCACTTGTTTTTTTCCTTTATTCTTTTCATATTTCTTACCGAATAGCAAACGCCAATTTGCTTATCTTAAAATTAAATATTTATTATCTTTCTTTTATTTGTATTTTGTTTGGGTTATCAACTAAGTTGTAAACATTTAAAAGAATGTAATCTATACAATACCAGTGTTTTACATCTTAATACGTCCATTTAGTGCGTCCATTATTATTTTAGGGCGTATCTATATTTCAAACATTCAATCAATTTAATTGACATTCTATATTTATAAAGCCGTGAAACCCCTCTTTTTTGTAACAATGATAAAACCCCTGTCAATCTTTCCCCAAAGATGTAAAGGCTTTTAACAACCTAATCGACAGGAGCTATATCAATTTAATTACTTATATATTCCACAAACTTTGAATATTTTGGGTGTAGGTTTTTATCTAACAACCCACCAGTAAACGAGACAATCCTTTGTCTTGATTGAGTTGGAAAATGACTCTCGAATGTCTTAACGGCTCTTACGAAACTTAATAAAGCTCTATATTCTTTCTCTTTGTTTTTATCGCAATAAATGTCAAAATCGGACGCCTTAAGATTGTTCTTAATTTCGTTCTTTGTTATTGTTGGTGCTAAATCCCCTAAATCATTATAAAGCCGATTAAACTTATTTACTAAGCTCAATACTTCGTCTTTCCTTAACCCAGATTCATTGAAAAAACTTGTTTCTTTGTCGAGTGTAAAGCCATTATCACAATCATTCCAAATAGAGTGATATTTACAAGTCATATATTCTATTGGGTTATTAAAAAAACTCTCATAATTTTCAATAGCTCCAAACTTTACATAACTATCAAAAACAGTAAGTAAGCTCTCCATAACCTTAATTAATTCTTTCTCATCGTGCTTAGCGTAACGATAGCCGTCTAAATCTCTAAATAATATAATTCCTTTCTTTTTCATTCCCTTAAGATTATTTGACTAAGCGTCTATTAACTATTTCACTTAATGAAACGCCTTTATTTTTGGCCTCTCGTTTCATTTCTTTTTTTACTGAATGTGGCACTCGTACATTGATTTGCTCACTATATTTTCTGTAGTTTTTCATATATAAATTTTAAATGTTATTAATTGTAAAAATGTGTTTCTGTTGGTATTGGCTCGTTTTGGTTTAACCCCTGTAAGGTTGTTAGCCACCTTTGATGCTTTGCGATAATTTGAGTAAATCTCTCTATTCCAGTTGACGCATCTTTATTATCTTTCGCATCGTACGACTGTAATTCAGCTAATTTCGATTGATTGTAGGCTATATCCGATTCAACTAAAGCAACAATCTCCGATACTAATTTTCTCCCCCCTGTCGTCTGGCTATCCGAACGCTCGGAAATGTTAGAGGTTATAGTACTGTCTGTTTCTGGTGTCGGTGTCGCTCCGTTTATAAATTGTTTTATTCTCATAGTTATTTTGTCTTATTATTAAAGCCTTTAGGCTTACTTGTTACTCTATTAACCCACGCCTTAAATTCATTGTCCGTAAGTTTTCTATCTTGTTCATTCTTTGTTATTCTCTTTCTCATATATTCTTGTTTAATATGCTAGGGTTATTAAAAACCCCCAAATGATTATTATTTCTGCTATTGCGAAATATGTATTAATTAATATTCTCTTTTCTTGTTCCTTTGTTTTTTTCATTCCTTTTGGTTTAATGGTTAATTATTATTTTATCCCTTACGTATGTTTAACAAGAGCGTATGTTTAACAAGAGAGTCCTTAATTCCTTTGTTTAATACGAGAGGGGTTTTATTTACATTATGTTTAATAAGAGAGAGAGACTTTAATACGAGGGGTAATATTTCTCTTTTTTTCCTGTATTGTTGTTTCTGGCGTCTTAATGACATTATGTAACATAATATCAAATAAGTGGTCTTTTGTTTTATTTCTTGTTTTACGCCTTAGCTCAATATATACGTGGCTTAACGTCATTTTCGCTTAAATTGGCTAAAAAAAAGATATTAACAACTATTAATTTTTCTCAATTGTTATGAGAGCTTTAAATCTTATAAGACTTTATATCAGCACTTTACAGACTTTTTGCTACAATGTTAGTTTTGTATCATAAAGTAACATAGTAAATAAATAGGGGTTTCCTTGCGTATATAAATAATATATGTTAGTTTTGCTATGTATTAACTAACATAGATTAACTAAAATTGATTATAAAATGAGAGAAAAAAGAAATAACATTCCGAAAACATCTGATAAAATAGATATACAGGTTTTAAAAGACCATTGTCAGCAGTTAGACCTTAATAAGAACAATGACTTAAATTTTTGGCTTTATTGTAATATAGCTATGACAACAGGTTTAAGGAGTATTGATATATTAGAAATGAAAGTAGCTGATATAAACTTCATTAAAAAAGAGGTATCGCTTAACGAAAAGAAAACAGGTAAAAGGGTTAAAGCTCCATTAAGTCCAAACATATTGAGCCACATTAATAAGGATAATGAGTACGTTATATGGAGTGAAAAGTACAAAGGTAATGTATCGCTAATGACTATTAACAGGAGACTTAAGGCTATATATAAAGGGAGTGGCTCTAATGTTTCGAGTCATTCAATACGAAAGTCAGTAGCGACAATCGTCTATAATAAGTCTGGTAATGACATTATAAAAGCTATGATATTTCTTAACCATTCAAGTCCAATAGTAACAAAAAACTATCTTAATATTACACAGGAGGAAAAGCTCGAACTGTATTCACTATTACTCTAATATCATATTTCGTACATATATCAATTATAGTTAAGAGCCTTATTAAGTTAAGGCTTTTTCTTTTGCCTATATATGACGCTCTTACTTAGATAATGAGCTTAATATACTGTATATAAGCAATTTAACGTATTTTGAATAAGTGTCGTGATGAGTTACTAAGTGTAGCGTTTTCAATGAATATAAGAGGGGAACAAAAAAGGAAAAATAAATAAATAACCTTTAATGATAGTCAGACAATAAGATAAAAAACTGACTTGCTATTAACCAGATAGCACCCTCTCATAATCAATAATATGGGAGCAAGAGAGGTAAAGATTGGCAAAATGAAAGGATAAAACCCAATCGCAACACTAAACCGAATTGCCCTCTCTCGCTTATATACTATAAAAGTCAAATATCTTTTTGTTTGACTTGCACTTTCCAAAATTAGAAATTAGGAAAAATGACTTTAGCTTTTTAGGAACGCTAATCTCCTTAATCTTTCAGTATAATGTTTGACCTGTTGGTCGTATAATTCCCACTCATCTAAACTTGTACAAGCTCTCGCCTTTGTAACGTATTCTAATCTCTTTTTTTCTAAGTTGGTCTTATTCATTTTCTCCTGTTTTTATATTACATACAATTAGAATCAAATAAGTGGCTTTTTGTTTTTAATTGAGTTTATAATTGTCAGCACTCAAATTTTTTTTTTCAAATGTCTTTCAGTATTAACAGGGGTTTACAAATGGTTTGTTTCAAAAATGGCGAACAAAAATAAAACACTTTAGGGGGGTGGGTTGTTATATTATATATAGAATATTAATTAAAACGATGTTATGAAGAAAACAAAGAATACAAGAATAGCCTTAAGGACTGATTCAGAATTAAAAAGGAGACTACAAAATCAATCAAAGTTACAGGGGATTACTTTGTCAAAACATTTGAATAACATTTTAAAAAACTTTTAGAGTTATGGGAATATTTAAGAAAAAGAAAAAAACGAAATTAAGTGCTAAGGATTCACTTAAAGAAATGAAACAGGCAACGGCTCGTTTTGAGTTTAGCCAAAACAACAAACCCAAAGATTCGGAGCTGAAAGATAAGCCGAGAAAAATCTTTAATTACCAATCTGAAAAACCAGACGTTTATCGCACGACAGAGGATAGAGTCTGGAGCTTTCTTTTTAAATAATATTATTTCTTTTTATTGCTGATTATCTTTTGTTTATGTTAGGAAACCTCTCTAAGTTACGTTAGGGGGGTTTTCTATTATCTATAGGGATTCGTCCACAAATTAAATATTAATGTTTTAATATATATACCTCAATGAATAAGGAAAATTTACATATAATTACAGGCTTAATATGTTTAGGGATTCTGACATATTTAGGGCGTTATTGTATAGTCTATACAGCTATGACATTGAACGTTATTCTAAGAGCTTAACTAAAGTAGTTTTAAGACGTTTTAAGAGACTTTCTCTCACATCTTACATAATCATATAAAACCTAAAAGAAGAATATTAAAAAGGCATTAAATCGCTCTCATATTATTTGGTTTTTATTTCCAAAATTCCCACCATTTTTTAACTGGTTTTGAATAAAGAATTTTCAGTGTTTCTTCTACTTCTTTATTTCGTGTAGTAGCTTTTGGACGACGTAATTTGAGGGTATCTTTTGGGGTTTCTCTAAAGTAGGGTTTTTCCATAATCGTAAATTTCAAACAATATAGTTAAAATGGTTATTCCTCGCAACTATTACAAACAACGCATTCCTCATAGGTTGTGCCGTCCGAATTAGTGCCGTAAACTGTTGAATCGCAATAGCTCTCACAACTGAAAGCTCCAATAAGTAATATTATAAATATATATTTCATATTAACTTAGATACAATGATTATACCAGAATCAAAAAGACTATAATTATTTTATAACTAGTTGATAATCAGCAAAAATATAAATGGTGGATATAATTATCTTTCTTACTATCGAATTAAAGTATTGAAAAAGAGAGTTTTATAAAAATATTATATAAATAACCCCCTGTAAGAGCTTTCAATATGTACGAAATGGAATGTAATTAAACAGAATTAGGGTTTTTGTTTAACCAACTTGATAAGAGACTGAAAAGTAAGGGGTTGAGAAATGTAGTTTTGTTTAATCTAACAAAAATATATCTGTTAAGGCAAATAATATACTGATTACAAATATAAAGGCGATAAAGGTTAAGACTAAATATCCTATATTTTTTAAAAAATTAGTACGCTTAAATAATCTAAACAGTAATATAAATATTACAATAGGAATTGCAATTATTAAGACAGGAGACAAATATTCTAATATTGCTAAAACAAACTCTACTCCAGAAAATTCATAATCTTTATTCATTGTTATTGGTATTTGACTATTACTGACTTTTAACTGTTTCTAGAAGCCATAAGAAAACAAATTACTAAAAGCAAAATAACTATCATTGATATTAAAAAATCCTCTTCCATAATTTCTATTCTTTATTTGGTTTCTTATGATAGTTATAGCTACTCTGAAAATTAACATCATTCATTGAGGGTTGTATATCTATTACTTCACCCTTATCGTTTTTAATCTCTTTTCCCTCTGGGTGGACGCTCTTGTACCATTCGGCAGACGTTTTAAAGTCCTCAACATCATTTTCAACCTCAACGTTTCTTTCAACCTCAACGTTTTTATATGTTTTTAATGGAGTGGGTGGGGTAACATTATCATCAAGTAAACCCTTTTTTTCCATAAAGCTAAAAAGTCTATTGTGTTGACTTAATGCTTTTCGTAATTCAGTAATTTCGTCCTGTAAACTTTGAATTTCTTTGTTGTCTTGTAATGGACGCTTAGAAATGGACGCATAATCTGGGGTGTTTAATGCTCGTGAGCGTACATTGTTCTCTTTCTCTAAAGTGGACGTACGTACAATTCTCATATTGGACGTTCTCTCTTTCTTAGCTATCCACTTTTCAAATATGTTTTCTGGAATAAGATAAACCCCTTTTGTCATATCTAAATTAGCTCTTACACATCTTTTTTGTACGGCTCTAGGATTGACTCCTAAGAGTTCGCTTACTTCTTTTACTGTATATTGTTTCATTACACTGATAATTAGAACTTAAAGATAATGAATACTATAATAATATGCAAGAAAATGGACGCAAAAAGTGTACGTTTCTTTAAAAAAAATGGACGTATATAAAAA
>JAAEPP010000378.1 GCA_024232495.1 Flavobacteriaceae bacterium
CCTTATGAAGATAGTACACGTATTTGCCTATCAACCATTAATGTACTGCGTTGATAGTTTACATATTCAGTGGGCCGTTTGTGCTTTGAGCATAAACTAATACCTTATGAAGATAGTACACGTATTTGCCTATCAACCATTAATGTACTGCGTTGATAGTCTATCTATTCAGTGGGCCCTTTCTGCTTTGAGCATAAACTAATACCTTACGAAGATAGTACACGTATTTGCCTATCAACTATCAATGTAATTCGTTGATAGTCTACCTATTCAGTGGGCCCTTTCTGCTTTGAGTATAAACTACTACCTTACGAAGATAGTAAACGTATTTGCATATCAACTATCAATGTATGTCGTTGATAGTCTACCTATTCAGTGGGCCCTTTCTGCTTTGAGCGTAAACTAATACCTTGCGAAGATAGTATACGTATTTGCCTATCAACGATCACTGTGATGCGTTGATAGTCTATCTATTCAGCGGGCCCGTTCTGCTTTAAGCATAAACTAATACCTTACGAAGATAGTATACGTATTTGCCTATCAATTATCAATGTAATTCGTTGATAGTCTACCTATTCAGTGGGCCCTTTCTGCTTTGAGTATAAACTACTACCTTACGAAGATAGTAAACGTATTTGC
>JAAEPP010000379.1 GCA_024232495.1 Flavobacteriaceae bacterium
CACTAGCAGAATTTAGGTATAGATAGAAACCATAGATTTTCATTCAAAGATTGCTATAATCTGTCAGTAAATTAAAAAATGGCAATAAAAAACTTTTTTTCATGCAATTTATTTTTCGAAAGTGCCCATGGCCTAAAATTTTGGTGCTCCAGTCTTTTTTTTTAGTTTTCATGCTTCAAAATCCATAAAAGTTTATTAATGTATTATAGGGCAGCTATTCCAGGACAATACAGTTTTAATTTCCATCCAAAAATCCTACCAATCCACTTTATAACCTTTAGTGATGTCAAATATATAAAAATTTTCACTAGGAATAATGTTTGAAAAAACAGGTTAGTGGGGTGGGTGGGCTCGCTTCGCTCGCAAAAAAGGATTGGATGAACACACGTTTACGTTTGACTCTCGCGTGCCACGTAGATCACTGATCTACATGGAAAATGGGAAATGTTGTACCATCTCCGGTATCTCATAAGTGTAATGATTTCAGCTACTTACAGCCACTGTTGACGTATTTACTTAATATCATGTATATTCCTGGAACGCTCAATAAGTATTTCCTAGTGAAAAAAATTATTTCTATGATATTGTGGGGGCATATAGAAATGGGGGAAACCAACAGATTATGCAAATTAAAATCTGTATTTTCCTGGAAGAGATGCCGAATTTTCATCCGTTGACTTGAGAAGAAAAATGGACATTACTTACAATTTAACGTAATACCCTGGTTCAATTTTAGTTTAATTACACTTCAGGATCATACTCATGTTTATGTAATTATCAGG
>JAAEPP010000380.1 GCA_024232495.1 Flavobacteriaceae bacterium
AAAAATATTGTTAAGTATTTTTTATTAAATGTTAGTATTTAAAAGCAACTTTAATTTATTCATTTTCAAGTGAAAGCTAAAAAGGCTAGTCTCAATAACACAGAACTGTGTGACTTCCTCCTAACAATGTGCAAATTTAAGAAAGGTTCTATAATCCAGTGATAGAAATTCATTTTTCAGATATCAAGCAAACCTCCCAACTTCTCTGACAAAATTTCCAGATTCGATATTTTTCTCTCCATTCTGATTAATTTCCCCTAACCATCACTATTACTAACACTGCATCGAGGCACCCTAATCATGATAACAAAATGAAGTTGTTATTTTACTGCTGACACCGAAAAAGACTTTTAGAATTTGTTCCCTTCTATTTGGCGCATGCAGAGCCTGCACAACCATAGTTTCAACAGAAAAGCTTTTGACAGAAATATTCCATATTGCTAAAAGAATCAAATAAACAATACTGAACATCGTCAAAAATTCTGTGAAATCTTTAGTTCTAAAACCTATTTTCAACCAAACCCACACAATATTAAGATGGACATCGGTAGGAAAATAGACTTTTTGAGATAAAAATCATCATTTTAGCATCAAAATTGTTTTATAGCAAAGTATCAAGAACAGAAGACTCATTAGAAGGAG
>JAAEPP010000381.1 GCA_024232495.1 Flavobacteriaceae bacterium
ATCAGGAAAACCATCACCATCAATATCATTTAATAAATCAAATTCTGCAAAACCGTCATTTGGAAATTCATCACAAAGAATAAAAGGTAGTGGTTCAATAGCTTCAACTAAGGGGTATACAAATAATTCAAAGCTGCCAGTCACAAAACAATCCGTAGGATTTTCAGCTATTAGCGCATTATTTTCAACCCTTACAAAAATTTCTTCGGAAGGAGCAATCACTGGATAAGGATTCGCAAGAATAGGGGTTCCTGCATCAGCTTCTACTTGTGAATTGTGATAAGTAACCGTATAAAGTAGCGGGTCTAATAAACCTAAGGCTTCTAAATCTTTTAAATCGGCTAAGTTAACTTCTAAAATTCCATCAGTATCATCATCACAAAACTCTTCGTCAGTTAAAACTTCTATAGATACAGGAGCATATTTGATATCAAATGAATCGGTTACATAACAATGTTCTTGGCTGATAATTTTAATATCGTCGATTGCAAAATCATTTCCGCACACACCGTTAGTAATGTCATTATTTAAAATAATCTCTAAAGTTGTATTGATTCCACTATTAAAGTTAAGCGAATAAATAATCCAATTAGGATTGGATTCGTTGACTACATTTCCTGTTGTATTGGTTGCAAGAATTGTACCCGTAGCATCTTCAACCTCAAAGACAATTCTAGAATCATTCTCATTTCCATTACATATATTAGTATCCAAATCGTACATGGTGGTCATTGCAAATTCAAAACGATATTCGGTATTTGGAGTCACTGTTATTTCTCTCCGGTATACTTCATCAATAAATATATTTGCATCATAGACAATCATTCTACCGTCGATATCACCCGGAGTGAAGTCTTCCATGTTTGGATGCCAACCGCCATTGAGCCCAGTCGAAATATTGGTAACAGCATATTCTCCGGAATTTAAGGTGGTGGCAGGATTAAAATTGTAATTGGTAAAAGGATGAGCTACCCTGCCAAGTCCCATGCCAAAATCTTCTTGGAATGTAATGTCTTCAATTGATTCTTCTATACGAACAAAAATTTCTTCTTCGTTTCCTGTGATTGTATAGTTGTCAGGAGTAGCTATAGGATTTTCACCAGTATCCGCATCTGTTGGATTATTGTGGTAAGAAACGAGTTGGTCAGGTGGTGGAGGTGTCCCCAAAACAATGGGAGTATTAATTGTAAGATCAAAAATTTCATTATTACATTGTGAAATGTCTATCGCTGGACTATCTATTTCTGGAGCAGCTAAGTTTATAAAGAAACTTTCAGTTGTATCAAAACAGGTAGGAAATGCATTATTTTGAACTCTTACAAAAATTTGATCTCCATCATTTGCTAGATAGGGATTAGGAAGAAATGGAGTTCCAGCATCAGCATCTATTTGAGAGCTATGGTAAGTAACAGTATAGTCTAAAGGATTTTGAGTGCCTAAAGCTTCAGCATCTTTCCTAAACGATAAATCTATTTCTACTTCACCATCGCCGTCTGCATCACAAATTCTGTCTTCGGTCATTGTTCCTGTGGTTACTGTAGAAAAAGTAATTGTAAATTCATCTAGACTGTAACAAGTTCCCGATGCACTATCTTGTATTCTTAAATAGATGATCTGTTGCGGAGGCATTCCGATAGGAAAAGCAGTTGGATTTATTATCTCCCCTATACCAGTATTACTTCCTGCAAGAGTTTCATAATATTTAACTTCAAAATCAGCTGGGTTTTGAGTGCCTAAAACAACAGGAGTATTCCAAGTAAGGTCAAAAACACCAGTATTGGTTCCGTCGTCGCATTGAAAAAGATCTTCAGGTGAAACTTCAACAATGGGATTTGGGTGGAAAATAATATCAAAGGGAATGGTAATATTAGTTGGGGCAACTGTTACTTGGTAAATTCCAGAATCTGTAACATCGATCGTAGGAAAGCCAATGCCATTAAATATTTCAATAAATCCTCCTCCAAGACCATCATCATATTCCCATATATAATTAGTTGCACCTGCAGTGGTCCCATCTAAAGTAATGGTATCTCCCTCGCATCCCTCTGTTGAACTAATAATGGAACAATCCGTATCTCCAGCTCCAGGATCTCCTGTATTTGTTTGCACTAATTGAATAAACCCTGGATCGTCGCTATAATTAGTTATTAGTAAAACGTAAACTTCTCCGGGTTGACCATTTGGAATGGTAAAATTTTCAATATTATCAATGGAGTAGCTACAGTCAATTTCATTAAAAGCTTGTAATTCTGTAACATCACATAAATTATCACCTTCAGCAAATGGTCCCCATGCAATAAAATCGACATCTAAACCTGTTCCGGTAGGATTACCATCGCCATCAAAAGCGGTATTTTGAATAATATCAAATTCTAATGTGCCTGTTTGGTCAATTTGTAGGTAAAACCATGCGGGATAAGGTTGAGTAAATAAACAGCCATAATCAGGTCCAGCTTCAGCAGTTGCGTTACAGGTAGGTTCGGTATTATTGCAATTTGGAAAAATTAAGGCTTGATCACCTGCACAAAATGGATCTATTGCATCACAAGTACCTCCTTGAGAATAGCTATTCTCAACAAAAAAAATAGAAATAACTATTATTATTAATTTAAATGGGGTAAACTTCACAGCAAATCAATTGAATTTGAAGCGAAAATTAAGGAAATTTTATGATATATTTTAATTTCAATTACTCAAAATATAATTTTTGTTGATAATTAGAATAATTGCAATTTGTATCTTTGCAAATTATATTTTAAAAATAATCATGAAATTAGAAAATCATAACAAATTAACTGATGCTCTTGGCGATGACCATATTGCAACTTCCGCAGAAAATCCAATTAGGAAAGATGCTTTTTTATTAAGTGATTCGGAAAAAATTGATGCTATCCAAGCAGATGTGAAAAACATACTCAATACGCTAGGAATGGATTTGACGGACGATAGTTTAAAAGGAACTCCGAAAAGGGTCGCTAAAATGTTTGTTAATGAAATATTTGGAGGATTGAGTCCCGAAAAAAAACCACAAGCCTCAACTTTCGAAAATAAATATAATTATGGTGAGATGTTAGTAGAGAAAAATATTACCTTGTATTCTACCTGCGAGCACCACCTACTTCCCATTGTAGGTAAAGCTCATATTGCATACATCTCGAATGGAACGGTGGTAGGCTTATCAAAAATGAATAGAATCGTTGACTATTTTGCTAAAAGGCCTCAAGTGCAAGAACGGTTAACGATACAGATAGTTAAAGAACTACAAATAATATTAAATACAGATGATGTAGCTTGTGTTATTGACGCTAAACACTTGTGTGTAAATTCGAGAGGAATAAGAGATATCGATAGTAGTACCGTTACCAGTGAATATGGTGGTCAATTTAAAAATACAGAAATTAAAAGAGAGTTTTTAGATTACATAAAATTTAATATAGAAGATAAACCTATTTAATAAGCTTATATTTAGATATTAAAAAAAATAAATGAATCCCTATCATAAATGAAACTTTTCGAGCAACAAGAATTGGTTATTTATAATTCTATTTCTAAGACCAAGGAAAAATTTAAACCAATAAATGATGGTAGTATTGGAATGTATGTCTGTGGGCCAACGGTATACAGTAATGTTCATTTAGGAAATTGTCGTACTTTTTTGTCTTTTGATTTAATTTTTAGATACTTAAAGCATTTAGGCTATAAAGTAAGATATGTCCGAAATATAACTGATGCGGGTCATCTAGAAAATGATGCCGATAGCGGAGAAGATCGAATCGCTAAAAAAGCAAGAATTGAGATGGTGGAACCTATGGAAATCGTGCAAAGATATACCATTGACTTTCACCAGACCATGTCCTTATTTAACGCATTGTCACCCAGTATTGAACCCACAGCTACAGGGCATATCATTGAGCAAATAGAAATTATTGAAAAAATTATATTGGAAGGCTTTGCTTATATTGTCAATGGATCGGTTTACTTTGATGTACATAAGTTTAATGAAACAAATTCATACGGCAAGCTAAGTGGAAGAAATTTAGAAGATATGGTGGCAAATACTCGTGATTTAGCTGCTCAATCCGACAAAAAAAACCCACAAGATTTTGCATTATGGAAAAAAGCTGAACCAGAACACATTATGCGTTGGCCTTCTCCTTGGAGTCAAGGTTTTCCTGGTTGGCACCTTGAATGTACTGCAATGAGCACAAAATATTTGGGTAAACAATTCGATATACATGGGGGAGGTATGGATTTAAAATTTCCACATCATGAGTGTGAAATTGCTCAATCTGAAGCTGCTTTAAAAACAAATCCAGTAAATTATTGGATGCATGCTAATATGTTGACCCTCAATGGGAAAAAAATGGCAAAATCAACGGGTAACAATATTTTACCCCACGAAATATTTTCTGGTAACAACTCTATATTAAGTAAAGCTTTTTCACCAACGGTTACTAAGTTTTTTATGTATCAAGCGAATTATAGAAGTATTCTTGATTTTTCAAATAATGCTTTGATAGCCTCAGAAAAGGGTTTTAACAAAATGATGGAGGCTTTTAAAATGCTTTCTGAAATTTCGATTTCAGATGAATGTGATTTTGATCCGAGTGCTTGGAAACAATCTTGCTATGACGCAATGAACGACGACTTTAACAGTCCAATTTTAATCGCTCAACTATTCGAAGCGGTAAAAATTATCAATTCAGCTAAAGAAGGAAATATTAAACTAGACCAAAACGCAATCACGATTCTTCAAAATACCATGCAACTATTTATTTTTGAAGTATTAGGCTTACAAGAGAATTTAATTTTAAACACTACTGATGACAGTAAGTTAGAGGGAGCTGTCGCTATTTTGATTGAACTTAGAAATCAAGCTAGAATTAACAAAGATTTTGCAACTAGCGATTTGATTAGGGATCAATTAAAAGCTGCTGGAATAAATTTAAAAGACGGTAAGGACGGTACTTCTTTCTCTCTCAACTAACTATTGAGGTCAATTACCTACAATGAATAACATTAAATTTTATTTAAAAAAAATTCAAATTGTCCCTCTTATCCTAATAATTAAGGGTTATCAACAATTAATTTCGCCGCTACTACCTGCCACATGCAGATACGATCCTACCTGCTCTCATTATACTATTAAAGCTCTTAAAATTCATGGCCTATTAAAAGGAGGTTGGTTAGCAATAAAGCGTATTGGTTCTTGTCACCCGTGGGGAGGTTCTGGTTTTGATCCAGTACCTGAAAAGAAAGAAAAGTAACTAAATAAAGGAATACCTTTCATATATTTACTTTTTAAATTTATATAGAATAGTTTATGCAAATAGTAAGTTTTATTTGGGATCCATCACCTGGAATAGATTTAGGTTTTTTTATTATAAGATATTATAGTTTAATGTTTGTAATCGCCTTTTCAGTAGGTTGGCTTTTAACAAAAAAAATATACAAAAACGAAGGTCAGCCTGACGATAAGTTGGATAGCCTGTTTATTTATGTAGTGGTAGCTACTCTTGTTGGAGCTCGATTGGGCCATGTTTTTTTTTATCAACCAGAATTATTAAAAGAAGATTTTTTCTCCGTCTTTCTTCCTTTTAGTTTTAAAAATGGTTTTCAGTTCACTGGTTTTAGAGGCTTAGCGAGTCATGGTGCTGCTATCGGTATCATAACTGCTATGTACTTTTACAGTAAAAAAGTATTACAAAAACCGATATTATGGATTTTGGACAGAATTGTTATTGCTGTTGCAAGTGGTGCTGTATTTGTTCGAATTGGAAATTTTATCAATTCTGAAATTATTGGAAAAGCAACCAATAGTGAATTTGGAGTTGTTTTCAAGCAATTAGGAGAGGATTTCCCAAGACACCCTGCACAATTGTACGAATCGTTTTGTTATGTTTTTGTTTTTTTAATTTTGCATTATTTGTATTGGAAAACGAATAAAAGTAAACAATTAGGATACCTGCTCGGTACTTTTTTGGTTTTGCTTTGGACCGTTAGATTTTTCGTTGAATTTGTTAAAGAAGCTCAGGTAGACGAAAGGTCTGAATGGATTTTAAATACAGGTCAATGGTTAAGTGTTCCCTTTATTATCATAGGATTTTATCTAATGATTTCTTCTTCCAAAAGACCTCTTAAGGATGCTTAAATATATAGTTATAAGTTTTTCACTACTGTTTTTAAACATTCTTCAATCCTGCGACCAAAAGAGAAAAAAAACAATATCCATTACGAAAGAAATCAATTTTTCGAAAGAAGGTGAATTAACTCTAAGAAAAACGGAAAGTGATTCCATATTTAAAACCTTAGATATTGAAATTGCTCAAACCGAGTATGAAACTCAAACAGGTTTAATGTATCGTAAGTCGATGGAGGAGCACCAAGCAATGTTATTTATATTTCAAGAAGAGCAACCTCGATCTTTTTATATGAAAAACACAGAGTTTTCGTTGGACATAATTTACATCAATAAGAAAAAAAAAGTAGTGAGTATTCAAAAAAATACTACACCTTACGATAAAAATTCGTTACCCTCAGGAGAACCTGTTTTATATGTGTTAGAAATTAAAGCTGGACTTTCTGATCGCTGGGGAATTGAAAATGGGGATAGTGTGAGGTGGCTTCTTAAATAAATTGACTATATTGAAGATTATTAACCTGTTAAAACTTTAAATTATGAGAAAAATTACTTTATTTTTTATTTTTGTGGGAGGTATAATGTTTGCCCAACAACCGCAGTCTTACTTAGAATTATCCAATCAAAACCAAACGAATGAGTTTAATGGTGAAACCGCAACTGTTATAAATAACAGTTCTCAAGGTATCATTGCAACGTATGTTGCTAAAGTGCTTTTTGATATTGGATTGGAAGAAAATTGTTCAGAGCCAACAGTGACTTACGAAGATTTTCTCGGAGGTCCAATAGAAATTCTCAATTGTGGTCCTACCATGAGTAATGCAGGTGATGGTTGTTATGATCCAGGAGAACTTGAAATTGGATTTCAAATTTCTGCTTCAAATGGATCTGATACAGTAAGTATTCCAGCAGGCGCTATTGGAAATACAGATCCTTTGGCCGGAGCAATAACTTTTGCTGAGTATACCGTAGTTGAATTTACGCCTAATGTTTATGCAATTGCAATGGATATATGGGAAAACAATTTTCCGTTAACCGATATTAGAGTTTTTGGGGAGACAGGAGAATTAATTGAAACGATTCAAGTAAATGTTCCAACAAATATTCAAGTGTTTTTTGGTATGATTGCTGACGAACCAATTTCAAAAATTGAAGTTCAAGGAGAGCAAGATAGTGGTGAGTTAGTTGGAAACTTGTATTTTGGAGCAACTTGTGAGGCTCTGTCAGTCAACGATAATATTTTATCTCAATTATCGGTTTATCCAAATCCTACAAACGATATCGCAACTATTAAGATGCCATCAAATATAGAAGTAGTTTCAATGAAGTTATTTGATGTACTTGGTAATTTAGTTTTAAAAAATGCAAACACAACACGATTAGATGTCTCTAATTTGTCTTCTGGGTTGTATCTTTTAGACATCACTACAACAGTAGGATCTATTACCAAGAAAATAGTTAGAAATTAAAAAAAATAGTTAAAAAAGCCTTCTGCTATTGCAGATGGCTTTTTTTAATAAATCACGTAGTTAATCGTAAAAACAAAGTTATTTTGGATTTTGTCAATAGTTGCCTTATCAGTTAAGCCAACATTATAAAGTTGTAAATTTCCACTTTGTTGAATTCTTGAATAGGAAAAATCAATACTATAACTCTCTAAATAAATTCCTAATCCTCCTGAGAAACCGATTAAATCTCCGATTGTATTTGCTTTCATATAGGGGCTTTGTTCAAATTGATAACCTCCTCTAAAACTCAATCTATTAAACCTGTATTCGCCACCAATTTTAATAGCAGATGATCCTTTTAACTCGTTTTTTATATTCGTATTTACATCATTAAAATAGGCGCTGGAGGATGTGTTAAAACGAGTGGATTTATAATCTTTGTAAGAATAGTCAACACTAATCAAACCTCTCTTTCCAAAAATATATGCCCCACTAAAAGCTAATTTCCATGGCGTTGTTAAGCTGTATTTTGAAAAAACGTTTACAATTCTTGGATTGATATACTCATTGTAACTTAATTCGTCTAATTCTCTTGTAGTTTCAATGTATTGAGAGGTTTCCTCATAAATATTGTACCAAGTGGGAGTATCAAAGGTTGTTCCAATTTTTAGACTGTTTGTGATTTTTGCAATAGCACCTATCTGAGCAGAAAAGCCACCGCCGTAGGCATATAAATCATTTTGAAAACCAATATAACTTATAGACCCCCCAAAATTATTATTGGTTTCGTTTAAAAATGTACTTTCCCTGTAATTGAAATTATTGCTATTAAGATTAATTCCTATCGAAACAACATTTTTAATTTCAGTAGCAAAATTAAATGCATATTTTCCATTATATCCAGTGGAACTGTAATAGTAGTTTTGGTTAAAAATTCCCGCCGCTACATTGGATTCATATTCGCTGTTTTCGGGATCATTAGCGTTAATTGGATCAATTATATAACTTTGATATCCTAAAAAAGCATTCTGCGTGGAAACTCCGTAATTTGCTCCCAAATAAGCATATAAACTCGAGATCGTTTCAGAACTTTGTAATTGGAGTAAATCCAGTGGCACTCCATCTGCTTGTTCAAGAAAATAATCAGCAATGGAGTTATTACCTAAACCAGCTATAAAAATTTCATTATCAAAATTATTAGCAGCAACATAACTGAATCCTCCAGAAAATTTATTAAATGCAGATTTTTTATTTCTATTAGTTGCGGAAAAAATAAAGCCGGCTTGATTAAATTTTAAGTTAGTATTGGTAGCTTCTTTATTTGTCTCAAAATAATTAGATCTATTTTTTTTATTGAGAACAGAAATTGTAGCTGATCCAGTACTTTTGATAAAAATTGCACTTCCTGCTGGGTTTATAATTATAGAGGAAACATCTGCTCCAAGTGCTCCGAAAGCACCGCTCATCGCATTAAATCTTGCGGTTCCATTAAGTGATTCTGATGAATATCTGAGCGCATCTTTGATATTCTGCGCTCTTAAATTTGAAATTGAGATGAAAGCTACAAATAAAATAAATAATCTATTTATCATAGAATTTGAATTATATTATTAAAGACCGCCTCTTCTACCACTCCCTCCTCGCGATCCGCCTCCTCGCGATCCGCCACCGTAACTACCACTTCTTATTGAGCCTCCTCTATAGGAACTACTTGGTTTTGAACTTGGTCTCGTCCTGGTATTTGTATTTGGCTTGGTGCTTGGCTTTGAGGGTTTGTAATTTCTTTTAGAATAATTTCTATTATTTGAATTTCCTTGATAACTTGGTTTTGTAGATGGTCTTACGTTTCCAATATTTGATTGTGATCTTCTACTAGATTGAGTTCTTGAATAATTGTTATTTTGAGTGCGGTAATTTCCTCTTCGATTGTAATTAGTTCCTCTACTACTGCTGTAATAGTTGTTACTTCGTCCTCTATTATATGTTCTAGCCATGGTATAGCCGTAATTACTTCGCCCTCTATTGTAAGCGTAACCATAATAGCCCCCATGCCCTGGGTGTCCGTATCCATAATAGCCTCCATATCCGTAATGTGGATATGGGTAGGGGTAGCCCCATCCGTATCCGTAGTATGGATTATAACCACCCCAATAATAGGGATAGCCCCATCCCCAGCCAAATCCAATATTCCATCCTCCGTAATTGGGCGCATAATTATATCCGCCATACACATTGATGGATACTTGTGTTGAATTGGTTCCCCAGGAACCGTATTCTTCATCAAATTCTGAAATATAATCTCTCTTTTCTGTAATTACATAACCCTCAGCATCTAGCGAATCTTTTGAATGGTAAGCTTCAACATCTGTTAAGATTGTATTGTCCTCTGGTAAATTTTGATAATCAAGTGACTTGGTCTGAAAATATTGTTTATAATAGTTGTTTTTGTCTTCATTTTCGATAACATCATTTTCGATGACACCATTTTCGACGACAGCTGTTTTATTTGAACTATAGATCCCATCAGATTCATCATA
>JAAEPP010000382.1 GCA_024232495.1 Flavobacteriaceae bacterium
CACCGCACTGGATGACAATTCTGCAATTGCAGAGATCTCACATGGGATCTCAGCAAACCAACAATGCTGTTGTCACTATCTCATCTTGGCATTTCAGCTAAGACAACATTGTCTTGTACTGTTCCTTCCTTGCACCATATAACCATATGATTGTGAATGGCACCTGGACTTTAGAATTTTTTTGTGGAACCGGTTTGTAGGTAGAAGTGCTTCCTCTACTGGTGTAGAAGCTTTAGCACCGCCCTACAGCGTTTTGGGAGGAACATTTGTTAAAGACTAAGTATCTCCAGCAGCTCTTTTTAATTTTGATAACTTGATTCTGAGAGCAGGCTTGCCAATCCGGGAGTTATGCTTTTCCTTACACCATTCATTGTAAAGGATATTTATGATTGACAAACTGGGATTTTTGTTTTGTTGAAACTGGGCAAATTTGTGAATTTTGTTTAGGGCCACTAACAATTGATCTATCCATATAATCTTCTTGGGCTTGGGCATCTTTATTCACTACAATGATATATTATTTTCCATGACTTTTGGGTTGTGCTGAGATTAATTTACTTAGTTGTTATTGTTGTAAGGCATGATTGTTCCAAGTTTTTTAATCAATCATACTGGTCAATGCACTTATACAAGTCTAACTGGTTGAACAAATACCATTCGATGTATTCGATTTTATGTTTTACGGTTTCAAAATAAGTATATTTATTTTTAACTATACTTTTATTAATTCATTTGATATTTTGAAAGCATAGAGCACATTCTTAGAGGCAATACAGCTTAATTGTCATAATTTTAATTAAAGCAAAGCTAGTTGAAATATTTTGTATATATGAAATTTTATCACATTTAACATCAATCTTAGTGATATGAATGTCCTTTCATGCTGTGTTTTGAACTATTTTGATTCAATTTCAATGTTTTTTTATGAAAACATTGTAAGAATGCTGGTTAAACTTAAGGCATATGCTCATTGCTTCACAACTTTCAATAGTCTATATATCATTATGATGTGCTATGTGATAATTCAGAGGAGATAGCATATTTCAGTTTAGAAAATATTCTTGATATGTATTGTATCAGCCGCATCCCTTTCAAATTCTTTGCTATTTTCGTGCAGGGAATTCAAGACCATCTGCATGAAGATCAGATGATGACAACGATGATAGGACAGCCAACAGCTGATAGGGAAGAAATAGAAGAGGGGCACCAAATGGACACGGACATACAGGACACTTTGTGACAGGTGCTTCATACGCTTATGAAAAACAATAACCTATGAGACCATAGTCAGAGTGATATGTCTAATGCACCCCCATTGAAATGCTTCTGAAGTGTTCTCTTGCCGTAAAGTGGATGGGGGCATAGTAGTCCCTGTCTTCCAAAGGCAACTCTAAAAATAACACCACTCCAGCAGAAATATTTTCCACTATTTAAACTTTGTTCCTTTAAACAGTAGCAACTAGCGGATATTTCCCTGCCTGTTTTCACAATTTTTTCGAAACTTTGTCATCTGTTCATCAATATAATGCACGACAGGCTTCTAAAGGTGATATCTTTATGACTCAAGAAAATACCTATCTGTAAGGTTTAAGATCTATTAGATACGCAGGTGCCGAGGCATGGAATGAATGACATTCCTCATTTGATAAAGCTATCCACCAGAAGCATGATTTTCGCTTCAAACTAAAATCACATTTATTTCTTCAAATTTTCACGTTAACTAAAATCTGATCTGTACAATTGAATCTCAAAATTCCCATTTAATGTTCAATAAATTGAAATAGGTTTTTCTCAACAGGGGGTGCTCTCCGTCCTTGATTAGTTTAGCTATTAAGAGAGTTCCTCCTTAAGAAATTCTACATACAATATTGCTTCATCAATTTCCTAATTGCATACATGCATTGTATACTTGTATTTGGTACTATTCAACTTTAATTAATTTTTCTTTATTTTGATTTAAATTGAATTGTATGTTGTGGAATTTTAAATTAAATGAACTGAACTGAATTGAACTGATATCCCAAAGTATGTCTCTATATCATGAAGAATAGGGCTTATATGAGATATATAATAGTTTGGATATTAAGAACATAAATGCATTTGGGAGACATGGAAGCAATGATTGATATTATTATTATTATATTATTATTATATCAATAATTTATACAAAAACCTCTTCAGCGATTCTAATGTCTAAAAGCTTAGATATTAAACATCTACTATGCTATACTATAATTATTATACACAAATTCTAATATTCTAATCAACAGTTATAAAATGAAATAGAAAATTTGCTGTTTTTCCAGAGGGTCGTATTTTAGGGATTCTTTGGCATTTTTAGCTCTTCAAGTACGTTAG
>JAAEPP010000383.1 GCA_024232495.1 Flavobacteriaceae bacterium
GCCAGTTGCTGCTACTGTGCATATGACTCAGCCCTGAGTAAGCACCATTGGTCACCCAAACAGAGAACCATTTGTCCTACGTTGACTAGCTGCTGCAACAAATAAAAAACAGAACATTGGACTTCTAGCCTTTAGCTAGTTGCTGCTAATGCTAATATTCTTATAATACAGCTATGAGTTAAGCACAACTGATCCTGGTTGCATTAACCCTATCTTATACACACTCTTGACTACACTGCCTAAGCCATTAATTTCTGCACAAGCAAGCATAACATTGAACTGAAAACAATGCATTCTTAACTTGAAGGTTGATTCAGAACTGATTGTCCTTGAATAGTTGCTGTCAATATAAATAGTGCACGTTGGACTGGACGCACAACCAGGTTGGACCTATCTTGAACACAATTTGTTCCTAGTACCTTTTAGCAATGGGGTACTACACACAAGTAACCATAATATGGTAAACTATAAAAAGCAGCCTTAACAAGATGTTGACGTAAAAAACCTTCTTTATATGTGCTATTTGCTGCTATTATACAAATTACACAGCTATCAGTTTGGATTGGACATATAAACCAAAATTTGCCCTATCTTGAACAAAATTTGCTTCTACTGCCTTTAAACAATTGACCACTGCCCATAAGTATAGCCGTAGATTACGAACCAGGCAAATTAAAAAACTGGAAAGCTGATTGAAAGCCAACTGTTCTGAGCTAGTTGTTGTTACTGTACCTATTACCCTGAACTCCGAGTAAGCCCTGTAAACTGCCCTTCCC
>JAAEPP010000384.1 GCA_024232495.1 Flavobacteriaceae bacterium
AGCAACTATAGTTAAAACTGATTCAACATATGCTGAAATGGTTAAATATGTTACTAATAGCTTCCTGGCAACTAAAGTATCATTTGCAAATGAAATGTATGAAATATGTGAAGGATTAGATGTTGATTATGATAAAGTAATAGAATATGCTTGTTATGATGAACGTTTAGGTAAATCACATTGGAATGTACCAGGTCCAGATGGTGATTTTGGATATGGAGGACATTGTTTCCCTAAAGATGTTAAAGCATTAATTAAAGTAGCTGGTAAACTTACCATTCATCCCATTATGTTAATTTCTACTAATACCAAAAACGAACAAGTTAGAAAAAATCGTGATTGGGAAAAAATGAAAGGAAGAGCCATAATTTAGTAGGATACCCAAGATAGAGGTCGTATATTCACCAGGAATTTAAAAAAAATAATATATGACTAAAGAAATAGATGGGATGATATATGATAGTGAAATTGATAAATGGGTAACTATCGAAGAATACAATCAAGAATACGATAAAATCGAATGCTCAGCCGACCAAGATTGGGAATGGCATTATGCAAGCGAATAAAGATTCCCGCGGTAAAATTTGGATACCCGGGAGAGGGGTCGTATATTTACAGAGTAAATAAGAATAATAATTAAAAATAAAGGTTATGTCAAATTCAAACAATCAATTAGATTTATTTCATGGAGTAGTATTAACTCAAGAACAAGAAAAAGAAGTTCAAAATTGGATAGAGTATCAAGCTAAAAATGCTGCTGAGAGACAAGAAGATGTTAACAGAATTATGTTAATGTTGGATGAAGCAGGTTTTGTTCAAGGTAAAGATTATGATAGTAATTTTGAAATTCATGAAGTTACTACTGAAAAAGATTTCGGTTATTCATATAATAATACTAATTATGAATATGAAGTTACTTATTTAAATGCTTGTGGTAGTGTTTATTTAAAAGTAAATACTATTCATGAAGGTAAAATGAAAATTTATAATTCTACTGTTAGTAGAGAGGGTAATAAATTAATGTGTACTAGTGTTACTTCACAGTATAGATATTATAAGCCAAGTTCATTATTAGTTAAATATAATGAGCATAATAGTTTACAGAATAGTAAATTAAATAGAATGAATGCTGAAGATGTAGCAATAAAAAATGTAATTGCTAAATTTCAAAAGCAATATCCTAAAGCTGTAGTTACTAGAGGTTCTGATTATTACAGAAGATCTTATACTTCATTTCCAATAGTTAGAGTTAAATTCCAATCAGGTAGTGAAGTTAGTTTTACTTTAGGTTATAGTGATGATTTAGAAAATGTAAGATTGCATAAAAAATATGATGCTGTACATTTAAGTACTGAAGAATTAATGGAAAAATTTAATAACCAAGAAGCTAAATAATATGATAGAATATACTGAGTTTATAAATGCAATGCGAGCTACAAGTAGCAGCACAGAAAAGGTTAAAATAATTAAGAATGCAAGTAGTGATGTTCATAGATTATTAGAGTATACTTATAATCCATTTAAACAATATCATGTTACAAGTAAAACTTGTAAAAAAAGAAGTGATTTAATTAATGGAACAAATGATTATGCTTTATATGAATTATTAGATAAATTAACTAATAGAGAAATAACAGGACATGATGCTGTACGTTGTTTAAATAGTTTTGCTGCTAACAAATATGATCCAATTATTTATAAAATTATAGATAAAGATTTAGGTATTAGAGCTGGAGCAAAAGTTATTAATAAAGCAGTACCTGGTTTAATCCCAACATTTTCAGTAGCATTAGCTAAAGAATATGATGATAATTGTGATTGGGTAAATGATAACTGGTATGCTAGTAGAAAATTAGATGGTGTTAGGTGTTTAGCTGTTGTTAATTACGAAGGTGAATGTACACTTTATTCTAGAATGGGTAAAGAATTAACTACATTAAATAAAGTAAAAGAAGCAATTGAAGCAACAGGTATTATTAATACTGTATTTGATGGTGAAATTTGTTTAATTGATGAGAATGGAGATGAAGATTTTCAAGGCATAATGAAACAGTTAAGACGTAAAGACCATCAAATTGAGAATCCAGCTTATATGATATTTGATATGATTCATAAACCGAATTTTGATGCTCAAAAAGGTGGTCCTATTTTAAGTCAAAGATTAGGAGCACTAAGAGGATTTTTAACAGGTAGATATATTACAACTGATATTTTACGTTATACAGAACAATTCCAAATAACAGATGGTAGACACTTTGATAAATGGGGTCAAATAGCAACTGATAATAAATGGGAAGGATTTATGGTACGTAAAGATGTTAGTTATGAAGGTAAACGTACTAAAAATTTACTTAAAGTAAAAAAATTCTATGATGCTGAATATAAAGTAATTGATTTTGATGTTGATGATCATGAAGTAGTTAGAGATGGTAAATCAGAAACAATTAAAATGTTATCCCAAGTATGGATTGAACATAAAGGATTCAAAGTAAAAGTTGGTAGTGGTTGGAGTCAAGATCAACGTTTAAAATATATGGATGGTTCAATTGTAGGTAAAATAATTACTGTTCAATATTTTGAAGAAACTAAAAATGATAAAGGTGGAATTAGTTTAAGATTCCCAACAGTAAAAATCGTTCACGGAGAAAAAAGAGAAGTATGATAATTAAAAAAATAAGTGAGGGGTATATTGACGTTCCAATTATCCCTAAAGATAAAATTATTAAAAGAGGATTATACATTTTAGTTTATAATGGTAGTATAATCAAAGTTGGAATATATGGTGAAGGAGTAAATTCAACTAATAAATCTAGATTTGCATCTTATAGAAATAAAGGTAAAGATATAGTACCAGGAAATGGCAGTTATAAAACAATGAAAGTTTTAAATGAAAAACTAGAAGTTGGTGAGACTGTTGAAGTTAGATTTAAAGAATTACCTGAGGATAGAATGATAGATGGGTATAGATGGAAGGTAGATTTATATTATGAAGAAAAAAAGCTAAAGGATACATATAAAAATTCTTTATGGCTTTCTTAAAATTAAATTAAATTAATATATTTATGTTACAGACTATTAAAAGATCAACTATGAAATTAAAAATGATTAAATGCAAGTGTTGCGGTGAAGATATGCCCGAATTGAGATTGACTAAATATGGTTATAATTTTTGTGTTACATGCTCTGACAATGGTAAAGGTGAAGGGATGAAGCACGGAGTACCTGTTATGATGGGAGAAGGTGACCATACATGGATTGAAACTGTAATTATGAACGATGATCAGTATCGTGCTTATAATCATAATGAAAAGGCGTTAAAAAACCTAGATAAAAGTGGTAAGGCCGAAATGCAAGATATGGATGATGATAAAAATTTATACGGCCCAGTTATAATTAAAGATGTAGATGGCAAATAAGAAGAAATTCTTAAGTAAAGAGCAAATAGTTGCAGCCCAAGGTAAAACATTATCTAATATGGCTGCAGCTAGATACTTGCATGTTTCATATCAGCACTATAAGAAATACGCTAAAATGTATAACTTATTTGAGCAACATAAGAATCAAGCTGGTAAGGGTATACCTAAATATTTAAAAGGACCTAAAAAAATGCCTCATATGCTTGAGATAATTGAAGGTAGAATTGATTCAAATTCATTTTCACCTGCTAAACTTAAGTATGCTCTTATAGAACAGGGATATTTATTAGAGGAATGTTCTGTATGTCAATTTAAAGAACGAAGGGTACTTGATTATAAAGTACCATTACTGTTACACTTCAAAGATAATAATTCCAATAATTATAGTTTAGATAACATTGAATTACTGTGTTATAACCATTATTTTTTAACAGTTGGGGACATTTTCAATACCAAAGACATTAAACAAATTGAAAGTAAACAAGAACATTATGGTACATCTGAAAAGGTCGAATGGGAAGTAGATGATTATCATTTACAACGATTAAAAGAATTAGGACTAGATGATGAAGAATCAGATGACCCAAATCAATATGTAAGTAGAATATGAAAAAAGCCAGATCAATAAATAAAAAGCATCATAAAATTACTCGTGATTATGAAAAACAAAAAAGTAAACACGTAGAAAAATTAGCAGATAAGATGCTTGAAAATGATAAAAAAGCTCAACAATTAAAGTCTAAGACTATGAAGGGTGATTTTCTTAAAAACTTTTAATATGAAAAAGAAATTAAATAGTATTACAATATTTTTATTATTTGCATTAGCATTATTTTCATTAATGGCATTTACATCAGTATATAGAGCTGTAGTAAACCCAACTATTGAATTACCCGTTAAAGGTATAGTTACTATACCAATTGAACCGGTAACGGTAAATGAAATGGAATTAATAGTAACATCACATCAAGCATTTTTAGATGCTATTGGTTTTAGAGAATCAGGTAATAGATATGATATTGTAAATAGTTTTGGTTATATGGGTAAATACCAATTTGGTGAATCAACACTTAAAGGTTTAGGGTTTAAAGTAACTCAAGATGAATTTTTAAATAACCCTGAATTGCAAGAACAGGCAATGCAAGAGCTATTAAAGCATAATAAAAAGAAATTAAGACGATTTATTAAAAAATATGATGGTAAAGTAGTACATGGAGTATTAATTACAGAATCAGGAATATTAGCAGCTGCTCATTTAGCAGGTCAAGGTAATGTTCGTAAATTTTTTAGAAATGGTTATGAATTTAAAGATGGTTTTGGTACTACAATGACTTCATATATGGAGATGTTTGGGGGATATAATTTAAATGTTTAATGTAATATTTATGCCTAAACAATACAATGGCAAGAAAATTACAATTAAGCGTTTATACCAAACCTAAGAAAACCAAAAGACCAGGTGTGCATTCAAAGAATGCTTCAAGAGGACAAAATGGATATAAAAAAGCTTATAGAGGACAAGGTAGATAGTTTTAATAAACAAGGTTACATTCATTTAAAAAATGTTATTGAACCTAATATTGTAGCTGAAACCCGTAATCTAGCAATACAACTAAGGAAAAAATATAAGGGCCAAGAAGGTCAGGACAGAACTGAAGGTGGAGGAATATTTTGGAAAGGTTTAGAGATGGCATCTATATTAGATACTCGATTATGGGGATTATATACTCACCCCAATATGAAAGAAATTGCCAAAACATTTTTACAGATTGAAGAACCCTATTTATACAATGATCAAGTAGTAGTTAAATTACCTAATGATAATTTTCACTTTCATGAACATTGTGATAATGATCATGTTGTTGATCCTGAAGGTGCTAAACAGGGTAAATTTAAAACTATAAATTGCTGTCAGATACTTACTAATATGACTGACCCTGAAGTTGGTCCTTTATGTGTAACAAATTTGGATACTGGTGATAAAGATATTATATTAGCCAATGCTGGTGATATAGTTATAATTGATGGTAATACACCTCATACATCAAAACCTAATACTTCTAGTAAAATTAGAGCGTTGTATGCTTGTGTTTATTCATCACACCCAATAGGTAAATTTAAAAGCGGATTTTATAATGAGAAATTTCAATGATATGACAATAAGTGCAGTACAACTATTTAATAATATGACTGATGAAGATTTTATGTATGTACATGAAGCAGGTAAATTAAAAGATCTCTGTGTAGCGTTGTCACTTGACCTACAAGAAAAAAAAGAAGATGATAAAGAAAGATTTGAAGCATGATAAAACCAGAGTGGCATTGGATGTATTTTAATGATGAATGGAATGGAAAAGAAAAAACCAATATTGAAACAGGTAGTCTTGACTCAACAGGAGATCTGGGATGCGATGAAACCTAATGTGTATAGAAGTAAAAAAACATACACAAGAAAACAAAAACACCCGCGTAAAGATTTGGATACCCGGTAGAGAGGTCGTATATTCACGGGAAATTAAAAATAAAGGTTATGCCCATAGTAGAATTTTCAAATTTAAACAAGTACGGGAATATTAGAACTCGTAGATTTTGGAAGGAAAAATCCAATTTAAGTATTAATCCAAGTGGATTTGGTCCATTCATATCATATAGACTATTCAAATATGATTATGAAGGGCATGTTGCACCTGGAATTGTAAAATTAGGTGGTAAAACATATATTGTTCCATCTTGGCAGGAGGTATTGCCTGAAACTAGGTTAGAAGATATTAACTGGATCAAACCTAAAATAAAGAAAAAAGCAGAAACTGTAGTGGTAGAAACACCAAGTTCAAAGGGTGATAAAATGTATAAAACACGATTTTATCCTGATACTGGTAATTATACTTGTAGTTGCCCTGGGGTTTGGATGAGTAATAATAATTGTAAACACATTAAAAAATTAAGAAATGAGCAAGAAGGAAAATAGATATGTAGCAACAATTGAAATGTATGTTTATGCCGAAAATGATTATATGGCTAAGAAACGAGCTAATGATTTAAAATTATCAATTGAAAATAGACGCCATTCAGATCAAGTTAAAGTAACTGAAATTGGAGAACAACCATTTGGTAGTTTTGATTACCGTAAATTAGAAGATCCAACGTTTATACCTAAAGATAAGTCTCACGAACCATTACCGTTTTAATATGGAAGGATACGAATTAGTAGATAAAGCAATGAATGTAGGTTATAATATGTTAATGGGTAATGATATTAAATTTGAACCTAATGATAGTAATGAAGTAGAAGATATGATATTCATTCCAGATCCAGAACAATCAGAAATGGAATTGGCTGAAGATTTACTTGAATATTTTATAGCAGAAGAAGAATATGAAAAGTGTGCTAACATTAGAGATGTTATTAACTTAAATAAAACAATAGAAATATGTCTGAAATAAAGGTAGGTAGTAGAATTAAAGTATATGAAGATACTGTTAAAGTAGTATTTGGATTTGCTAAAAATGGAAATCCATTAATTAAAAATAAAGGTACATTATGTCAAGTGCCTTTAAATAAATGTAGACCCTGGTAATATGAAACGTAAATATAAAGGTTGTGAATGGGAAAGTCCCATTTTTAGACAAATAATGGCAGAAAAACAGGCTAATAGTGGAACACATTCCACAACAAGCATGCCAATTAATGAATATAAAACTAAAAGAGGTAAATA
>JAAEPP010000385.1 GCA_024232495.1 Flavobacteriaceae bacterium
CGGATTCAACATGTAGCTTTTAAGGCTAAATATGAATATTTAAAAATTAATAAATTACTACAACTAGATTCACGTCCTCCCTATTATATTATATTATATATATATAAGTAAGAGGACGTGACAGACCCTAGGTCAAATAAATATTAATGAAGGTTAGGTTTAAAAAAATTTTTATATAAAATATAGTTCAGTAAGACAAATTATAAAATGGTTAAATTGGAACAAGTTTTTGATAGATTTTCGATTTTGCATTTTTTATGGGGAACATTGTTGTATATTTTCTTTTATACTATCGCAATAAAACAAAAAATAAAAAATAAAGTTTTATTTAGCATATTATTTTCTGTCTTTTTTCATTCACTTTATGAAATAAAAGATATTCTGAGTAATGTTCAACAATTTAAAGAAATTGGGGAAAAAATAACAGTTTTTATATTTGGTGAAGAATGGGCAGTATTTGATAAAGCTCCAACTGAAAATAGTTTTGGAGATCAAATTGTTTTTGTACTGGGAGTTATTATAGGAATACAAGTTTCATTAAATACAAAAATCAACTTAATTAAACTTGGGTTCATAATATTTTTAACAATAGAATTTATACTTTTCCTTATTTTGATAATTGGAGCACCAAAAACAGAGTCTGTCATATCTAAATCAGAAGAAAAATCTACTGGAAAACTAATACATGTACTTTATTTTCTAATTTTTACATTTGTATTAATAATGCCTTTCTTTTTTTTTTTTTTTAAAGCGAAAAAACAAAAATTAAATTAAATTAAAAATATTTTTATTAATAATTTAAGCGATAAATGTTATAACTGCAGCTGCTGTAAACGATACACCTAAACTTCCTATTAAAGGTCCAGGAGTTGTAATTGATTTTAATCCAGTTTCAGTATGAAAAATAAATAAATTCATTAAACCAAATATTGCGAAAAATGATGTTAAAAATATCATTCCTTGATTTCTTTCATCTTTTGGTTTTCCTATATAAAAAACAGCAAACATTATGCCAAATATAACGAACATTGCTGGAGCAATAAAACGTCCTCCTAGAATTGAACCTAGTGTATACCAAAATGTTGCAGGAGTATTAAAACCAGTTCCTGTAACAAAACCTGGCCCACCAAAACCCCCTGCTCTAATTACTTGGGTCAATTGCTCTTGTCTTCCAGCTGCTCTTGCAGTTTCAAATTGTTGACGCAAATGATCTTGAAAGTCAATTTCATCGAAAGCATTCATTTTGAAAACATCAACGCTATTGTTAATTGAACTTACAACTGTTCCCATGTTTGTTTATTTTGTAAAATAATGAAGATTTTTTTATTTTTAAGTTGTAAAAGTTATCTACTATTTTGGATTGCTGAATCAACTACGCTTTGACTTGGAGCAGTTTTTTCTAGAAATGCACTTAAGAAAGCATTTTCTGAATCTTCGGCTACACTTGGTTTCTCTTGATTTACTGGTTGATTTTCTTCTGGAGTTAAATGAATAGAGTTTTTAATTTCATTTTTTTCTGATAATTTTTGAGTTTCCATTGGTGGTGGTAGTTGGTTTGGAGGTATAACCCTGCCTTGATCTAGTTTTATTGTTTCAGGTGGAGGATGTTTCGGTGTATGTTTCATATTTAAATCTTCCCTTTCCGGAGGTTGAGCATATTGTCCTGATAACATAGCTCTTTTTCGTTCACTCATTACGTTTTCTTGTTTCAAGAAATCTTTATCTACTTCCTGTAAATTATTTGCAGGATTTAATGACATTCTTTCTTTCAATAAATCTTGAGCATTTATTATCTTTTCTTCATTGCTCATATCAGGAATTTTAATATCATCAAATATTGGTTGTTCATTAGTGCTACCACTCATTTTTTCACCTTTTGGACCAGCTAGAAATGCGGGTCCAGTTGATTCCATATCTTGCTCCATCATAGGATGAACTTTTTGCAATGGCTGTACTGAACCTGGTGGAGGGTCTTTAAGATGCATTCTTTTTGCTCCTGCTTGTTGAATTTTTGGTTGGCGATAAATTGATTTTCGTAACATTTGACTTGGTTCATCAGTAATTCCAAAAAATCTATCAGAATCATCAATTTGACTTCTGTGATCCCACTCTGCGTTAAAAGTATAGTAAGGATGTGATTTAACTAATTGAGGTATTGCTTCACCATCCATTCTTCTCATATACTCGTTGAAAGTACCATCATCCATGTTATAATTACCCGGAGAACGCATCAAGTCATTAGAACCTATTGTTTTTCTTTGGTCAGGTGTAGGAATCTGTCTTCTATAACCAGTGTTATTCCTAGGTCCTTCCATTGTTTTTGTATCTTTTCCTTGTAAATTATATCTGGCTTGAACTGTGTTTTCGGCGTCGTTTTGGTGCTGATAAACTTTCGGTGTTGTTTCATCTCTTTGAAGCGGGTTGAATGGTGGTGAAAAATTAGTTTTTTCTAGGACTTTCCTTTGATTTTCTCCGTAACCTGCTAATTGCTTTTCAGATGTTTTTGATCCATTGTCGGAAGTATAAAAAATACCCAGTAAAATAAACGCAAAAACTGTTGAAATTCCAGCTATTGCTGCATATTGTTTTTCATATTTACTTCCTTTTTTCACTACAAAAATACCCCCAGATAAAACAGCAACTGCAGCAAATCCTGTTGCAGCATAAGCATAAATCATATTTCTATTTTCTGAAACTGCGTTCATCCATTCAACTTTGAAACCTCCTGTAGGTTTACTATTGGGAATAAATGTGCTAGCTGGAGCATTTAACTGTTTGGAAGGTGCAATGTCATTTCCTACAGCTACAGCTTGCCAATCACTTTGTTGAGTTGGATAAACAGGTTTAATTCCATTTTTTTGTAAAAGAACATTGGACTCCGGGTAAGGATCTCTATAAGGTTGATTTTTAGGTGCAATCGAGTCTTTGAGAGGCATAGTTCCTGTAACTATATCTCCTGGACCAGTTATTGTTCCTGGTATACCTAACTTTGCAGGTTTTGGTTGACTATCAGCTCCTTCATAATTTTTTATAAATGTTTCTTCTTTTTTACCAGTTTTTGCAGTTGATTCTGGCATTTTTGGTTTTATATCGAATCCTGTGGAATTCATAAAATCATTGTACCAATTTTCTGACATTCTTTTCTTTTATTGATATAGCTAGACATTTATTTTTCTAAACTTGGTTTTATAAGATAAAAGCATTATGATTACAAATAAAAAAGGAATTGCAATTCTAGTTTTAGTGATTCTTCTAATTGTTTTATTAGTTGTATTTTTTTATAAACCTAAAGATCAAAATGGAAATAGCGAAAAACTAAACTTATTTGATTCTTATGATACTATTAATCCTCTTGATACAACACCATTTTTTCAGAAAGCTAAAAATCAAACTTATGATGAACGTCAAATTCAGATGAAAAAAGCTTCTTTAGATTATTTAAAACAATATGGAGGTCCTTTTGGTCAAGGCGATCTATATGGAGATTATAAAAAACAAAAAGAAAAATATCAAGTTGAATTACCAGAATTTCAAGATACAATAAAAGAAGGTGGAATAATGGCTGGGCCAAAATTTGAGAGAAAAATAAAATCATCTAAAGATTATGGTTTTCTGTCTAAACCACCTAAAGATTCTGTTACAACTAAAGCATTTTCTGAATTCCCTGCGCAGAAATCGGCATCTGGTCCATTTTTATATAATGTAATTAAGTCAAAGACATGTTCAGTTGAGCCACAAAATGTTATGATCGGAATGATTGTTGATACTTGTGATAGTTTGTGTTCACATGACAATCAATGTATGGCATACAATTATGACTTTTCAAATGGAAATTGTGAAATTTATACTCAATGTCCAGGTTTAAAAAAATCAGCTAAATTAAGTAAATTATTTGTAAAAAATATGAAAATTAAAATGTAATTAAATATATTATAGAAACTTAATGGCACTTTTTTCAAATGAAGCTATTTTTAGACTTAATTTAATATGGGGAATATTAGATATTACACTCGGTTTAGTCGGTTTATATTTTATATATCGCTATGTAATAGCAGTACTTGTTCTTGATGCCGATAATAGAGCATTACTTCTAGGTCCTAATATTTCTAGGTGGCTTCCTGCAACTGACAAGCTTTTTGTATTATTTGGTGCTTTATATTTGAGTTTTAAATCTGTTACACTTTTAATAACTAGTGCTAGATGGGAGATTTCTTTAGAAAAAGAAAGCGCTGCTTTAAAAGATAATAAAAAGCTAAAGGTAAAAACGAAGATAAAGCCTAAAATTTTAAAACTTTCTGACTTCACTGAAACTAGATAAATAAAAATTTAATTTTAAAATTATTATAAAATTCAAAACCAAATTAAAATAAATTAAAATGGATATTTTTGACCCAAGTTACACTGATATTTTAGATCCAGTTGAAGCTATGGTAGACTGTGATCCTAGTTGTGTAGTAGAAGCAGAAATAATAGATATTAAAAATGTTACAATTGAAGGATTTGAAGATTATTATAGAGTTCAACTAAGATTGTTAGAAATGTTAGATGAATCAGACGAATATTATACTTACACTATGATAATGGAACCTGGTGAAAATTATAATATCTTTATTGGTGAATCTGACGTTGAGCTTCGTGAAAGTTTTCTTAAACATATAACAAGGGCTCCTTTAAAAAAATTAGTTGGCGTAAAAGTTAAAGGAACAAAACAAGATGCTGAGGCAAAATATGAAGCTTATATGGACCCAGATATAGCTGCATTATCTGAATATCCCGGTAGAGTACTTCGAAAAAATAAACGCAATTTTATAGATAGAGCATGGGAGTTGCAAGGTTTAGTTACTAAATAAATTTCTCAAATATTAAGCAATTAGATAAAATTAAATAATGACGATTAACAATGAACACGAATTTCCAACAAATGATTCCAGATTAATTCCATATCATGTTGCTAGAGGCGATAAGCTTCTTCAAAATAGAGCGTTTTCTCAAGAAACTCAAAGAAGAGGTTTAGAAATGCTTTCTAAATATGGCGGGGAACTTGCTTACACACCTGAAATGGTCCATAGATTTCAAGAAGTTTTTGAAAGGAGATATAATAATGATAAAGGATGGGATAACTTTGAAATGCCAAATGGTTATGGTGTATACGAAGAACCCGAAATGGCTGCATTTTATGGAGCAAATACGGCAGATACTTCTAATATACTAACTACAAAAGAGACTTTTGAAGAAACAATAGATAGAATTTTACACGATACGGTTAGAGAAATTAACACCGAAATGGCACCATTAGCGCAACAAATGGATCATTATTATAATGAAGCATGGGGCAGGTACGGTATTGTTCCAGAAGTTCCATATTGTCATAAAGATCCCGATGTTACGTTATTTAGAAATCCAAGTCATGGTTGGTGTACAATAAATCTTCCTGCTGCAACAAGTGATAAATCAAATGTAATAGACATGTATGAAGGAGTTCCTCAATACACATTTCCTACACCTCATCCAGGTTTTGAAGTTGATAGACGTGGGGCATTTTATGATAGACAAGAACCAGCTGAAAATGGGACTGCTTATGGATTTTAATTTATTTCATTGTAATTTAAAATATTTTTTTACTTTTTTACTTTTTAATTTCTTTTTTAATTTATCTATCTAATTTATTTTTAATCTCTTTTAATACTTCTTGAATTTCAAGTATATCATTTTCAATTAACTTAGAAATCACTATCTGATACATGTTACAGTAATTTTCTTTAGATTTTAGTTTTTCTAATTTATCTTCTAATTTATCTGTGCAGTTATATTCAGGAAAAGACAATTCAAAAAAAAATATCAATTTTTCTTCTTCCATAAATAATTGTTGTACCAGATTAAATTTATCTTTCCATAACTGTTCTTTTTTTAGCAATTCCAGATTTCCTTCTTCAACTATTTTGTTCAACTGAGCACGGTAATTTTCTAAAGGAATAAATTCAGAACATGCTTCATATTGAATAAAAGTACACCTAGTCATTTTATTAACAAGTAGCTCAAAGGAAGAAATTAGATGGTCTTGATATTTCTTAAATAAATTTTCAACAAATTTTTCCTTTTCTAGTTTTTCAAGTTTTTTTTCATCACGTTGTTTTAGCATTTCTCTATTCTTAAGTTGCCATCTTGCAAGCTCTTCATGTCGCTTACGATATTGTTCTTTAGTTTTTTTTGATCTTTCTTCACTAAATTGTTTTGCATTTTGTTTTTGTTCTTCAAGTTTTTTTGCATCACCTTGTTTTCGTTTTTCAATTTGTTTTAGTTCTTCTTCAGGTTTTTCTTCAGCTTGGGTCAGTTCAGGATTATCATTTTTAGTAAAAATATATTTCACAGCTTTAGAAAAAAATGACATTTTTATTGAATTTTATTTTTTATTTTATTTAAGTTTTGTTTTTGTTCTGTTTTATTTATTTTTTTAAATTTTTTTTTATTTCTGATTAAAATGCAATTTAATTAAAAAAAAGAAGTCCGGGTCGGCCTCAAGTTTTTACGTTATCGGCTTTATTTACAAAATCAAAGATTCAAAATGCAATTTATATGGGGTGATTGAAAGTAAAATATATAAATTTAATTTTAATTTATTTCATTGAAATTCAAAATATTTTTTTACTTTTTTTACTTTTTTAAATTATAAAAATCTTAATATATTATTAAACTTATAACTTAAAGATATGATGAAAAGTTTTACAGATGAATTTTCAGAAGATGATAGACTTGCGTTATCTCAAGAAATTATGCAAAGATATCCTGACCGAATTCCTATAATTTGTGAACCAAAGGATACTTCGTTGACTATAGATAAACGTAAATTTTTAGCACCTCGCGATTACAAAGTTGGTCATTTTTTATTAACATTAAGAAGGAGGATAAGCAATATTAATTCTAATGATGCACTTTATATTTTTAGCAATAACTTTATACCACCAACTGGAAAAAATATTGGTGAATTATACGATGAAATGAAAAGTAAAGATGGTTTATTATATTTAAAATTTGCAAAAGAAAGTACATTTGGTTAATTATGAAAATTTCGATGCTACTGCTATACACATTTTAACAAAATCAGATTGAGGCACATCTAATTTTGCTAAATTACACTGTAAATTTACAAGTTGTACATTATCTTTTGTGTATCCTTTACCTGGAACTATCTGGTCCAAACTCATGTTAGTCGGGTTTTTCATAAAAGAGATTTTTTCTTTTTTATCTTGTCTATAATCTCTTTTAAAAAGTGTCATATGACAATCACAAAGTTCACATTTCGACTGTAATTTTTTATATCTTTCCATGACCCATTCAGGTGTAATATCGAATGGGATTCCATTATTTTCTGCTCTATTTTTTGCTTCTGAAGTAATATATTTAGAAAACCATAATAAAGGATCTTTATCGTAACCTGCCATAGCTGAACAACGAATACAATTCGGTGAAACCGTTCTAAGGTTACCGTATTTAAAATCTATAAGAGAAAAGTATTTTGTTTCTTTTAAAATTCCACATGTTTGGCATTTTGAGATCCCATGTACAGTTGACATGTGAAATCGAACTGCTGCATTTACATCTAAAGGTTTTCCCTCAGATTCAATTACTTTATTAACGTGAGATCTTCTTACCATTTTATGTCTTCCAAGTTTAATTTTTTTTTTCTTTCTTTTGATTCTTTTTTCTTGTTCTTGTCTTTTCTTTTCTTTTAATGAAGCACGAACTGCACTTAATCTTTTCTTTTCTAAAATCATTGCCTCATTTCTTAATTCTTTTAACTTCTCAGAGTACCATATTGATATATCCGAAAAATCAATGGAGCTTTGTTTTTTTGATTCAAACATTTTTTTGTCTATAACAGAAGTAAAGATAAAAGCATGAGTGAGGCCTTTCAAGAAAGAGTTGAAAGAGAAGTTGAAACAGAAAGAGACTTAAATGAAGAATTAGAAAATAATAGATATTTACCTCGTTTAAAAATAACAAATGATTTCTTTTTTAAATTACCAGCATGGTCTTATCTCATCGGTTTTGTACTGTTTGCATTTACTATATTACATATTAAACCTCGTGGGAATAAAGCTTTACTTTGTCTTGAAGATGATAGTACCTATATAAAATCAATATTCGTAATAATATTATTTATAATTACAATTATTTTATATGGCAGAAGTTTGTTCTCGAGAAATTAATCTATTTTTTATCTTAGTTTCTATTTAAAATAATATGGCAAAACAATATAAAAAAGAAAAATTAAGTGAAAAAGAAAAGAAAGCTATTGGTGCAAATTTATTATCTTCAGTAGCAAAAAATAGAATTTTCCTTGTTCTTTTAATAGCTTTAGTAGCTGGAATAATCGCAACAGTAGTTCTTACAAAAGATAAAGATACAAAAGAAAAACAGACTGGAAGGATGCAAATCGGCCAATATTATCAAAAACAATTGCAATGTTACCAAGATGGTGATTGTCCTGATGATTCGTTTTGTGGCCCTGATGGTCTTTGTAAAAGTGCTGATTTATTACAAACTATTCGACCTCCTAAAATACTTGGAAGAGGACGAGCAGGTGAGGGAGACACCCGTCGTGTTAGTTTTAAAACACAAGGTCAATAATTTTTTAAAGTGAAACTACATTTTTTTTTTATTATTAATTTTTACAAAACCGTAATGATAAAATGGAAATTGATCTTGGAGAAGAGAATAAATATGCATTATGTTTTAGAACAGGTGATATTAATGCTCTAACAAAAATGTTTCAAGCTGTAAAAGATATAGAAAAAATTATAAGACTTGGTTATAATCCAGATGGACTTTACATGAATGAAGTTGGAAGTGATAGTAATATCGCTATTTTTGGCACTTTTCCAGCTATTAACTTTCATGAGTACAAAGCTGATGGTCCAGGAATATTATGTTTTCATACAGGATCATTTATATCTGCTTTGATAAATAATTCACAAAGAGATGAAGTCACGGTTTCATATAATCCGAATTTGAAAAAAAAGAAAAATGAATTAATTATAACAATCAAAAGGGAATCTAGTTCAGATACTGATATTCAATATAGCATTCCACTTTTAGAAGGTGAAAGAAGTATGTATGAATGGAAAAACAGCGCAATTATCAAATATGTTGTTATGGTAAAATCAGATATAATTCAATCTTTTATATCTACCATTATACAAACTGGTTCTGATACATCTGATACTGTTGTTAAGATATCAATTAATGAAAACATTGTCTGTTTTGAATGTATAGATGGTGTATTTGTTAGTAATATAAGACTTGCAATAATGACAGATAAAGGAAAACAAGAAGGAGTTTCAATTCGTAAAAAGAGCATTACTGACGGTACAGTTTCAAAGAAATTCTTGGTCAGATTCATGAATCAAATAATCAAGTTTATGAATATTAACACTAATGATAGTGTAACTTTATATATGGCTGATGATGATTCGTATCCAATTATTTTTCAAATTAATGTTGGTTCTTTAGGCTGCGTTAGAATTGCAATGGGACCTGTTACCGATAATTAAATAAAAAATTAAATTTAAATCATATCTTTATTTTTCAATTTATATCGATTAGCTATTCTTTCTAGTAATACTTCTATAGATTGAAAAAATAGTGTATCTTCTTTATATGTTAATTGTAAATTTCTTAATCCGTGTACACTCAGTTTTAATGCATTTTCAATCCTGTTTTGGTCAACGCCTTCGTTGTGGTACTCCATTATTTCAGCAGAACTTACAGTATCTTGTATCTTCTCTAAAGTATACCATCTATCTATTCTTTTTACAAATCTATATGCCCATGTCCAATATTCTGGCTTTTGAGGTATAAAATTACCTTGTGCTGTAAATTCTAACTTATCACCTTCACTTATTTGTGATAAAACTCTCAGATTGACAAGTAATTTTTCAATAATTTGAGAGGCAACATTTATTTTGTTTTCATTCATAATCTTATACTATTTAAATAGAAAAAATTCATATAAATATAGATTTTAACTTTTCGTAATCATATTTACGATTATTTATTCTAGTGTCATTAACAAAAGACTTAAAAGTACAACTGTGATTATTTATACTACGATATTTCATACCTATTGATTTTAACTCTCTGTTATAAAGTTTCAACCGTGAAGATGATTTTACTAATGAAACACCATAATGTTCCATAAACTTAGTATAATAGTATGCTTTGATTCTAGCAGTTTTGAATTCTTCGTACCATGAAATTATTTTTTCAACAACTTCTTTTGGTAAATAAACTTTTTTTATATGAATTATTTGTTCTTCTTGACATTGATCCAACTCATTTATTAAAAATTTAGTTGAAATTCGAGGTAAAGGCATAATATTATATTAATTAATTTAATAAAAGATTAAAATTTATTCTAAATTATTTTTTTTTCTTTCTCATACTTTTAGTTTTTCTCCGTTTATTGCTTCTTTTATTGTTCATATTCATTCTTCTTCCATTCGTATTTCTCATCCGTTTAAAATTCGGTTTTACTTTAAACGTATCGATTTCTTCGTTCATCTCGTATGTATTACCCATATCATCGTTACTGCTTGAACGCATAAATAACCATATTAAGAAACAAACAACAATTACGCCTAAAATAATTACCACCAAACCACAACCAGAATTTGATTCGCTAGGTTTTGGACTAGATTCTCCCCCAGATTTTTCTTTTTTATAAAATTCTTTTGATGGTGTACAGGTTCCAGTTGTAGTTAAATTCCAGCCAGGTGGACACATAGGTCCTAAGTTTGGTTCATTATTGTCAATAGCTTCCTGATTTTTATTAATTACTTCAGATTTTATTCTGCTTTCGCCTAATTGGTTTTCTTTTAACTGTAATTTCGGTCTTGGATCTGGAATACAACCATAACCACGTAGTAAAATTCTTCCTTCAGGACAATTGTTTTGAAGTTTTTGTACTGGTATGCATTCACCATTAACAGTCATGCTTCCTTCAGGACAATCAGCATCATCAGTGCTCATTACAAATGATCTTTCTTTATTTCTTTTTTTTACGTTAAAACGACCTACATAATTTTCATCGTCGTAATTTCTATCTTGATTAGGAATTTGTTCAATATTTGGATCTTTATTTTTAACCCAGTCAGTTCCTTCTCTATAACCATACGTGTTATATGCATTTAATGGGTTCATATTAGGTCTATAGTCAGAAGGATTAGGATTTTGAGGTGTACTTGATGGATATGGAGTTTCATTAGGAAAATTATTCATTGGAGTTGCTGAAACACTTGACATACCGTACTTTTCATTTTTACCCATATTAACATATTTACCCATTTGTTTTTCCATAATTGGTTGAGAAGTATTAGTAGGGTAATTTTTTAATGGTTGCATAGTACTGCAATTTTGTCGTTCTTTATATGGCATTGGAGTTTCTGTAGGATAATTTTTTAAAGGTGCCATGCTTCCTTTTTTTCTTTCCTTGAGTGGTCTTGGAGTTTCGGTAGGATAATTATATTTCGGAGCAGGATCATTTATACCTCTACTGTTTTCATTTAATGGTTTTGGTGTTTGAGCCGAATAGTTAGAAGTATCAGGATGTATAGCTTGCTGTCTTTCTTGTAAATTTCTGTATGCCATCAACGGATTTATATTTGGTATACCAGCAATTGCATCTGCTCTTCTTGGTTCGTATTGTTTTAAATACTCTTTTGGTTTTACATTTTTAAAACGGTTCATATACTTCATATCTTTTTTAAGATAATCTGCAACTTCCATTCTCTCTTTATCTTTGTTGTAATAACCTAAAGCCATAGGCTTATTTCCTCCGAAGTCCATGTTGTAGTCATCACCGTATGCTACAGGATTTCCAATGCCTTCGTTAAGGAACTTAAATACACCTCTCTTGTTAAAATTATTATCTAAAATTGGTGCATCCTTTAATTTTTGTTCTTGCATTGGAATATCTTGCGATTGAGATGTATAATCAGATAAATCAGCCTTTTGATACTCAATTACTTCATTTTTTGGAGTTAAGCCATCAAATGCAAGAAAATTAGTCTCATTAATTCGGTATGCTTTTGCAGTATTATTAAGTTGAAGTTGTTTAAAATCTCTGCTTTGTTTTCCACTAAATGGTTGGAACATTTGTTACTTCTTTATTCTCTAATTAGATTTTTTATTTTTACTTATTTAGAATCATTTTTTATTTTTAATCTATTTGATATTTGTTTTGTGCCAATAGGAATTAAAATAAAAGATGATATAACTGCATAAAGTATTGTGAATATAAAAAATAAATCTATTATAAAATCACCAGTAAACCACCCTGCTGCCCATCTAATTAATAATGCAATAATAGATATTCCAAGACCTATTATAACACCACCAGATAATGTTGAAATTAATCTAGTTCTTACTTCATTTTCATTATTAAAATAATAAAGAAACGAAGTTATACCTAAAAAAGAAATTATAATCGCTAAAAATACTGCTATCCAATATATTTCACCAGTTGCGAATAAAAATGTAAGAAGAAAAGTTGCAATAGCTACAACAAAGAATAGTATTTTATAACTATTTTTAACGTAACCTTCAGTTTTTCTTTTAGTTTTATTGAATTTATCTTTAGAAGATTCTCCTACATTTATAATTGAACTTTTAATAAATTCAAAAATATTATTTTTTCCACTCAGATATTTTACTCCAGCAAAAGAAATAAAAAGAAAAAATATATAAAGTAAAAAACCCAATGGTGTTTTTACACCAGCAAATAATAATGCTGGAGTTTCTTTTAGTTTTTTCACAATATCTTTATTATTACAAGACATTATACGTTAAATTAAAAAGAAAAAAATCTAGTTGTAATTTAAAAAATTTTATTTTTTTTTTATTTCAAAACCAAAACAAAATGAGTATCGTAGAAGAATTTAATTATGTTGATTCAACTAAATCTGAAAAAATTGAAAAAGAAGTTGAAGTTGATGTTAAAAGAAGAAAACTTAGTGATGAGATGGAAATTTCTTCAAGTGATGATGACAATGACAGTTTAGCTGATAGTCCAGTTGATGGAATTGAACGTTATAAATTAGATTTTCAAAATGTAATTGAAGGAGTTTTCGGTGAAAAATCAAGTGAAGGTTCTAATCACATCGAATTTGTAGAACAAGTAAAATCTTTAATGTCTACGGTTGAATTTGATCATGTAGAACAAATATATACTCATGTTATTTGTAATCAATATGCAAAAGCTGTAGGAGTTAAAAATGGAAATGCATGGGAAAAATTGGATAATATGTGGGAACTTTATAAATCAGGTAAATTGCTTCGTTTTAAATATAGATTGAGAAAATATAAAAAATCAAAGTATAATTTCAAGAAAACAAAAAATGTTGATAGTTCTTCTGAAGAAGAAGAAGAAGTAGAAGAAGAGAAAGGTTTTTATGCATTTCAAATCCTAGAAAAGCACAAACTTTTACATTTTTCTAGCTTAGAATCAATTCTTGATAAAAAGGCAAGCAGTTCTGGCGAACATACCAAATCAATAAAACGAAAAGGCATGCATATTTTTCAAAATGAAGATTTGTTAGAATCATTTTTACCAGAAGCTTCGCTTGAATTTTTGAAAAGTAATTCAACTTTATGTGAAATTTCAAAAAAGAAATCTTTTGAAAATGTGCCTCAAGAGATTACTTCATATACCAAATATGGTGAAAAAGAAAAAGGAGATCAGTCTGAAGATAGAGTTAGATGGATTGATGATGTTTTTGAAGATGATCTTGAATTTAATATTGAAGGACATCCTAACTGTGAAAGAATTCTTTTAAAACTGGAAGCTCAAAACTCAAACAGAGCAGTCAAACAAATTGCAATGAAATGTGGATCTCTTTTCATTCAAAGATACAAACGTCAACCTCTTGAAAAAGACGAAGAAGGAAGAAATATCTATAGAAATTGCCATTTAACAGCAATGAAAGATATATACAATAAAGTCAAATCTCAATATATCAAATAATAAATCAGTTTATATATATCTACATATTTCTTTTTTTAAATTTCTTTTATATCTAATTTTATTTTTTATTTTATCTTTCTTTTTTTTTATTCTTCTCATTTTACTTTTATAGCTATCAATAAATATTTGAATTTCACGCTTTTCATTTACCTTTTTATCTATTTCCTTTTGAAGATCTAATTGTTCGGATTCTAATTGATTATATCTTTTAAAAGCTTGAATGATATCTTTTTCAATTAATTCTTTTGATTTCGCATAATCATCAATTAGTTTCATTTTAATATATTTTATCATATTTATATTTGAAAATTTTTATTTAAATAGTAGTTTTTTTGTTTTTATTTGCAAAAAATTGAAAAGCCAGTAATAATAATAAAATTAGAACTATAACTGCGGTAATTATTAAAGGTATTTTAAATTCATCTCGAGCTTCATTTAAAGGTGAATTTTTACTATCCTCTATTTCAACAGAACCTGTTAAAACATCACCAGGTAATTCATTATTTTTAGGTGGTTCAGTACCCGCTTCCCGACTTAATGTTGCTGGTAATTGTAAGAACTTTGAAGTTGTGTCTCCACTATATTGACCTGTCACAGAATCAGTTGCTGATGTATTCATAATATCTAATATTTCTGAAGCAGATTTTGAAGGATAAGCAGAAAATAATAAGGACGCAATACTTACAGCAATAGGGCATGAAAAACTTGTTCCTTGAGTTGCTTTGAAAGATGAAAAATCAGTATCCCAACCACATATTGGACCACCGTGAGCAAAAAAATTTATACAATCACCATAATTAGAATAAATTGATATTTTTCTTGTAGGTGGTTCTTGCCTTACTGTAGTTGCTCCAACCGAAATAAATGGACTGTTTTTATCTCTTTCAAATTGAGGCCAAATAACCATTTTAGTTTTAGTTGTATTTCCTATAGTATATGTTAAAGTGCCTAAAGTATCGCACATATTTTGTGTTTCATTTCCAGCCGCAATAAAAAACATAGTTTTCGGATATCTAAGTTTTATATCAGAAACAGCTTGACTTGCAAATTGCATAAATCTGTTAATATTATCTATTTCAATTTGAGTATTAACGTTCTCCCATTCTAAACCAAAAGACATATTTATAAGCACAGGACCATTAAAGGCTTCAATTAATTTTTCAATAACAGTTAAATCTTGAAAAATATCATCTGACAAACCAATCAAAGCAAGAGCTGCTCCTTTAGCTAGACCAGCTGATTTTCCTCCTGCAATTGAAGCAACTTGAGCACCATGACTAGCAAAAGCGTTTGAACCATTAGGATAAAAATACATACCACCACCATCTCTTTCTGTTAATTCAGAGACACTTAATGATGATGACTGTTCCGGTATAAAATCCCATACAATAATTAGAGTTCCTTTACCATTCACATTTATTGTTGAGTTACCTACTGAATCAACAATTCCAGCTTGTGTTACAGTCTGTTGTACATTACATGTTTGTAATAAAGACGGGAAGTAAGCAGGTTCACCTCTTATTTCACCAGTAAATCCCATTGGGACTATTTTTGGTTTTTTTACTACGGCTATAACATCTTTTTTTGAAGCAGCTGCGACTACATCACTTTCATCTGTAGAATGAATAAAAATTGAATTGGCAAAACTATTTTCATTTTTTGAAAGAACAGTTGTTTTAGGTTTTATATTTAAATCAGATTCAATAGTAGTTCTCCCAGATCGAACAACGACTTGATAAATGTTTTTTTTATCTTTTTTTGATTTTAAAGCTTTTTTACTTTCATTTTCCCATGATTTTCTAACAAATGCTTGTTTCATATTATACTTATATTTATATTAGATTTTTATCTTTTCGGCTTATAAATAAACCTGAAGTTATAAAAAAATGAAAAAATCATCAAGTAAATCTAAAACTAAAGATAAAAAAAAAGTAAAATCAAAAAATGTGCCTGAAGAAAGTAACATGAATAAATTACTTGTATTATTTATGATTGTTATTGTAATTATATGTCTTTATCTTATTTACGCTTATTCTAATAAAATATGGCCTTTTAAAAAAGAAAAAGATAGTGATTCTGATAAAGATAATTCCTCAACTTCTCCTAGTCCAAACTCAAATTATTCTAATTTTAATCTTTTGCAAAATAGAATTTCTAAGAGTTCTAATGACAAAATTCCAATTGTTAAACTGTCAAGTGACTATAGAGTACCAATAGAAGTTTTTAATGGACATGCAGCAAGGTCTTTGCCTACAACAGCTGAAGTAAGAAAACTTATACATCAGAAATATATTCCTGATATGGTAGGTATACCAGATGTAGGTAAACCTTTTAGACTTCCACTTGAAAGGAATATTGACGAAAATTTATTAAAAGAAATTCTTTATGCTTCGATTAAAGATATGTATGAATATGATGATGTAATTTTTATAAAAACAATAGAACCTAACGTTGTATTTGGAGTTGTTTCTAGAATGTCTGGTCAAATGATTAATTATTGTGACCCTGAAATTGCTGAATGCACTCCTGTTGAAGTATTTTTTTATAATGGATTTAAAAATCAAGAACAATAAGAATTTATTTTTTTGATTTAAAATTTCGAAACCATTTTGGTGGGTTTCCTTTCCTACATTGAGAACAAATTATATCCATTTTTTTATTGTCTTTTTTATATTGAAATGTTAATTGATGATGTTCTAAAAAGCATTCACGAGTTAAAATTTGGCCTGTAATATTACAAATATATTTACCACCCTGAAATAATTGTCTTTCAATTTCAATTGGGTCATATTTAAACTTTTTTTTATACCGAGTCATTGCAAATTTGGCAGCATCATCAATTCGTTTTAACATTTCTCTTGAAACAGCTTTCTCTTTTAAAATATTAGGATCAACAGGATTTAAAGTTTTATTATAAGCTTGAATAAATAATTCATATTTATCTGCTTGAAGTTTTGAAGTATTTTTATTGTGCAAATTATTTTTCTTAAAAGTATAATTTCTATCATTTCTTCTATTCATATTACAATGAATACAGTAAACATCAAGTTTATCACTCATATTAAAATTTGCACCAAAATTATGCAATGGTAACCATTTCTTGCAATTTTCACCAGGGCAAAACTTTAAATGTTTTGCAGCCATCTTTGCACTGCGCCATTCATTTATGAAAAAACGTGAAAAATCTGGTTTTATTTCATAACCTTTTTCCTTAAATTGTTTTGATTCTTTTCTCCAATCTTGTTGATCAGAAGGTGCTAAAGTGTGAATATAATCTTCATCTTCCGCACTTTCATCGATATAATCACTATGAATTTTAATAGTGTCTCTAGTAATTTGTTCATTTTCAATTTTAAACAATAATCCATTTACAAATGCATCTTGTTTATCTTCAATTAGATTTTCTCTATTCATCTTTTAAATAAATAAAATGATATTTTAAAAAATAATTCTTTTATTGATTATATTTTTAAGAAACATATATTAAGTCAGGAGATAAACTTGTTATAAATGATTTTAGTAATATATTCGCAAGAATTATCCCGCCTAAAGCAGATAAAACTGAATATAATAACACTCCTCTGTAAAAATAAAAAGAAATAAATACACCAGTAAAAAAAGAAGCAAAATTTATCGCAATGTCTTCTGAACCAGGATTATTTAATGCAAGTCCAATTGAAATAATTATAAAAATTAACGAAATTACTGATAATAAATTAATAATTATATCTCTTTTTCTAAAATCTAAATTTTCCATGATTTTTATATAGTTAAGAGAAAAAAAAACAAAAAATAAAATAGAATATGAACTTTTTAATATTTTTAAATTTTACATTTTTTACCTTGTAAAAACTATGGTTTATTCCGCCTTTAAAATGAAATTCACGTCCTCATACTTACTATTATATAATATATATATAAGTATGAGGACGTGACAAAATCGAGTTAAAGGCTAAATAACGAGATTTGCTAAAAAAGTAGCAATGATCTTATTTGATTTTTTCAAGGTGGGTTTTAATACGTGTTCAACATGTAGCTTTTAAGGCTAAACAAATGCGTAAAAGAGCAAAAATTTTCCAAATTTTGATCATTTTTTGAAAAGAAAAATTGACAAAAAAACAATGAAAAAAAAAGTACGCGTGCTAAGGGGTCTATCAAAAAATAATGGAGCAATTCAGAGCAATGATCTTATTTAATTTTTTCAAGGTAGGTTTTAATACGGATTCAACATGTAGCTTTTAAG
>JAAEPP010000386.1 GCA_024232495.1 Flavobacteriaceae bacterium
GTAGTATTTACTGATTGTCCACCAGGGCCTGAAGAACAGAAGTAATCAATACGTACATCTTTCATTTCTATTTGAACATCAAATTCTTCAGCTTCAGGAAAAACCATTACTGTTGCTGCACTTGTATGAACTCTACCCTGAGTTTCCGTTTGAGGAACACGTTGAACACGATGCACACCAGCCTCAAATTTTAATATTCCGTATACATCTTCTCCAGTAATTTCAAACTGAATTTCTTTAAATCCACCACTGGTTCCCTCACTAAAATCAACCACACTAGTTTTCCAACCTCTTCCCTCACAGTATTTAGCATACATTCTAAATAAATCTCCTGCAAAAATACTAGCCTCATCCCCTCCTGTTCCTGCTCTAATTTCCATCACAGCATTTTTGGCATCTTCAGGATCCTTAGGTATTAGTAAAAATTTAATTTCTTCTTCAAGCAAAGGAATTCTTTCCTTAGCTTCGTCTAATTCCATTTTAGCCATTTCGACCATTTCAGCATCACTCCCATCCAAAATAATTTCTTCAGCTTCATTGATATTATCGGTTAACGAAACATACTCTGTTCGTTTCTCCATCAAAACTCTTAAATCTTTATATTCTTTATTTAATTGAACATATCGTTTTTGATTTGTAATAATATCAGGCTGGATAATTAAATCACTTACCTCATCAAAACGTTGCTTTACTATTTGGAGTTTATCTAACATAAATTTCTATTCTCGGACAAATTTACAATCTTTAAAATTAATCTATTTGCTATTTTAAACTTTGGAGAGTCAATAATGAAATTCTCCGAATTCAGATTGTATGGTTAATTTTTTTGATACTGAAGTTTCAACTTTACCAACTATTTTCGCATCTACATTAAAAGATTTTGATATCGAAATTATGTCATCAGCTATTTCTTTTGGCACATAAAGTTCCATTCGATGACCCATATTAAAAACTTGATACATTTCCTTCCAGTCAGTTTTACTCTCTTCCTGTATCAGTTTAAATAAAGGGGGAACCTCAAATAAATTATCTTTTATAATATGTAAATCTTTTACAAAATGAAGAATTTTTGTTTGAGCACCTCCACTGCAATGAACCATACCATGAATTTCTTTATTGGTGTATTTTGATAGTATAGTTTTTATGATAGGTGCGAAAGTTCTGGTTGGTGATAGTACTAGTTTACCCGCATCTAATTCTGAATTTACAACGGTATCTGTTAGTTGTTTAGATCCCGAATAAACTAACTCTTCTGGAACTTCTTGATCAAAACTTTCTGGGTATTTATGAGCTAAATATTTATCAAAAACGTCATGACGTGCTGATGTTAGTCCGTTGCTACCCATTCCTCCATTATATTCCGTTTCATAGCTAGCTAGACCAAAAGAAGCTAATCCTACGATAACATCTCCTGATTTAATATTAGCATTATCGATAACATCACTTCTTTTCATTCTAGCTGTTACTGTCGAATCTACGATAATTGTTCGCACTAAATCTCCAACATCTGCGGTTTCACCACCGGTAGAATGAATCGTAACACCAAACTTTTTCAAATCTTTTAATAATTCTTCAGAGCCATTAATAATTGCAGAAATAACCTCTCCTGGTATTTTATTTTTGTTACGCCCTATAGTCGAAGATAGCATAATATCGTTGGTAGCTCCTACACAAAGTAAGTCGTCAATATTCATGATTAAAGCGTCTTGAGCAATCCCTTTCCAGACAGATAAATCTCCGGTCTCTTTCCAATACATGTAGGCTAAGGATGATTTGGTACCAGCACCATCCGCATGCATCACCAAGCAGAAATCAGTATCTCCTGTTAAAAAATCAGGAACAATTTTACAAAATGCCTGAGGAAACAATCCTTTATCCACATTTTTTATGGCATTATGCACATCCTCTTTAGAAGCAGATACACCTCTTTGCGCATATCTTTTCGAAATTTCTTGACTCATTGTAGACAGTTAAGCTACAAAAGTAAGCAATAAAAAAAGCCCACAAAAGTGAGCTTTTAAGTATTTATTAATATTTTATTATTCCCAATCTGGCATAAATGCATTTGAGAAGATTAGTTCCCTGTCCAACTCACTGTTAAAAACATACTTATAAATGTTTTTTTGAGAAAGACCATCATTAGAAGTGTTCATATAAATTATCGAACCGTTATCTGGTGAGTATTTTACATCTAAATCGTTGGATCCTTCAGGTTTAAAAGTGTTTATTTCAACCGATAAGTTTGTCGTACTATCATATTCAAAAATTCTAGTATCTAATTGCCTGTATTCTTGATTTTCAGACCCTGAAATATCACGAGTGTACAATACTTTAGAACCATCTATCGAAAAAGAAACACCTCCCAATGCACCAGAGTATCCTTCTGCCACAACCAATTCCTCAGAACCAGCTGATGTTATCACTATAATTCTAGCTTCATATCCTTCAGAATTATTGGTTTTTATGAGTATTGAATTATTAAAATTATTAGTATCGATTTCAGTAATAAATGTACCCTCAGCAGCTTGATAAACTAAATTATTTCCGGTTCCATCAGCAGTTATTGAATATAATTTATTAAGATATGGATAATAAAGTCTTTGCCCATTTTGATGCCAAGTAAAATCTAGTTCATCACTTCTAAAACCTGCAATAGGAATTGTACTTGTAATTTTAGAAACATCAGTACCATTAGAATTCATTGTATAAAGATGAGTCTCGGAACCGTCAGTTTGCAAAAACGCAATTTTATTATTAGTACTATTTTTTCTTGGTCTAAAACTATTTTTATTGAAATCTGTTAATTGAAATTCAAAATTATCACTTTCCTCATCACCTTCATCACTTCCAGAAAAAATAACATTATTACTACCTACTTTTCGTACATAAAAAAATCTGTTAAAGGTATCATCTATTGTTTTGAAACTACTAATTATGCTTGAAACTGGTGGATTAATATCGTCTGTGGCTGTAACTTGCCAAAAGTAAGTCTCACCAACTTTCAAATTATTTACATTATAAATTGTATCCTCAATATTTTCAAATAATAATACCTCTTCATTAGAACTGTTCCTTAATTCTACAAAATAGCTAATAGGGTCATCATCAGGGTCTGTTGACGACCAAATTAAATTTAAATCTAAGGACACACCATCAGTATTGTCTTGTGGCGCAATCAGTTCGGGTATTGTAGGAGGTCTATTATTTGCGGTAGAAACATCGAGTTCGAAAACTACGTTCGATGCTTGACCATCTGAAATATTTGCTGCTTCAAAAGAAAATAGATAATCATCTTTTTCTGCCTGAACAGAATATTCGCCAGTATTAATACTATTTATAATAAAAAAACCATTTTCATCAGTAAAGACTGTGGTTGAGGCTGGACTTGTAGAAATTTTCACATCTTCCAAAGGAGTATTGTCACCTTTTTTTACAACGGTTCCTGTCAAGGTTCCTTCACCATTTTCGTTTAAGGTGTCTTCAGAACATGAATGAAGACCGACCGTCAGATAAACACTTAATATTACTTTTAAAAAAACTTTCATTGTTAATTATTTAATTCAGGATATCTATTTAATTTTTTATCTTTTTTCTGCCAAATGAATAATTTATACCAATACCAAAATTTAAAAAATAGTCATCTCGTTTACCATTTTCTATAAAATCTACTGTATCTGAAAACACTAAATTACTCTCAGCAAAACCCTTGAGACTTAGCATTGGTGAAATAACATACATAATACCTACTCCACCTTGTATTTTTGGTGAAGGTTTAAAATCTGGAAGTGATTCGTTACTTTTTCCAGCAGAAAAAAGATATCCTAAGCCACCATAAACAAATGGAGTCAAATTATCATATGGTAAAATAATCCCTTCAAAACTTAAACCTAAATCCATAAAATTTTCTGAAAAAGTATTTCCTGTTTTAAAGTTAAAATAAGATCCTGATAAATTGAAATTGATATAATTAGTTAACTTCCGAGAATAGCCAAGAGAAGCTCCATAACCTAATTTTTTCTTAGAAAAATCACCATGAAACAACGGGGTGTTTAAAGAAACAGAAATTGTGTTTGAGAAATCTTTTTCTGTTTGTGTTCTGTTGTATAACAGCTTAGATTCTTCCATTTCTTTTTCTTCTAAATATTCTTTAACTAATAAATTATTAGTCATCTCCCCCTCTTTTGCGCTCCATAAATTATCTTGTATACCTTCTATAATTAGTCCTTCTACTGCTTTTTCGATGGCGTCTTTTAAAGCCAATTGTACCGGCTCATTTTTAGTATATCCCATTTCAACTTCTAAAAGTCTTTGGAAATTTACGTAACGAAATAAGCTGGCATCTACCGCCTGAGAAAGTATTGTTTTAGAGATGTATATTGTTTTTAATACTTTACCATTTGATGTAGAAACAGCTCTTAAATAAACCGTTAAACGATCTTCTCTATATTGAGTCGAGGCACCCACACCAAAATATCTTGCACCCATTCCTCCTGTAATAATGTTGGTATCATAAGAAACAATACCTCCTTCTAATAAAACACCTGCGTATAATAATGGAGGTAAGTTAGGTTGATTGCCATTGGTATTATTTTTTTGATAATCTTTTCTCGTAGAACGAATGATATTTCTCTCATTTAATAGATTCTGAAGATTTTCTCTTTCGATGGGAGTAAACCATTTTGAATCTTCTAAAGCCTTAATTAACATGGTAGTTCCTCCTTGAGAGACTGCTGTACTAAACGAATTACCAAGTTCAACATTTTTATATTGTCCAGTTTGATCTTTAAAATTATACACTCCTACTACAACAGGTTCCTTTGGTAATGGAAGTTTTTTCAATTTTTCTGTGTGAGGAGTTACTTCTCCAGTTCTTGCCTCTTGTTGCTGAACAGGTTGATTAAAGTAACTACCACAACTAATACTGAGGATAGCAATTATTAATAAAGCTATGTAATTATTAAATTTCATATGTAAGTTTTAATTTGGAACAACAATTTGGGTTTGTTCACCAGAATTTAGATCTAAAATATTAACCACGAGTCCTTCCGTAGAGTCGATGATTTCTACTGATAAATCTCCAAAAATAAAACTCCCTTCTTCAAGGCCATCGTCAAGTTTATCTCCTAATAAGGATCTCGAAAGTTGCCCTAGCAATTGTCTATTTAAGTTTTCTGAAAACTGATCTATCCCCGAACGATCATCGCGCTTGGTTGGATCAGTAAAAGAGTTTTGAGCTTCTGCTGAGCTCAAAAGCCACTGATAATTAAACGTATTACCCCCAAAGTTTGGATTTTTAGGTGTATAGCTTAACTGTTGCCCAAAGCTTATCAGTGAAACAAAAAATAATGTTGTTGTTAAAATTATTTTCATGAGTTTGGTATTAATAACTTCGAATAGTATCCTTATTCTTTTTTAAAAATAGTAGGTATTTATTGACTTGTCTAATCGATATTTTTGCGTTTTCTTTTAGATAATCTAGTTGTGTTTTAACTAAAAATTGATGAACCATTTTATCTTCGACAAGTATGTTTATAATGGTTGTGTTGGCTCTCAGGATTACTTCTTTAATTTTCACTATTTGTTCCGCATTGATATCATCCAATCGATATTGTGAGGAAAACAATTGATAAAAATCTCTTCCTGCTTTTGTTTTAACATCTTCTATTACTATACCTGTTAACAAAACAGCACCATCTTGCCCCGAATCGCTGATATCCAACTCTTGAGAAACTAGTGCTTTTGATAATTTTTGTTTTAGAGCTACTCGGTTAGCATCGTCAGTATCATTAAAAACCAAACGATCTTTTCCTATTATTTCGTCCTCTAAATTGTAAATTATCAGGAGTATAATTATGCGGTCTTTTGAATCTTTATTTATCGTAGTAGTCGATAATTCGTTTTTTTGTCCAGATTCAAGGACAAATCTTCCGGATTGGGAGTTTTTAGATCTATTTGAATTATCTAAATTATTTTTGATAACAGAAAGTTCGTAACGAAGACTTTGATTTATTTCTGTTTTATTAAATGCGGTCCCAGCTATTATAACTAAATCATTATCGTGACGGGTTATTATTTTTGCCTCCACATCCTCATTAAAGTTTTGTGTCATCCCATTAAAGGAAATTATTAGCGTAACAATGAAAATTAAATTCTGGAGCATTATTCAATGATTTTATATCGAAATTTTAATTAAAATTTCTAACTATCACGGTTTTACTTTCACCTTGCATAGTCACTTTCATATTTTCAGCAATTGAATTTCCTCCAAACCAAGTTAAATTTTGATTGTTTCCTGTTTGAGAAATATCAAGCTGGTGTTGATCTACTCCGTATGTACTAAAATCTATGACAGTATTATTATTACCAACTTGAGTTATTGATTCGTCGATATTTTCAGCAATCACATCTAAGTAAATATTATTTTGATATCCACTCTGAAACAAATTAACATTACTAATTTCAGACTGAGATTTTACATCTATAGCATTATCATCCCCTAGTTGGTTAATAAAAACAGAACTACTTGCAGTAAATGTTTTGGAAACCCTACTATTTTCAATATTTTGAATCCATAAAAATTCTTGATTGTTAATAGTATTTGTTCTTTTTTCTTGATTTTGAACTTGAGAGAATCCTACCTGAAAGGTAATCACTATGATTAAAAAAAATAGTGCGGGTTTATTTTTCATTGTACTAATTATTTAAAAAAA
>JAAEPP010000387.1 GCA_024232495.1 Flavobacteriaceae bacterium
TGCTAGAAGGGTCTTCTGCTACAGGATTACACGCTGCATCTGCTATGGAACTTGGACGTGTATTTAGTGATGCTCCTTATGGTATTCGAGGTGTTGCCAATAACATTTCTCAGCTAGGTTCTTTAATGGCTCAGGCTGCAACTACTACAGATGCTGCTACAGGTAAGGCTATAGGTTTGACAGGTGCTTTAAAAGGATTAGGAAAGTCATTAATGGGTCCTTTAGGTATATTGTTAGCTTTTCAAGCTGTAGTTGCTGCTGTAGAATATTTTTCAGGAAAAGTTAGTGAGTCTAAAGACGAATTAAAATCTCTTTCTGATGAAATTGCAAGTCAAACAGCAGAATTAGTTATACTCAAGAAAGCTATGAAGGATGAGAATGTTACTCAAAGTCAAAGGATAGAGCTTGTTGATGACGCTAACAGAAAGTACAAAGATTTAAGTGTAGCTATAAATGAACACAATGAATTGACAGACGATTCTGTTGTAGCTATAGACAAAAAGATATTTGCACTTGAAAGATTAGCTAGAGCCAACGCCATACAAGCTGCTATTGAAGTAGAGATGAGTAAAAAAATATCGTCAGAACTAGAGGTTGAGCAAAAACTAAGGGAAACTGCATTTAAAAACAAAGAACAAGCACAGGAGTTTGCTAAAGGCTTTAATGAATTAGATAATGTTGGAAAAAGAGAGCGTATAAATAAATTTATACAAGAAAACCCTGCGGCATTTAAGCAAGGAGGTCTTGAGGCTCAAGGTAAAATAAAGGATTATCTATCGGCTCTTGACGCTTTTGAAGTTATTAAAAAAGAGTCGGATAAAAAAATTGATTCTCTAATAGCTATATCTACAGACGGTTACGAAGAAATAAGAGACATAATAAACTCACCTGAACCCAAATCAGGAGGTAGAGGTAAAGGTCTTAAAGACTTTAAGGATAAGATTTTTGATTTAGAAAGGTTTATATTAGGTCTTGACAAGGAAATGGTTTTATCTCAAGAGAAAAACATTAGAGAAAGACTTAAACTAGAGCAAGAGTACGCTGAGAAAGACTTAGACCTAAAAAAGGAAGCTTGGATAAATTCACAAAGACTAAGAAGAGATAACTTTATAGCTTCTGCTAAAAGTCAGGCTGAAATAGATGACGCTAACAATACCTTTAACAAGATGGTAGAACAGGCTGAAGGAGAGCATATGATGGCTTTATTCAAA
>JAAEPP010000388.1 GCA_024232495.1 Flavobacteriaceae bacterium
CTTAAAATGATAGCTAATGGAATGGTATGTAAAAAACAGATGGTGGATATGGACAGTAACAGGGATTTATATTGCTTACAGAATTGTTACCAGCATTTACTATTCCTAAAGATAAAAACTAAGCATACATTTTCTCACGGATTTGTTTAATTTTTTCGTCAGCCATATACTCTTCAAAGGTCATATAACGATCAATTACTCCTTTTGGGGTTAATTCTACGACTCTATTTCCAATAGTTTGCGCGAACTCGTGATCGTGAGTAGTTAATAACACGGTCCCTTTAAAGTTCTTTAAAGTATTATTAAAAGCTGTAATAGATTCTAAATCTAAATGATTGGTAGGTTCGTCTAGTTTTAAAACATTGGCGCGTATCATCATCATTCGGCTCAGCATGCAACGAACTTTTTCTCCTCCAGATAAAACATCACACATTTTTAGTGCTTCTTCTCCACTAAATAACATTTTACCTAAAAATCCTCTAATAAATACTTCTTCTCGTTCTTCTTCAGTTTTAGCCCATTGACGTAACCAATCGACTAGACTGATTTTTTTTTCAAAAAAAGAATGATTATCCAGTGGAAGATAACTCTGAGTTGTTGTAACGCCCCATTGAAATTTTCCATCCTCTTGTTTTAAATTTCCACTCACAATTTCATAAAAGGCGGTAGTAGCTCTGGAGTCTTTTGAAAATAAAATAATCTTATCTCCTTTTGCTAAATTAAGATCTATATTTTTAAACAATAATTCACCATCCACACTCGATGAAAGCTTTTCTACATTTAAAATCTGATCTCCAGCTTCTCTTTCAGATTTAAATATAATCGCAGGATATCTTCGGCTTGAAGGTTTAATTTGTTCAATATTTAATTTATCGATCATTTTTTTACGAGAGGTTGCCTGTTTAGATTTAGCAACATTGGCACTAAAACGAGCAATAAATTCTTGTAATTCTTTTTTCTTTTCTTCTGCTTTTTTATTTTGTTGCGCACGCTGTCTAGCGGCTAGTTGACTGCTTTCGTACCAGAAAGTATAGTTTCCGCTAAAATGAGATATTTTACCAAAATCTATATCACTAATATGCGTACAAACCGAATCTAAAAAATGGCGATCATGCGAAACCACTATCACACAATTATCGTAATTTGCTAAAAAATTTTCCAACCAAGTAATAGTTTCATAATCCAAATCGTTGGTAGGTTCATCCATTATCAATACATCTGGATCACCAAATAAAGCTTGTGCAAGTAATACTCGCACTTTCTGTTTACCATCCAAATCGGCCATAGTGGTGTAATGTAAATTTTCTCCTATTCCTAAATTTGAAAGCAATGTAGCTGCATCACTATCTGCATTCCAACCATTCATTTCTTCAAAAGTAATTTGAAGCTCCCCTATTTTTTCAGCATTTTCATCCGTATAATTCTCATACAACTTATCGATTTCTGATTTAACTTTAAACAGGTCTTTATTTCCCATGACCACTGTTTCTAAAACCATAAAATCATCAAATGCGTTATGATTTTGTTCTAAAACAGACATTCTTTTTCCAGGTTCTAAATGCACATGGCCAGAGGTTGCGTCTTGTTTTCCTGAAACAATTTTCAGAAATGTAGATTTACCAGAACCGTTAGCTCCAATAATTCCATAGCAATTTCCTTGCACAAATTGAGTGTTAACCTCATCAAATAAGACGCGTTTACCAAATTGAACTGATAAATTAGAAACTGAAAGCATAAACTATTTGATTTTAAAATTTGCGCAAAAATAACTATTTA
>JAAEPP010000389.1 GCA_024232495.1 Flavobacteriaceae bacterium
ACTATCCATTCCACCACTTAACGAAACTACTACGTGTTTTGCCATAATTTAAAATTTAATTTTTTGCCAGGTATTTTGCGTATAGGCTAACGCTTGTTTAAATTTACATTTTATATATAATCGAACATACGAAAATATAGTGGATATTCCTACTCCTCCTAAAAGAAGTGTCCAAATATTTGGATGAAAGTGCTCTCCACAAAGCCCCAATGCGTGTTTTATTACTTCTGCCATATCTTTATTCTTCTATTAATTCAGGCCAACCATAATCATCAATAACTTTATCATGAGATAATTCAAATTCTACTTCATCCATAATCTCATCTTGAAGTTCTTCGTCTTCTGATTTCCAATTTTTAATTTGTTCTTCTGTTAGGGGATCTGTTTCTTCCCATCTAACTGTGGTATAAATTACTTTTCGTCTTAATTTAGCCATAGTGTTTAATTTTCTCTATATTATTTATTTCTCTAAAAACTGTTGTATTATGAACTATATTTAGATAATCAACATCTTTAAAGTCAATATCAAAATAATCATTCATATTTGCTTTTGGTTTATTATTTAAACCATGCTCTTTATATAAATTATCTTCTAACCCAGCCATTACTGGATTTGAAGTATCTATTGTTTCTATTCTAGGATTATTATCATACCAACCAAATTCTTGTGGTATTGCACATCCTAATAAATGAAACTTAATATCTTTTAATTGATCTAATTTAAGTAAACCCTGTACAAATCGTACTCTACCTAATGCTTTTCCCATATCTACATTACTGTGTGGGAAGAAATCATTATACCAAGTAGCACCATATGATACACATAATTTTTTATATCCTAACCCATGTAATAGGTTGGCACATAAATATGCTTGGTTTTTATTTTCTCCCTGAATTACTGCAGTTATTTTTGTATTTTTATGGTATTTAAATTGTCTCCAATATTTAGCTTGAGCTGCTGTTTGAGCACAATTCATCCAAACATCTGGAACTATAAATTCATTTGGTTGTAATTCTGTTACCCAGTGACGTAATCTATCATAATCATATGCTTCACCTAATTCATGAAGTGAATTATCCATTATAACATACCTGCCTTTATCTCTAGCATCAATAAAATATTGGAGATATTCTTCATCCTGATCTAATAGATGAGGTAAACAATAATCATAATCATTAAATTCTATTGATGATGTTAATAAACAACGAGGTACTTCATGACTTACTTTCATATACTTAATTTTTTAGGTCGTCCTCTACGCTTTAATGGATAAGGCATATGAACTATTTTATACTTTTCTTCGATAATATAATAAAGATCTATCAGGGTACCACTACATTTTAACATTTCTTCTTCAACTTGTTCTCTATTGCATTTAAAATATTTGGTAAATTCAACTGTTAGGGAACGTAATCTTTCATTTTCATCTTTTTCAAAATCCTCAATCAAACGTTTTCTTCGAGCCCTAATAACTGATGTTTTTTCTAAATATTTTTGGTAATCAATACCACATTCTTCTAAAATATCATTTAATTGGTATTCAACTTGATATTGTTGTGCTTTATAACATGAATAGTCAAAGTCACCATTTAATATTCTATCACGAAGTGGTTTACGATTATCAAGTGGTTTGTTCTTTGGTTGATAACTTCTCCACCATCTAAATTGATTGTAATTTATTTTTTGATAATTAGAGAGTTCTTTCTCTACCTGTTTCCTAGTTAATGGTATCTTAAACATATATTAATAAAAAATCCACATTGAAACATAAAACAAGAAACTTATAGTTCCAAGGAATAACATACTCATTATAAACTCTACTGGATCGTCTTTAATTGACTGAATGAATTGCTTGAATTCTGACATAACTTTTATTTATTTTATTATTATACCCTAAATATACGATGACTTCCTCGGGTATCCTAGTTTTTTCGTGGAAGTCTAATAAGTTTTTGTTTCATCATCTTCCAAATCAGAAACTATACCTTTTAATTTTTTTACTTCTTGTAAAGCTTTATCTACCCTATTTGAACTTTTAGTTATTCCACTATTAAGAATTGATTCTTCTAACTCAGCTATTCTTTTTTTTGCTTCTCCTATCTCTGAATCATCAACAATTCCATCTTTATTTAGATCTAATTCATCAAAATAATGTTCTCCATCATTACCATTTTGACCAATAATATCCATTCTTTTTTCCTCATCATCACCATAGTTTTTGATATTGATTTTATCATCCCACTGTTTACCATGGTTTTTAATATACTGTTCTCTTTCTTCTTCAAAAGATAAAGGTTTAACTTCAACATCTTCTCCATATAGATTTTCTCTATATTTTCTTTTAGGATATGCTTTATCAAAAGCAAAGTTAGCAGCTACAACTAATGAAATAGCTAAAGGATCAAATACAAAAATTATAATAAGTAATAGTATATTTATGATTTTATCCATAGGAGTACCCGTCAAACCCGATAAATACTGCAGTGGTCCTAGTTCCCCAGCAACTTCGTTGTTACTTTCTAGTTCCAGCACTTGTAACTGGAATTTCTGAAGTGAATCAGCTGCTATTTCTCTCTTTCCTTGCGCCAACTTACGATTCTCCTCCTCAATATTAATACGATTCTGCGCCATTCTAAGCTCAGTTGTGGAGATTGTTGTTCTAACGCCTCCAGATACCGTGGTGTCTCGTACTTGGATGGACGAAGCTTTTGCATTAGATAAAGTACTAATATTACTAGATATTCTTTTAATTTCTTCATCGTATCTATTTACATCTGCTTGATAAAATTCTACTTTTTGTTGTATAAAACCCTTTTGATTTTCTGCTATAGTTAATTTACTATAAGTATCTTGATAAGCTGCACTTAAAAACCCATAAATACCCATACTAGTAATTAATACTAATACTATAGTTGCTATTGATAAATAAGTTCTTAATGCTTTATTAATTGAGTCCCAATATTGGTATAATAAAGATGCTGTTACTAATTTAGCAAATTCTAATGAACCTGCCATTATAATAACTTGAAATTGGGCTCCAGCAAATAATTTGCTTAATCCATAAACTGAGTAGAATGCTGCCGATGCACTTACTGACAAAGCAGAGAATGCAATTAGAAACGGAAACATTCCCTTTTTAATTTCTTTAAACATAATTTTAGTTTTTACACTGTGTCGTAATCAATATACGAAATTTCTACCTCGTCTCCACGCTCAACTGCTTCTGCTATTGATGGATAGATTCTTTTATAGGCATCTACTGAAGCTCCTATAAATCCGCTTTTTGATTTTGTAACATTTTGTTGTTGAGTGTCTCCAACTAATAAACATCCAGAAGTATGTTCATCTGTATTTCCAGTATGGATTAAAATATACTCAAATCCTGGTACATCTCTTACCCATAACATTCCTTTATGCATAGCACCATATTTTGTAGCATATTTACTATGAAATCCACCTACTTTTCTCAGTGTGATTTTATATGTTCCTTCTGGGATTCTTGTTTCATGTTTTACTTTATCTTCTCTGTATTCATCTTCTAAAGTATAGCATAAAAATTTTCTTTCATCTGTTACATCAAATAATAATCCATTTGTGCTATCTTTTTGTGAACTTACTCTTAATACTTCTAGTTTCATAATTTATAATTTTACTACGCTAAAAATAGCGTACGTTATTAAAGCAAATAGTACACCATTCATTACACCTTCATGGTGTTCTTGTTCTGTTTTTGGCGTACAACATTCGTCAGCTGGAACTTTACTAGCCCCACACCCACTTAGTAATATTAAACTTAACGCCGCTGTTATCATTTTCTTTCTCATAGTTATAGTTTTAAATAAAAATTCCCGCACCTTGCGGTACGGGAATAAATATTAAACACCTCCTTATTTTTTAACTATGTGATACAATACAAAAGCACCTACTAAACCTAGTAGACCTTCTGCGTTAAGTCCGCCTAAAATTGCCATGATATTATCTACCACGGATATATTAGGCCAAAAAGGGATTCCTGCTCCACTGAATAGTACTTCTAGTACTACCCCTAAAGCAATTAAAGACACACCTATGTGAGTCAGTTTGTCAGCCCAAGAGCCGACCTTGTTTAGAATTTCCATAAAATTGGGTTTTAAGTTAAACAAATGTAACTAGCAACTAATTGTCTTCGTCTTTTTTCTTTCCGAAGATTTTGCCTACCTCAGCGATTCCGAATGAACCGAGTGTTATGATTACAAAGGAGTTGTATATGTAATCTTGAATCTGTAATTCTTTACCGTAAACACCTGTTACAATGTCTACTACTGCAAAGATAACCATTACCATGAAGGACATAAAGCCCACCACGTTTTTTTCATTAATGTTGTTGTCGTCTTTAAACAAATCTTTAAATGCCATACTTCTAGTTTTTAAAAATTAGTGAAAACTATTAGCGGAACCTTATTGTTGTGATTATAAATATTAAAATCTATTGGAATTTTTAGCTTCTTCAATAGCTTCTTCAACATCTTCTTTGGATGATGGGAATAGTAGATCTAATCCTGCTTTAAATTTGGATTGTATTCCATCTTGAGTTACAATAAACATAGTAGGAGCCATTCTAACTCTATATTTTTTCTTTGCTAATGGGGCTTTAGAGATATCTACTCTATAATATTCAACATCTGGTCTATTTGCTAATTCTTCCCAGTGTGGATAACAATTTACTTCATTAAATTTAGCCCAATATTCTACTACTATGATTTTATTATCATCATCTCCAAAGGCTGAATTTCCGTTTATTGTTGTTTCATAATTTGAATCGTCTAACCAATATTCTGGTGGGACTTCCTGTTGTGCTGATAGTGTTAAGGGTATAAAATATAGTAATAATAGTAAGTTTTTCATGTTTATCTATTTTTAGACAACTCATAAAGACGTTCTTCCAACTTCTCCATCTTTTCCAGTATCATTTCAACGTCTTCTTGGGTATCCATTATTGTCTGTCGAACTAACTCATCCTTTAAGTCATATTCAACTCTTTCAATAACCGGTTCGGGTTGTGTGGCAGCATAAGCTATGTCTGCCTTTAAGGTAAAATACATACCTGCTAAGGAAACAGTAAAAGCTACTATCATTCCTATTGTTTTTAAATCTAAAGTTACCTTAGTATCTTCTCCTATTTGCTTTGCCATTATTTAAATGTATAGTTTAATCCAAATGTAGTTTGATATAATTTACTATCCCACATTTTAGAATATTCTCCTTCTATGAATATTCCTAAATTTTTTCCAATCTTTGTTCCTAAATTAACACCAAAAGAATAATCGTGCCATTGTTCACCTTTTAAATTATTATTGTGACCACCAAGCCCCCAACTATTTCTATGTAAGTAGCTAAAATCTTCCTCTCCTCTAATATATCTGTGATATGGTAAAATGTAATTAGCATAGCCATGTAACCAAAAATCTTTTTTGTAGTGGTAAAAATCTAAACCTACTATTGGAGCTAAATCTAACCATGGATCTAATAAATCCCAAGCTTCACCATTAAACCTATTCATTAACATAGGCATTACAGTTTCTCTAAAATCTAAATCTGAGTGTGCTACTTGGTTTCCATCTTCATCTACCCAACACCAATCTTGCATTGTTGTTTCTTCTCCTGTAATTGGGTCTATGCTTGTTTGTGTATAGAAAATATCATTATAACCGTAATTTCTTCCTAATTCATACCATTGGTTTACTGGGTTTCCAAATTCATCAATTTCATTTAACCATATTTCTACTGGATTGTAACCGTAAGCTCTTTCATGTCCTCTTAATATGGCCCCAGCTGAAAAACTAAACTTTTTTCCTATTGGTAATCTACCTCTTACTTCTGCTGAATTGTATTTAAGATTAATTTTACCTACTTCTCTAGCTTGAAGTTTTACAATATGATATTTACCTGTGTGTTTTAGAAAATAATTGTAATTAGTAAAATTTTCACCTCTCCATCTTTCTTTTTCATAATGGAATTGATATTCTAATCCTTGTACTGCTGATGTTGGGGCAGTAAATGCTAGTTGTTGTTCTGTCCCATCATAAAAATTCTTTGGTTTTCTTTCGTAATCAAATCTGGCTAATTTTCTTATACCAAATCCATATCTGTAATCAAAAGGGTATTTTGGAGTATTATCAACCACATCAGGAATTGAATATAAACTTCCATCTGGGTTTGTTCTTAAAAAATAGGTAGGCTCTGCAGCCTCTATTGAGTTTGAAATATCACCCGCTCCATAAACAGTACCATATTTTAAAAAATCTTTATAGACTTCTTTTAAAAATTGGGCATGTGAAACAGTTGGTGATAGGAGAATAAACGAAACAATTAATATTAATATCCTCATATTATTATCGTTTTATGTTTGTCAATAAATATATGAAAATTTAGTTATATTCGAGGAAAATTAAAACTTTATTCGCTCAATTGCCTTTTTTACTGCAGATGAAAATGTTGTTTTATTAAATGATAATTTATCATTATTTAAATCAATAAGTGTTGATTCTACTGTGGATTTAGCTTTACCAACTACTTCAATTTCTTTGCCATCTATATAAAGTAGTAATGTAACTATTGTTTTTTTACTTACTTTAGTCCATGGGCCAAGTTCAATTCCTGTTTGAGGAGCTTCAATAGATTGTACTACTACTTTTACAGGTTTTCCATCCATACATAATTCATATTTATCTGATATTACATCTTCCATTATTTGTTTTATACCAAATATTATACGGTTTTTACTAATTTCTTCCATTTCAATTTGTGTGCTTACTTCAGTTACAGTATAACATTCCTGTGAGAATGAAAGTATAGGTAAGAGCATTAATGTTATAATTATTTTTTTCATATTAAAATCTTATTTTACCACCAGTTAATACCTGGAAATTTAAGGCATTTCCTTGTGAATGCCAAACCCCAGTAAAACTGATATTATATTTAAATGTTTTTGTTATTTTTATATCCCATGAACTAAAAGGTACTATTAACATACCTGGATCCCACCATTTACCTTCATAATATTGTGTAAACGGAGAATAAACACCTAATAATAAAGTTGATGTAGTTACTTTGTCACTTATTTTAAAATTTCTGTGTAATCCAGCAACTGCTGATATGTTTTGTAATTCTCGTTTACCTAATTTCCCTATTGTAAGATTGATACCAGCCATACCAGTATACTTATTTTTATAAAATTTAAAGGATTCTAAAACTGTAGTTGTATTTAAATGATTATATTTCCAATCTGTCATTGTAGTATTTGCTCCTACTAAATTAAATGTTCTGTTTGGATTAATCCATGATTTATAAAGTGTTAAACTAAAATCATTAGTAACAGATGTATATGTAAATAAAGCTCCTTTAATTCTAGTTTGTTCTGTATTAGCATGAGTTATTGAACTGACTACTTTTACTTGACGTCCATTTGAATTATCTTGATTGTCAATAACTACAATATCACCTGATGCAATTAATGAACCTGCATTTTTATTAGCTTCTGCACTTCCTCCATCTGCTGCATTTGAAAGAGAATTAGCTAGTGAAACAGCAACCGCACCTTCAGCTTCTTCTTCTTCATTACCTGATTCTTCTTCATCTTCACCTGCTGAATTATCTATTGCTTCTGCTACTGGGGCTGCTGCTGATGAAGTTGCTTGAGGTAACATATCTCCTCCTAGTACAGACATTATACTTGTAACAACTGTAATTGTATTTTGAACTGCTACTGAATTAGTAGTATTTAATAGTACTTGAGTTACACTTTCACAAGGACTTGATGAATTAGCTTGAGTAACTAAATCTAACCAAGAATCAAAAGCTCCATTTGTAAAATCATCTTGAGAAAATGTTTGGACATTTCCAAAATAATTTAAGGCAACAGCATTATTACCACCTATTTGGATTGTTTGTTGAGTTAAAGTACAAGGGTCTGTAAATGTATAAGACCACTGGCCATAACTTACCAATGGTAAGAAAAATAAAATTAATAATATTTTATTCTTTAAATATCCCACGTTTTATCATCCTTTTTACGATACGGGCAGTTCCAGATTCTAAAGCTTTTTTAGTGGCAATTCCAATAGTAGACTTATTAAATTTAACTTCATTGTCTTCTCCAATTTGAGATCGTTTAATTGTAACTGCTTCACCACTACCACTTCCTGTAAAAATAGTTCCAGTTTCAGCATTAACAAATCTAACTTGCATACCAATAATTGTTTTTAATACA
>JAAEPP010000390.1 GCA_024232495.1 Flavobacteriaceae bacterium
TCATGGACAGAACTATTGTAATACATATGTTAACAACGTTTTAGAGGAAACGGAAGCGTTTTATTCCATGAGAAAGACAAATTTTTATAAGACATTGAGGTGAACTCTTATTGCCGGGCTAAGTTTTCTCTAAGTTTCATGGGGAACTATAAAAAACCTTCGGTGTAATAAGTTGTAGGCGGTTCCCATAGACAGAACTGTTGTAATACATTTGTTTACAACGTTTTAGAGCAAACGGAATCGTTTCATTCAATGCAAAAAGGCGTACTTTATAAGAAATTGAGATGAAATCTTATTGCAGGGCTAAGTTTTCACTAAGTTTCATTGGGAAACTATAAGAAACCCTCGGTGTAATAAGCTCTAGGGTTTTCTCACGGGCAGAGCTGTTGTAATGCGTTTGTTTACAACGTTTTAGAGCAAATGGGATCGTTTTATTCCATGCGAATAACGTACTTTTTGAGAAATTGAGGTGAACTCTTATTGCACGGCTAAGTATTTACTAAGTTTCATGGGGAGCTATAAGAAACCCTGGATGTAAATGTTCTATGCTGTTCCCATGGACAGAACCGTTGTGATACGTTCGTTTACAACGTTTTAAGGCAAACGGGATCGTTTTATTCCATGGGAAAGGCGTAGTTCA
>JAAEPP010000391.1 GCA_024232495.1 Flavobacteriaceae bacterium
TCCATGGCTAGGAGAGGCTGATATCCCACACCATTTGTCATGAGCGACAAATAGCAAACTCAGCTCAGCAATTTTATTTTGCAGTCATGGTACAGAAGATGTTCCGTCAATGTACATGGCAAAATAGCTGTAATCACTGTTAAAAGTAGCTGGTGTCTCGGCGAGATGTGAGGAAACGGTCTTGCTTCGAAGCACCTACTCCCATCAGAGGCAGGGGAGCCACAGGCCTTCATGGCGTTGTGCCCCTCCGCAGTCACTCCGTGAGGCCGGTTTCCTGAACACGGAAGTGTTACTCTAGCCGCCAAGGCCAAGACTGAATACATGGATTTGTGTCACCATGAACTGCTGACATCGCTATACCTGATCCGGCAGCGGATATGGCCGGCCGAACACTCGGTCCTGGTCCGATACCATCCTCACAGTGCCTCGACTTGTCCAAGCCGGGAACCTGCAAGAGGTTGGTTAACCATTATTCAGTTCAGCACACAATATTTGCCCGACACCATCATGTGTCACACCATGTGCACCGTGCAGGGCTGTACCTGCAGTCAGTTTCTTCCAGTGAAGCACCTTCCACTGAGGGTAATGCAACGCCGGCTGGATGAAACCTGGAGGGGGCGGGGGAGGTGAGCGGTTCGCTCGCGATGCCACCATACACGCCCCCAGCGCGCTGCCCTACTACCGACCAATGAGCTGTTGAAACCATGCCGTCTCGGCACTGGCCACAGATCAACTATACGGTGCCGGCCGGTACGACCGGCTGCCGGCTCCACAAAGGCCGCTCAGGCTAACCCAGGCCAGGTGTCCTGAAGCCAATCTAGGCCAGGCCAATCTAGGCCAGGCCAAACTAGGCCAGGCTAGTGTAGGCTGGGCCTTGCAATTAACGCGTCTGACAGGCTCCTGCATGGAGCTCATCTGTGAGCATGTCACGGACATACCTCAACGTCGAACGCAGGGTTGTGGCCCGGCGTACGGGCCTCACCCCGAACACCTGCACAGAGCCACTCAGCACCTCGGGCACTGTACCGTGCCGGGCCCGGCGTACAGTGTATAGTGCAGCACACAGTGCAGTGTATGATGTACAGTGCAGTGTACAATGCAGTGTACGATGTACAGTGTAGTGTACAATACGTGTCGCGCACTGTGCATAGTGCAGGACCGTACCTGCAGTCATTTCTTCCAGTGAGGCCTCTTCCATCGAAGTAAAGCAATGTCGACTGGATGAAATCTGGGGGAGAAAGGTGAGTGGCCCGGTGACGGTGCCATCATACTCGCCCCCCCATTGCCCCGCCCTGTTAGCCTTGACCAACAAGCTGTTGAAGCCAAGCCGTTCCGGCATTGGCCACCGATCGACTACCCGGCGCCGGCCGGTCCAACCGGTTGCCGGCTAATCTAGGCCAGGCGGTCTGAGGCCGACCTAGGCCAGGTTAATCTAGGTCGGGTCTTGCAATCAACGTATCTGACAGGCTCCTGCACGGAGCCCAGGTATTGTCCCGGACATACCTCAATGTCGAATGCAGGGCTGAGGACCGGCGAACGGGCCTTCCCCCGAACACCTGCACAGAGCTACTCAGCATCTATGGTACTGTGCCGTGCACAGTGTACAGTGCCGTGCCCGGCGCACAGTGTACTGTGCAGTGTACGATGTACAGTGCACAGCGTACAATGCCGCGCCTGGAGAACAGTGCATCATGCAGTGTATAATGCATAGTGCACAGTACAATGCACAATGTATTGTGCGTGTACAGAACATCGATGGAGGCGCTGCACCCCCATCCACCGTACACATATCCGTCATGGTCCATATGTTATCAAGGACACGGCGGGCCATGTGTAGTCCCTGGTGACTAGGCACCGCTGTGACTAATCGCCCGTAGCATGGCCGGCAAGTTGCGATCGGGACGATCCTTGACAGTGCAACGCATGTCATGCAGTGCAGGCCGGAGTTCAGTCTCACCTGGCCATCCCGGCAGCACTTGTCCCCAACCTTGCTGGCCTTGGAATTTCAGCCTCCGCTGACGGAGGTCTCATGCTTGCAGCACTGGCCCCCTTTCCTGGGGTAGAAAGGTCAGTGTCCGTCCGGTAGCAGGCATCTCACCCTACATCTTTCCCCGGACCACGGCCCACCGGCGGTGGGCCGTGGGCGGTGGGTGGAGGGCCAGCTCAGCATCTCACCCTGCCAGGCGACGGGCCACCAGTCCGGCCACGCAGGCTCCGATCCAGCACCTATGCAGCGTAGTGCAGTGCAGCACCGCACAGTGCAGTGCAGTGCAGTGCAGTGCAGTGCAGTGCAGTGCAGCGCAGTGCAGTGCAGTGTGGAGCACGAGGAGCCTTACCCGGCGCCATGACCCCGAGCACCTCGCTCGCCATGGCGAGGCTGCCCTGCTCGGCCCCGAGCGGGGCGAGGGGCACCCTCCCAAGGCACTGCCCAATGGCAGGGCCCGAAAAACGGTGCCCTGGGCTTGGGTCTGGGCATAGTGCAGTGCAACGCAGCTTAGTTCCGTGCAGTGCAGTGCAGTGCCGCGCACGAGGAGCCCCCACCTGGTGTCACGACCATGGGCTCCATGTTGAAGCTGCCCTGCTTGGCCCCGAGCACGGCGAGGGCCCCCCTCTTCAGGTACTGCTTGATGGCGGGACGCACCTGGCCCGCCAGCGGGACCGCCATAAGGCTGCGGAGGGCGTCGCCCTGCTCCTCCTCATGCAAGAGGTGGAGCACCCCATCAGGTCCTTGGCCTGCAGGTGTTGGGCCGCCCGTCCGGCCACGAAGGCTTCGGCCCCGGAGCTGTGTAGGCAGTGCAGTGCAATGCAGTGCAGTGCAGTGCGGTGCAGTGCAGTGCAGTACACAATGTGCAGTGCACATGCTGTCCGACCCGCCGGCGGCGGCGGTGACTGGCGGTGACACTAGCGGTGGCATCTCGCACGCCAGGATGTACTAGGAGTGAGGGGGCGCTCTGCGCCCCTTCATCCATGGCTCCCACGGAGGCTAGGGCCCTCGGACCTACCCCCGGGTCCGGACATACGGACGGAAAACCGACCTATGTATAACTTAGGATCGGATCCACATCTGTCGACTAAGCTGGTCGAGCAGGGCGACGCCCCGGGGCCCTCGCCCTAGGGCCATTGCCCCTGGGGCCGCCAGGGTCATCTGCAGCCAAGGCCATCGATAGTGGCGTGCAGTGCAGCGTAGTGCAGTGCAGTGCCGTGCAGTGCAGTGCAGTGCAGCGCAGCGTAGTGCAGTGCACCACTGTGCAGTGCAGAGCCCAGCTTACCCGCCGGCGAGCGATCCGGCGGAGGCTCGTCCAGGCCGGCCATCCTGAGTCCCGGAGGCCGGACTCTGCAACACGGCGAGTGAGAGGCCAGCTCGGCGCCGGCCATTCTCAGCCCCCAGCCCCTGACCTGTAACGCAAGTTCAGTGATCTGCCAGGCTAAACTCAGAAGTTTCCCAGCTATGGGGCCCTCATGGGGAGCACTGTGGGGTCCGGCCCCCCGCCATGGGGGACACTGTGGGGCCCGGGCGAGGTGTCAGACACCTCGCCGGGGCCACTTCGGCCGTGCTCGGCACGGCCTTGCTGGACCTACTGCCTGACCCCCCCGTCCACCGTACGAGTGGAGGGGGGCACTTTGGGCCCGGCCCCCCCGCCATGGGGGGCCTCGTGCCCGCGGCCCCCGGCGCCCTGGGACTTGAACGGGTCCTGGGTACTGGGTCCTGGGTCCTGGGGGGGACAGGGTTCAGTAACAATCAAAACCCCCGGGGGGGGGAATCGTTAGAGTCATGTGACAGAGCCTGACTCAGGGTCAGGGTGGCAGCACAGCCTGACTCGAAGTCAGGGCGTCAGTGGCCCCAGCACGGTGTGTAACGACACCATGACAGGGCCGGGCGGCAGACCGGACCTTTAATCCAGAATGCGGGACCCGGACGAGGTGTGAGACACCTTGCCGGGGCCACTTCGGCCGTGCTTGGCACGGCCTGGTCTCAGAATCTGCCAAGAAACTGCAACCGGTGGGCCCTGGCAGGGGGCCACAGCGTGGCCCCAGCATGGTCCCAGCAGGGAGGGGGAGACTGTGGGCCCGGCCCCCCGCCATGGGGGGCACTGTGGTCCCAGTGGGTCCTGGCAGGAGGCCACAGTGTGGCCTCGGCCTGGTCCCAGCCCAGTCTCGCAGACCAGCAAGGCGTCTAACCCCTTGCTGGCCCGACCGTCCGGCCCTCCGTCCACTGTACGAGCGGAGGGGGGGCACTGTGGGCCCGGCCCCCCGCCATGGGGGGCCCTGTGGGCCCAATGGGTCCTGGCAGGGGGCCACGGCGTGGCCCCAGCCTGGACCCGGCTGGATTGTCATAGGTGCGGAGCACCTACTACCGGTTTTAGACCGTGGTAGGTCCCAGCCTGTGGGCCCGGCCCCCCGCCATGGGGGGCACTGTGGGCCCAGTGGGTCCTGGCAGGGGGCCACGGCGTGGCCCCAGCCTGTACCCGGCGGGTTCGTCACAGGTGCGGA
>JAAEPP010000392.1 GCA_024232495.1 Flavobacteriaceae bacterium
GTTTTTGTTTTGAAACCTTTTGAGCAAATGTTACATCTCTGTGGTCCTTTGACGTCGCTTGAAACAAAACTTGGCCTAGGGGAGGTGATTTGAGTATCTCGATGAGAAATCTCTCTTGTGATACCAAACTTGAATAGAGTTGCTTGCCTTTTTTCCATCTTGGGTAAACTTTGTCATAATTCGTCGATATTCGTGCGTGTTGTGGTAGAACACAAGACTGATTTGAAAATTTAAAATGTTTATATAGCATGAACAGGAAATGTCAAAACTCATTAAAGTTGTTACTTTAGTTTCCAATTCTGATTAGCGTGTTTTGGTTTTGGTCATGCCCTGATTATACTTGACTTCCGAACAATTTGTTGAACTAAAAAATTGAGTTTTTGGGTTTGAAGGCTGAATGAGATGACAAAAACGCTAAAAACGAGTGCCCCTCTCCAAAACTATTTCTACACCACACTAAAACAAAACAGAACACAGAAAATAGCAGCTCTTATATTTCACCAAAAATATAAAAGTTTCTTAGTAATTTTTTTTCCAGTACTGGAGTTTCTTAAATTTTTGACCATTCGAGAGTCTGGGTTGCTTATAATGAGTCTCTTAAAAAAAAATACGTGTTCGAGGAGGAATCTGGCAGTGCGTTATCTGAATGGTGCCAGTTCTTCTTATTTATTCTTTTGGGTTTAAATCGTTAGAATTGTCAACAACAGTTTCCGGTACACTCTCCACAGATTCCGCAAGGTTGCATGTTTAGGCCTCCTCTGCAGTTACGCAGTCCACATATGACACAGATCCACACATATTTGGAAATCTTATTCCCTATTGTTGCCGCTCGCTAAACTGCAATCAACCCCCACATTTTTATCGTTGTTTTTCTTTAATTATTTAGTGTAGTTTGGAAATAATAAGTCTTAATATTCTTAATAGATTATTCTTATGAAATGGAGAGTGTACTGATATGATTGTGGTGTTTTGTTGAATAAACAATTCATGTTTTAGGGCAAAAGGTTTACATGTTTTATTTTCACAATTTCCATTTATAAAAAATGTTTTCATTTTTCCAA
>JAAEPP010000393.1 GCA_024232495.1 Flavobacteriaceae bacterium
AAAGCAATTTTAATTTTCGTTGGAGTTGTAGCAGTTAGCGTTTTAGGATTTTTAGGTTTTCAAAACTTTATCCAAGAACCGAAAGAAACTGAGGCAATGAACGAAATGTTTCAAGCTCAATCCTATTATGAGCAAGCATTAGCTGCCACCACAAAAGATTCTTTATTTAATCTTTCTCTAAATGGAGGGAATGGAAAATTTGGCTTTGTCGATATTATCGATAATTACAGCGGCACCAATGCAGCTAACTTAGCAAATTATTATGCTGGTGTTGCCTATTTAAATACAGGGAAATATCTAGAAGCAATTAAGCACTTAGACCAATTTAAAGCAGATGATGCTAATGTAGCTCCTATTGCAAAAGGGGCTATTGGAGACGCTTTTGCTCAATTAGATCAGCAAGAAGAAGCTTTAAAGTATTACGAAAATGCTGTGTCGATGAGTTCAAGCGAACTTACAGCTCCACGTTTTTTATTAAAAGCAGGAATTATAGCTATCGATTTAGGTAAATCTTCTGTTGCATTAAAACATTTAAATGCTATTTTAGATAACTACCCAAAATCACCTGAAGCTGATAAAGCTACTTTATATCTAGGAAAAGCTGAAGCAATGAAATAATATGGCGACAGAAAACAATAACTTATCATCTTATGATAAAGCAACAATCCCAAATGCGAAAAATTTTCGGTTTGGGATTGTTGTTTCTGAATGGAATTCAAAAATAACAGAAGGAATGTCTCAGGGTGCTTATGATACTCTTTTGGAATGTGGCGCTATAAAAGAAAATATAGTACGTTGGAATGTTCCTGGGAGTTTCGAGCTAGTTTACGGTTGTAAAAAAATGCAACAAAGTTTCCAAATGTTAGATGCGATCATCGCTATTGGTAGTGTTATTGAAGGTGAAACTAAACATTTTGACTACGTTTGTGAAGCTACTACAAATGGAATAATGCAATTAAATTTAGATAATGATATCCCTGTAATGTTTTGTGTATTAACAGACCGAACTTTGCAGCAAGCCATAGATCGTAGTGGAGGAAAACATGGAAACAAAGGTGTAGAAGCCGCTATCGTTGCTATAAAAATGGCTCAACTCAGAAAAGAGGCCAAATAATCCATTTGTAAAGAAGTTTTTTTCTTTTCATAACTTTACATAAATAAAGTTTTGTATTCTAATGGTATGCTTAAAAATCCTGAATTAGACTTAGCCTGGGAATTTGTTGAAAAAACAGACCGTACAATTTTTTTAACAGGAAAGGCAGGAACTGGTAAAACTACTTTTTTACGTTCACTAAAATCTAATTCTTTAAAAAGAGTTATTGTAGTTGCTCCAACAGGTGTGGCAGCTATTAATGCTAAAGGAGTAACAATTCACTCTTTTTTTCAAATGCCATTTGGACCTATTTTACCTAATGATTCTAAATTTAATAATAGAGGATCCTCGTTTCAACATAAGTTTAGTAAAATAAAAATTAATATTATTAGGTCGTTGGATCTATTAGTTATTGATGAAATAAGTATGGTGCGTTCGGATTTATTGGACGGCATCGATCAGGTTTTAAGAAGATATAGAGATAAACGTAAAGTATTTGGTGGAGTTCAAGTTTTAATGATTGGAGATTTACAGCAGTTAGCTCCTGTTGTAAATACTAATGAATGGAATTTATTAAAAAGTCATTACGAGACTCCCTATTTTTTTAGTAGTAAAGCATTTATCGACAGTCATACCGTAAATATTGAACTGAAACATATTTACAGGCAAGAAAATCAAGAGTTTATTCGTATTTTAAATGAAATAAGAGCCGGTGAAATGTCTGAAGATTCAATCAAAAAACTTAATGAAAGATTCTTGCCAAATTTTATTCCAAAGGAGGATGAGGGGTTTATTACACTTACGACTCATAATAAAAAGACACATGTACTTAATGGTAAAAATTTAAATAAATTAAAAGGAAAATCCGAAACTTATAAAGCTATTATTCAAGGTAAATTTTCAGAAACTTCATACCCAACACACAAGGAGTTACTTTTGAAAAAAGGTGCACAGGTAATGTTTATTAAAAATGATAGTAATCCAGAAAAAAGATATTACAACGGTAAAATAGGTAAAATAATAGCAATTCATAAAAAAGAAGTAAAAGTTCAATGCGAAGGAGAACTTGAAACTATAACGGTAAGCCCTGAAACTTGGGAAAATGTAAGCTACGAAATTGATTCAAAAACTAATGAAATATCTGAGAATTGTATAGGTTCTTTCTCGCAAATACCTTTAAGATTAGCATGGGCAATTACCATCCATAAAAGTCAAGGTTTAACTTTTGATAAAGCTATAATTGACGCTAACGCAGCTTTTGCCCATGGGCAAACTTATGTTGCCTTGAGTCGTTGTAGAACATTAAATGGTGTCGTATTGAAAAGTGAAATTAATCAAGAAAGTATCATTACTGACCTAAGAGTAGCAACTTTCACGAATCACATTACCGAATTTCCTCCAAAAGAGAGTGATTTATTAGTTTCAAAAAAAATATTTCAATTAAACCTTATAGGTGAACTCCTAAACTACTATGATTTTTTACCCCCAATCACGCGACTATTAAATCTATATTATTCAAATATATCTAGTTTAAAAGGTGCTATTGAAACTCCTTTGATAGTTATAAAAGAACAAGGTATACAACCAATCTTAAAAATTGCTACTAATTTTAATAGCCAGCTTTTTAAGTTAAGTAATGAAGAATTAGATATTGAAAATGATGAAATTATTTTAGAGCGAATTCATAGGGCTATTACTTATTTTGTTAATCACACTAAAGAAAAAATAAAGTCTCCCTTTGATGAATTTTCTTTTTCAACCGAAGATAAAGGGCTTCAAAAAGAATTTGAAAAAAATACGAATAAAATAGAAGAATTATTAAAGTCTAAACTTTATTGTTTATTAGGTTTAAATGGAAATTATAAATTCCGAAAATATTTAAAACTTAGAGCTGAAGCTGTTTTACTAAAACCAGAGAAACCAAAAAAAAATAAAACTTATTCTGCAGAAACAAAGCATCCAATTTTATTTGATAATCTACGTAATTTAAGATCGGTTATAGCGCAAGCTGAATCTATACCGCATTTTCAAGTTTTTACTCAACATACTCTTTACGAACTTTCAGAATTATTACCACTCAATAATATGCAATTAAAAACTATTCATGGAATGGGAAAAATTAGAGTTCAAAAATATGGTGATGAAATTTTAGCTTGTATCAATGAATATGCAGATGAGAATAATGTTATTATTGATGAAATTGTTGTTAACGAAAAAATCAAAAAAGTAAATACCAAATTAATATCTCTAAAACTATTTAAGGAAGGTCTATCAATTCCAGATATTGCAAAAAAGCGAGGTTTAGTTAGAGGAACTATCGAATTTCACTTGTCCTACTTTGTAGCTCAGGGAGAAATTGACATCTACGATCTAATTTCAGAAAAGCGTTTTTTAGAATTAAAAAATAAAATGGAACAACTTACCTACGAAAACTTAACAGATTTAAAATCAAAACTGAATAATGAATATTCTTATTTTGAATTGAAATTAGTTTTGAATGAATAATAATTTAAATTCTTAATTTTTTTTAAGAACGATAGGCGGTTATTAATTTTGGTATATTTATTGTCAATACGTTGTTAAAACACTTCTAAAACAAGTTGAATTTAATTACTTTTGATTAATGGGAATTTTAAAGCCACGTAAAAACAAAAAATTTGGATATGAACCTCGTTATTATAATAATGAAGGTTCGGGTAGTCCTTTCCAAATGCAGCATAAATTCGATAGTTACCGATCAACCGTAGGTGAAAGTAAAAACTTAAAAGCAAAGTTTAAAGCTGCCTTTACTGAACTAAAAAAAACCTCTGATAAAAACACAAATTATCGTTTATTTTTTATTTTCACTATTTTAATTCTAATATTCTTATTTATTATTGATTTTGATTTATCAATATTTTTTAAAAGCTAATGGCAGATATTATTCAATTATTACCAGATCATGTTGCCAATCAAATAGCTGCAGGAGAAGTTGTTCAAAGACCAGCTTCCCTAGTTAAAGAATTACTTGAAAATGCTATTGATGCAAAAGCCACATCTATTAAACTACTTATAAAAGATGCTGGAAAAACATTAGTACAAGTAATTGACAACGGAATAGGAATGACGAAGGCAGATGCTCAATTTTGCTTTGAACGTCATGCTACTTCTAAAATAAAAATAGCCGAAGACTTATTTAATATTCATACGAAAGGGTTTCGTGGAGAAGCTTTAGCGTCTATTGCTGCTATTGCTCAGGTAGAATTAAAAACCAAAACTGAAAAAGATGAAATAGGAACTCACATTACTATAGAGGGAAGTTCGGTAATATCCGAGACTCCTGTGGTAGTTCCTGTGGGAAGTTCTATTTCAGTGAAAAATTTATTTTATAATATTCCTGCTCGACGGAATTTTTTAAAAAGTAACCCTGTAGAGACCCGACACATCATCGATGAATTTCATCGAGTAGCGCTGGCTCATCCCAATGTAGAATTTATTTTGATTAATAACGAAAGTACGGTTTTCAATTTGCCACCTTCAAATGTTAGACAACGTATTGTTAATATTTTAGGAGCTAAAACAAATGAAAAGTTAGTACCTGTATCTGAGGAAACAGAAATTGTTAAAGTAGAAGGTTTTGTAGTTAAACCTGAATTTTCAAAAAAAAGTAGGGGAGAGCAGTTTTTTTTTGTGAACAATCGTTTTATAAAAAGTTCTTATCTACACCATGCCATTTTATCGGCTTTTGAGGGTTTATTAAAAGAGGGCAATCAACCTGGTTATTTTCTTTTTTTGTATGTCGATCCTCAAACGATAGATATAAATATTCACCCTACAAAAACTGAAATAAAATTTGACGATGAGCATGCAATTTATGCCATGCTCAGAGCATCCATAAAACATAGTTTAGGTCAATTTAGTATTGTTCCAAGCTTAGATTTCAATAAAGATCCAGAAATGGACACGCCCTATGATCTGAGTAAAAAAAGCCCAATTGCTCCTACTGTAGAGGTTGATAAAAATTTTAACCCCTTTCAGGAAAATAAGAATCAGAATTCTAAATTTAATACATTCACATCAAAAAAAACTGTTTCTAATGTAAATTCATGGGAGGCTATGTATGTTGGATTAAAAAGTGATCAGAATGATACGGACTTTGATTCTATTGAGTTCGAAAGTGATAAAGTAACAGGAAGTCTTTTCGAAAATGAAGAAAACAATTCCAACAACTTTATATTCCAATTTCAGAATAAATATATAATGAGTCCTATAAAAAGCGGAATTATGTTTATTCATCAAAATTTAGCGCATCAAAGAATTTTATATGAAGGAATATTAAAAAATATTACCGTAAAAGAGGCAACCAGTCAACAACTATTATTTCCATTGCAATTAACTTTTTCAAAATTAGATCTGGAAATATTAAAGAGTATTCAACAGCAATTGGAACATACGGGATTTAGTTTTTCCTCTTTTAAGGAAGATACGATCGAAATTAATGGCATTCCTGTGGCTGTAAAAGAGAACGAGATAAAAAATATATTGGATTGTTTGGTCAGTGATATTCGAACAGAGGTTCCGGACCCAGGGTTTAGTCAAAATGACCTATTAGCAAAATCATTAGCGAAATCATTGGCAGTAAAAACAGGTAAAGCATTAAATGAAGCTGAGCTAGAACACTTGGTTCATCAATTATTTGCTTGCAAAGAGCCTACGAAATCTCCAACTAATCAATCAGTATTAATGATATTAGATGCATCAGATATTGATAAAAAATTTATTTAAATGAGAACTATTTCTGAAACCATAAAGGCTTTAATAATAGTTAATATTATTTTTTTTATAGGCTCAGGTTTTCTAGGAGAAGGCGCTTATAAATTATTTTCTTTATACTATTTCGAGCATCCAAATTTTCGATTTTGGCAGCCCTTAACCCATATGTTCATGCATGGAGGTTTAATGCATATTTTGTTCAATATGTATGCATTATGGGCATTTGGATCTCCTTTGGAAATGAATTGGGGCACTAAAAAGTTTTTATTCTTTTATTTTTCTGCTGGTTTTGGTGCTGCTTTGATTCATACTTTAGTTAATTATTACCAGATTCAAGAGGGGATGAGTGCTCTTTTAAATATAGGAATGAATCAATCAGAAATCATGAGTATGTTAATTACAGGTCAATATAACTCTGGGATTTTAGAAGCTGTTTCTGTTGAAAGCATAGAGTCTTTGTATGTAAATTTTAATACTCCAGCAGTTGGAGCTTCTGGTGCTATCTACGGAGTTTTAGTAGCTTTTGGTATGATGTACCCCAATGCCGAATTAATGCTTATATTTTTACCAATCCCAATAAAGGCAAAGTATTTTATACCAATTATAATTGCTGGTGATTTATTTTTTGGAATTTCAGGTACCGCCACTGGTATAGCACATTTTGCTCATATAGGAGGCGCTTTATTTGGTTTTATAATGGCTTATTATTGGAAAAAGAATAGTTTTGATTCGCATCGATGGAATTAATTAAAAACTCTGATATATTTTATAACAAGTGAATACAAATAATCTAATAGGTCAGTTTAAGCAACTTTCGATAGTTTTAAAAATCATTGTAATAAATACCTTGATTTTTTTAATCTTTTATTTGGGATCTTTTTTCTTTAAATTATCCCCATCTACACTTGTTTCTTGGTTTGTATTGCCTACTAGTTTTTTAGAAATCGTCTTCCAACCATGGTCTTTTGTGACCTATGCTTTTTTACATGCTGGATTTTGGCATTTATTTTGGAATATGTATTTACTTTATTGGTTTGGCCTTTATGTATTAAATTTATTTACTTCTAAAAGATTTTTAACTATCTATTTGTTAGGGGCTATAAATGGAGGTCTTTTTTATGTTTTAGCATATAACTTATTTCCAGTATTTAATAATATATCAAGTAATTTAATGGGAGCTTCAGCAGCAGTACTGGCAATAGTCATTTTTATTGCTACCTATACTCCTGACGCTATAGTACGTATATTTACATTTCGAATTAAGCTTTGGCAAGTTGGACTGGTTATGGTTTTGTTAGATTTATTTCAACTTCCATCTTCGGGTAATGCCGGCGGTTTGATAGCTCATATGGGTGGAGCAATTTTTGGTTATGTATATGCTATCCACCTAAAAAAGGGGAACGATATCGGTATCTGGTTTGAAAATTTTATGGATTTGTTAGTAAATCTATTTAAGTCTAATAAATACAAACATTTTAAGCAAGTTCATAAAACAAAACAATCAGCACCAAAAAACACCAAACGAAACCCAACTACTAATCACCAAATAAAAATTGATCGTATTCTTGATAAAATAGGAAAAAGTGGTTATGATAGTTTAACCAAGGCTGAGAAGGATTTTTTATTTAAAGCAGGTAAAGATTAACTAATGAAAATAAAGTTTAGTTTTTTTAATTGGTTAATTTATTGGAGTAACATTGTTGTTGCCTTTTTGTTATTAGTTACCTTTTTGGTACCTTATTTGACTCCTAAATCTTTTCCAAACTTATCGTTATTGAGTTTAGTAGTGTCACCATTAATTTTAATCAATATTTTATTTTGTGTTTATTGGTTTTTTAAAATCAAAAGCAATGCTTTTATATCACTCATAATAGTTGTCTTAGCTTATTTCCACTTTGGGCCTTTTATTAAATTATCAACTAAAAAACCTACTATTAATGCACAAAATCAACTAAAAATTCTTTCATTCAATGTTCGGTTATTTAATTTTTACGAAACCAAGGAATCCCAAAAAAACATTCCCAAAATGATGGATTCTTATCTTAAAAAAGAACAACCTGATATTCTTTGTTTACAGGAGTTCAATAAAAATATGAACATAAATTTCTCGGAATACCCTTACCGGTATATTCACTTTAAAAACAAAAATATTTTAGGACATGCTATCTTTTCAAAATACCCTTTAATTAATACTTATACTTTTAATTTTAAAGATTCCTACAATAATACCATAGCAGCTGATATTATAAAGGGGAAAGATACTATTCGCATCTACAACTTACATTTACAGTCTTTTAGTATACTGCCAAGCATGAAATATTTGCAAGAATTGGACAACGAAGTTCTGAGAAAAAAAGTTAGTACACGTTTTGTAAAACAACAAAATCAAGTTGATAAAATTATCCAACATAAAAATAAATCTGACTCTCCAGTTATTATTTCGGGTGATTTTAATAATACTGCATTTTCTTATGTTTATCATCAACTTTCAAAAGATATGAATGATGCATTTTTGGTAGCAGGTAGTGATATTGGAACTACCTTCACTTTCGAAAATTATCCGATGAGAATAGACTATTTGTTGGCAACAAAAGATTTAAAGGTTTTAGACTTCAATACTATTAAAAAAACATTTTCAGATCACTACCCCATTAGTGCTACTTTTGGATGGAATTAATTTGATTAAAATTTATTTTTTGATTTTCTAAATAAGAGACGGCATTGGGGCCTTCACTAAATAATAAATCTAGAATGGAAAGGTTAGCGATAAAATTATTTTCTTTATTCAATACTTGAAAATAAGGTTCTAATTTTATGTCTAAATCCAACTTAGGGTTTACGAGTTTTCTTAGGTCTAATTGGGATGGGTTTTTAAAATATTCTTTAGTGAATTTATATCTTTTACTTATATCTAACAATTCACAGATTAAATCAAAAGCTTCTAAATTAAAATCAAATAAGGAACGGACAGGTTTAAAAAACAAAGGTTTCAACTCATCTTCGTAATATTCAAAGTACGGCGAAGTTCGGTAAGCAGATTCTAAAGATTTCCAGTGTTGAATTTGCCAAGGAAAACTATTCTCAACTACTACTTCATTCGTTTTTTTTCTTATTCCCTTTTGTGAATGTTTAACAGGTATATTTAATAATAATTTTCCATTACTATGAGCTATGTAAGCTCTACTTCTATAACTCTGCTTTTGATAATTATCATCAGCTTCAAAAAATACTTTTTCAGCCTGGACATAAGCTACCATCTGAGTGATGGAAGTAAAATAAGTAGGATGAATTAATATGGTTTCCAATAATTTAATATTTTTTGGATGTTAAGCTTTTCTTTTTCTAAAAAAATCAAAAATAAACCAAGCTCCCAACAAGACAACAAAATATATGAAATACGAAATAGGTTTCCCTTCGCCACTAACAGTTGTAAATAGTCGTTCCCATCTAATTTTATTGATAAAGCCCTCCGCATTACTATCCCAACTCATCCAAATAAATACAGGTTTTCCTACCACATGATTGAATGGGACAAAGCCCCACATTCTAGCATCTTGTGAATTATCTCGATTATCTCCCATCATCCAATAATAATCTTGTAGAAAAGTATATTCAGTTAAAATTTTTCCGTTTAATTTTACCTGAGTTCCAGATAAAGCAATTTTGTTTTGAATTCCAAATTCACTACCTTCATAAACCTCGATAATACGTTTATAAAGAGCAATATTTTCAATCGTTATTTCTGTACTTTTTCCTGCTTCAGGAATTGTTATCGGTCCAAAGTATTTAGTATTCCATTTAAATCTTGGGTCTTGTGGGAAAGTGCTTTGATTCCAGGTTCCTTCCTCTACGTTCAGTTTTTCAACTTCTATGACATTTGGATTGTTTTTTACTTTTTGATAAGCTTCATCTGTTAATTGCGCAATGTGCGTAATAATTTTGTTTTTTCTATCTATGTCCGATATGTATATGTCTGATATATCAAAATGGCTCGAAACATATGCTGATGGTTGATTCAAATACCTCCCTGAATTATCTCTTTTTACAAAAGAACTTTTAGATACTATTTTATAACGAAATTGAAGCTTTGCTCTATCTGGTAAACTATTTTGTTTACCATTTATATAAACATATCCATTTTTGATTTCTAATTCATCCCCAGGAATACCAACACATCTTTTTACATAATTAGATTTTTTATCCAATGGTTTTACCTTAAACCCTTTAGAAGGTCTATTAATATCAATTAAAGTATCCGTAGGCCAACTAAAAACAACAATATCGTTTCGTTTAATTTTTTGAAATCCAGGAAATCTTAAATACGGTAGTTGTGGTTGGTCTAAATAAGATTTTTTTCTAAGGACTGGTATAGTGTCATGAACCATGGGAAAAGAAACTGCTGTCATTGGTGCTCTTGCTCCATAGTGAAACTTACTCACAAAAAGAAAATCTCCAACCAATAGTGTTTTCTCCAAAGAAGAAGTTGGTATAGTAAAGGGTTGCATCACATAAGTATGAATGATGGTCGCTGCTACTACTGCAAATAAAATAGAACTAATCCATTCGCCAGTTGCAGTTCTTGGTTTTAAACTCCTTTCTTTTATATGGGTTGCGTCCTGAAAATAATTAACATAGTAGATATACATACCTAGAGTACCTACTCCTAAAATAGTATCATTAGTACTATTTTTTCCAAAACTTCTTAGTGTTTCAACCCAGATAACAGGGAACATTATTAAGTTGATAATAGGAATAAATAGGAGTAAAGTCCACCACGACGGGCGATTGATTATTTTCATTAATACTATCGAATTATAAATGGGTATCGCAGCTTCCCAAATTTTTCTTCCAGCTTTCTTATATAACTTCCAAGTTCCTAAAAAATGAATTATTTGAACAATTAGAATTAAAATTAGTATAGTGGTAAAAGTCATTTTATTATTTGATTTGTTATTTTAGTTTTAATACGTCTTTCATGGAAAAGACTCCTTTTTTGCCTATGAGCCATTCTGCAGCAATTAAAGCACCGAGAGCGAAACCTTCTCTGCTGTGCGCTTCATGTTGAATCGAAATAGTATCAATTTCTGATTGATAGTTAATTGTATGAGTTCCTTTTACATTAGTTACCCTTTTTGCAGTAATCTTAATATTATTTTTTTCAACTTTTTTTAAATTCCAGCTTTTTTTATCTGAATTTTTAATTATATCTTCAGCTAATGTTATTGCAGTTCCACTTGGTGTATCAAGTTTTTCTGTATGGTGTATCTCTTCCAAAGAAACCTGATACTCTTTCCATGGTTTCATGAGCTTAGCTAGATATTCATTCATTTTAAAAAAAATATTGACACCAATACTAAAGTTAGACGCATAGATAAAAGCTCCGTTACATTTATTACAAAAATTTATGATTTCATTATAATTATCAAGCCATCCAGTAGTTCCACAAACAATAGGTATTTGACGTTCCAAACAAAATTTAATGTTAGAGGCTGCTGCTTTGGGAGTTGAAAAATCAATAGCTACATCTGCCTCAATAATTTTTTCAAGTGACGATTTTCCAGAAGTTTTCAAAACAATCGTGTGCCCTTTTTGCAAAGCTATTTGTTCGATAGTTTTACCCATTTTACCATATCCAAAAAGTGCTATTTTCATTTAAAGCGATATTTTAATGAAATACTATAATTTGCTTTTGTATCTATAGGATTTAACTCAAATACGGGTTCCAACGTTAGGTCGTTGTTAACATTAAATTGCCTTAAATGAGCGTCTACATTCGCATCAATTATATTTAATAAATAAAAAGCTACAGCCACAGCAATACTTAAATCTTTATTCCTTTTGGCTGTTTTCTGTGCATCTTCCAGTCGATCTGAAGAAACAATAGGGGTGGTGCCATTTCCCCAAAATTCGTCATCAGTATAACCAGCTAATCTCCTTTTGTAAGCGTTTCTAAACCGATTGTAATCGTCATTATTTAGTTTGTAAAAATAAATACTGGTTCCTATTCCAAGATAGACGATTGGAACCTTCCAATATCGTTTATTGTAAATCTGTCCTAAACCTGGTAAAACAGCTGAGTAAAATGCCGCTTTTGCTGGCGCTAAAGGATTGTAATAGTTGTTTTCTTCAGTGGGCCTATCTTGAATGGTAAGCTCTTTTTGTTTACTTAGGGAAAGTGTATCTGATTTTTGGGCAATTAAGCTATTTACAGATAAAAAAAGAAATATATAGATAAATTTATTATTCACGCTTAAGTAAATTCAAGATTCGATAAAAATCTTTTTTATTTTTAAAAGGGATGGAAACATTCCCTTTGTTGATAGCAGAACTTTTTATGATAACTGGACTGTCTAAATATTTAGAAAGTTCTTTTTTTGCAGTTTTTAAATAGTTTGGAAGAACTGTTTTTTTTGTTAACGTTTTTTTCTTGGGTTCAATTTTAAGATTTCTAACGAGGGCTTCTGTTTCCCTTACAGAAAGATTTTCAGAAATAACTTTTTCATAAATACGAAGTTGCTCTCTGGAGTTTTCTATATTAATAATAGCTCTCCCATGTCCCATAGAGATAAAGCGATCTCGCATTCCTGTCTGAATAATTGGGTCTAATTTTAACAATCTCAAATAATTTGCAATAGTAGAACGACTTTTTCCTACTCGATCACTTAATACTTCTTGTGTTATCTCTATTTCTTCAATTAAACGTTGATATGATAAACTAATTTCAATGGGATCTAGATCTTGACGTTGAATATTTTCAACCAAAGCCATTTCTAAAGATTCTTGGTCATTGGCAACTCGAATAAATGCAGGAATAGTAATCTTTCCAATTAATTTTGAGGCTCTAAATCTTCGCTCTCCACTCACTAATTGAAATTTATTAAATTCAAGTTTTCTGACCGTAATGGGCTGAATGACCCCTAATTCACTTATTGAAGATGCTAATTCTCTTAACGATTCTTCATTAAATCTAGATCGTGGTTGAAATGGATTCATTTCAATTAGTTTTAAGTCTAAGTCAATTATAGTTCCTATTCCCTTATTTTCATTGTTATCGCTTATCGACTTTATATCATTGATTGGATCTTTTAATAATGCCGATAATCCTCTACCTAGGGCTTGTTTTTTTGTTGCTTTAGCCATTTACTCGGTTTCGTTTTTCTCGATTAATTCTTGTGCTAAACTCAAATAATTGCTAGCACCTTTACTATCTACATCATAACTTATGATACTTTCTCCAAAACTAGGTGCTTCACCCAAACGAACATTTCGTTGTATAATTGTTTTGAAAACCATTTTATCAAAATGTTTTTTCACTTCTTCTACCACTTGATTAGACAGTCGAAGTCTTGAATCATACATGGTAAGCAATAAACCTTCAATATCCAGTGAATTATTGTGAATTCTTTGAATACTTTTAATAGTATTTAATAATTTTGCTAAACCATCTAAAGCAAAATACTCGCATTGTATGGGAATGATTACGGAATCGGACGCCGTAAGCGCATTTAATGTAAGCAAACCCAGTGATGGAGCACAGTCAATTAAAATATAATCGTAGGATTCCTTTAAATGATTGATGGCTTTATTAAGCATATACTCTCTAGCTTCTACATCGACTAGCTCTATTTCTACAGCAACTAAGTCTATATGTGCTGGAATAATATCAACATTTGGGGAATTGGTAGATTGTATAGCCTGCTCGGCTTTTATAGTATGTTCTAACAATCGGTAGGTGCCATTATCAACCACATCGATATCAATACCTAAACTAGAGGAGGCATTGGCTTGTGGGTCAGCATCAATTAAAAGCACTTTCTTTTCAAGAACTCCCAGAGATGCTGCAAGATTTACAGATGTAGTTGTTTTTCCAACCCCACCTTTTTGGTTAGCAATAGCTATTATTTTTCCCATAAATATAAAACGAGTATTTGCCTTAAAAATACGATTATTTATGCGGTTTTAAAGCTATTTTTGTTAACAGGTAATGAACAATAGAGTAAAGGGGGTAAGTTTAAAAAACTAATAAAAAAAATACTTTTTTATTGATTTTTCTTAGCTCGAATCATCATTTCTAACATGTCCCACATTTCTTTTGGTACATCTTCCAATAAGTTCATTTGTCCCGCTCCTTTAAGCCATTCTCCTCCATCTATTGTAATTACTTCTCCATTGACATATGCGGAAAATTCTGAGACTAAATAAGCAGCTAGATTTGCTAATTCTTGATGTTCACCAACTCTTTTTAGAGGTACTTTCTTAGAGAGATCAAATTTTTCTTTTAAATCACCCGGAAGTAATCGGTCCCATGCTCCTTTTGTTGGAAATGGACCTGGCGCAATCGCGTTAAATCTCATGCCATATTTAGCCCATTCAACAGCTAAAGATCTCGTCATGGCTAATACTCCTGCTTTAGCAGTAGCACTTGGAACTACATAAGCAGATCCTGTCCAAGCATAAGTAGTCACAATATTTAAAACTACTTTTTCCGTTTCATTCTCAGCTATCCAATGTTTTCCGAAGGCAAGCGTACAGTTTTTAGTTCCTTTTAATACGATATCTATTATAGTGTCAAAAGCATTTGCTGAAAGTCTCTCTGTCGGAGAAATAAAATTTCCTGCTGCATTGTTAAGTAGAACATCTATTTTTCCAAAAGTTTCAACTGAAGCTTTAACTAACGCTTCAACTTGATCGTAATGCCTTACGTCACATTGTACTGCCAAAACTTTTCCTCCCGTTTGTGTTTCTAATTCTGTTTTTACTGTTTCAAGTTTTTCTATATTTCTTGAGGTAATAACCACATTAGCACCTAATTCCAGGAAATAGGTTGTCATTGCCTTTCCGAGACCACTTCCTCCACCTGTAACAACTATTGTTTTTCCTTTTAATGCGTCATCACGCAACATCTTATTTTTATAATTCATAATTAAAATTTATTTATAAAATTAGTTTTTCTATGACTGAGATCGGATTTTGATTAAAAACAATAAAATCCTGCATTAATTTACGGAATCAATCAATATTTGCAATAAATCGATTGCTGCTTCACTAATTTTTGTTCCAGGACCATATACAGCAACAGCACCCGCGTCAAATAAAAATTGATAATCTTGAGGAGGAATCACTCCTCCAACAATTACCATAATATCTTCACGTTGGTATTTTTTTAATTCTTTAATTACTTTAGGAACTAGTGTTTTGTGTCCTGCAGCTAAAGACGAAACGCCGATAATGTGAACGTCGTTTTCAACAGCTTGTTTTGTAGCCTCTTCAGGAGTTTGAAACAAAGGTCCTATATCAACATCAAAGCCTACATCTGCATAACCAGTAGCGACAACTTTTGCTCCTCTATCATGTCCATCTTGACCCATTTTTGCGATCATAATACGTGGACGTCTTCCTTCTAATTCAGCAAATTTATTTGCTAATTCTCTTGCTTTCTCAAAAGAGGAATCTTTTTTAATTTCTTTACTATACACGCCACTAAATGATTTTATTTGTGCTTTATGCCTTCCAAAAACAACCTCTAACGCATCACTGATTTCGCCTAAGGTTGCTCTTGATCGAGCTGCATCGACTGCTAAAGTTAATAAATTTTCTTCACCTGATTTAGCTGCAGCTGTAATTTTTAATAATGCGCTTTTAACGTTATGAGTATCTCTATTATTTTTAATGTTTTTAAGTCGGTTGACCTGTGAAATTCTTACTTTCTCATTGTCAACATCTAAAATTTGTAAAGGATCTTCTTTTAATAACCTGTATTTATTGACACCTACGATAGTATCTTGATTAGAATCGATACGAGCTTGTTTTTTTGCTGCAGCTTCTTCTATTCTTAATTTCGGAATCCCAGCTTCGATTGCTTTTGTCATCCCACCTAATTCTTCAATCTCTTGAATCAACTCCCAGGCTTTTTCTGCAATTTCTTCTGTTTTCTTTTCAACAAATTCGCTTCCAGCCCAGGGATCTACTGTTTTTGTTATCTGTGTTTCACTTTGAAGATATAATTGAGTATTTCTTGCAATTCTTGCAGAAAAATCAGTAGGTAATGCAATGGCTTCGTCCAATGCATTGGTATGTAAAGATTGTGTTCCTCCAAATACAGCAGCCGCAGCTTCAATACAAGTTCGTGCTACGTTGTTAAAAGGATCTTGCTCCGTTAAGCTCCAGCCACTAGTTTGGCAATGAGTTCTTAGCATAAGTGATTTTGAATTTTTTGGATTGAATCTTTTAACCAATTTTGCCCAAAGCATCCTTGCAGCTCTTAACTTAGCAATTTCTGTAAAATGATCCATACCTATTGCCCAAAAAAAGGAAAGTCTTGGTGCAAATATATCGATATCCATCCCTGCAGCAATTCCTGTTCTAATATATTCTAAACCATCTGCTAAGGTATACGCTAATTCAATTTCACAAGTAGCTCCAGCCTCTTGCATATGGTATCCAGAAATTGAAATTGAATTAAATTTAGGCATGTGTTTCGAACTATACTCAAAAATATCGCTTATGATTTTCATCGATGGAGAAGGAGGGTAGATATAGGTATTTCTGACCATAAACTCTTTTAATATATCGTTTTGAATAGTTCCTGAAAGGTGTTCTTTTGCTACTCCTTGTTCCTCTGCTGCTACTATAAAGAAAGCCATAATTGGCAAAACTGCTCCGTTCATGGTCATCGATACACTCATTTTATCTAGAGGAATTTGGTCAAATAAAATTTTCATATCCTCTACGCTATCTATGGCTACACCAGCTTTTCCTACATCGCCTTCCACTCTTTTATGGTCACTATCATAGCCTCGGTGTGTTGCTAAATCAAATGCAACAGAAAGTCCTTTTTGACCTGCTTTTAAATTTCTTCTATAAAATGCATTGCTATCTTCTGCTGTGGAGAAACCGGCGTACTGGCGTATAGTCCAAGGCCTTCTTACATACATAGTTGAATAGGGCCCTCTCAAAAATGGTGGAATACCAGCAACGAAATTTTGATGTTTGTATTTTTTAGTCTCACTTTTTGAGTGTAAAGTAGACGAAAAATTAAGGTGTTGTAGGTTTTTACGTTTCATAGTACCCATTAAAATTTCATTTGATATAGATGTTGATAATAGGTATCAAAAGCCAATAGCATACCAAAATGATTGTCGGTATTGCAATCAAATACGTTAGCGCGATAATTCTCTGCAAAAATACTTGAGTTCATGGTGTTGGTCTCTATTAGTGCTTTTAGCGTAGTTTTCACTTCTTCATTTTTTATATTTTCTACCAAACAAGTAACAAATTCTGATTTATAATTTAAACTACTTTTCTCTGATGTTGTATCCCATAATTCCTCATTTTTTTTCAATAACACTAAAAGTTTTTTAGTGTGTGGTGTCACAATTTCATTAAAATCAAAATTACCTAAGGCTCCTCTGTAGACGTAATACCCTAGACTTTCTTGGTAATTAAGATAGTTATAACCGATTCGTAAATTTTTAACATAAATAGCTAGATCTTGTCTAAAACTATAATAGGCATCATGAGCCAAGTCGTAATCTAAACCCTCACAATCTACAGTTTTAGGACTGTTAATAAATTGATATTCTATTGGCTCCTTGCAACTTGTAACTATCAAAATAAAAATAATTAATAAGCTATATTTTTTCATCTTTATTTTCTTTTTTAAGCCTTTCTTGTTCATTTATCTCAGATAGACGTCGCTCTAATATTGGCTCAATTAATGTTTTTCTGGGATTGGATTTTGAAAAAGGATATAACTCTAAATTACCTTTCATTTGATCCTCTTGGTTTTGATGTATGTTAGTCCCTAACAAAATCAGTTTCCCAGAATTAAATAAATCTTGTTCTTTTGATGCAGTTTCCTTAATCTTTTTTTGAATAACTCCCTTTTTTAACTGACTTAAAAAACCTCCACCTGTTTCAATGTTTTTCAATAGAATCAAAGCTTTTTCTGAGAGTTTTCGGGTTAAATATTCAATATAATATGATCCTTTGGCTGGATTGTTTGTAGCTTTGAAATAACTCTCTTCTCTTAAAATTAGTAGTTGATTTCTGGCAATTCTTTCCCCAAACTCGTTATTTTTATGATAAATAGAATCATAGGCATCACTACAAATTGTGTTCGATCCACCAATTATTGCACTCATATATTCAGTAGTAGTTCGAAGCATATTTATGTTGTAATCATAAATAGTTTTATTGCGGTGTGATGGCATGGTAATGATATGGCAAGTCTCCGGAATATCGTATTCCTTTGCGAGCATTTCATAAAGTATACGTAGTGCTCTTATTTTTGCTATCTCAAAAAAATAATTTGATCCAACACTTAATTTAAAAGTAATTTTAAAATCAGATAGATTGGAATCCTTAAAGTAGTTTATATATTCATTTGCATGCGCTAAACAATATGCTAGTTGTTGTATTATGTTTGCACCACTATTTTGATATAAACTTCCATCTATAGCTACAATATTTCCTTGTGTTTTTTGATTTTTTATCTTTCTAAGAATCTCAAAATCCTCATTTAAGTTACGAAACCAGTTTCCCGTTCTTGATAGATTACCAATTGGATCTAAATTATAATAAACAAGGCCATTCTTATTTGAAAAAAAATTAATTAATTTTATAATGAAAGGCTCAGAAAGGAAAGAAAAATTAAAGTATATGCTAGCCTTTTCAAATGGAAAATCTTTAAAAACACTAGGAATATCAAACTCTTTATCTGCTTTTAATAAGACACACCCTGCACCTCTTTCTATTGTATTTAGGATGAAATGATTACTAATAGATTCGTTGTTAATGAATATGGTTTGTGCAATGTTCCAATCATTTGGATTTTTTACTTCTATGGAATAATGATTAGTGTCTGTTTCGTCCAGGTGATAAAAAGGTTTTACATCAATTCCTTCTAAATTTTTCCAAACGAGCGCGTCATTATAATCGGCACCTTTTAGATCTGCTTGAATTTTCTGTTTCCATTCTTTAGCGGAAACTTCATTAAACTCACTGAACAAATAATGACTCATTTATTTTTTATTTTAACACTATCCTCGTGTTCGATTAAATAAATTTCTTCATTTTTCCTTTTGAGGTAATATTGTTCTCTGGCAAATTTTTCAATTTCAGAACTATCTTTCATTTTTTCAATAAATAATTTATCATTCATTATTTCCTCCAGATACTCCTCTTTGTTTTTTTCTAACTTTTTGATATCATTGTTTAGTTCATGATGAATTAAATATGAATTGGTATCAAAAAAAAGCATCCAAATGATGAACAAAACCGAAATAATCAAATATTTATTACTAAAAATTCGAACCCATTTATTATTTTTTATTTTAGAGAACAGCTTCAATTTTCAATTAATCTTTGATTGATAATTTTTCTTAAAAGACCTACAGCTACCGTGTTGTATCTATTATTGGGAATAATAATGTCCGCAAACTCTTTAGTTGGTTCAATAAACTGTTGATGCATCGGTTTTAACGTATTTTGATAACGATCTAACACTTCATCTAAATTTCTACCTCTTTCAGCCATATCTCTCCTTAATCTTCTAATCAAACGCTCATCACTATCTGTGTGAACATAGAGTTTTATATCAAAAAGCTTTCGAATGTCAGTATGTGTTAATATCAATATACCCTCTATTATGATTACTTTTTTTGGATAAGTAGTGATTGTTTTGTTAGTACGATTATGTTCCACAAAGGAATAGATAGGTTGTTCTACAGATTTACCTTTCTTTAATTCTTTTAAATGTGAAACTAAAAGATCGAAATCAATAGCTTTTGGATGGTCAAAATTAATTTTTGCTCTATCATCTAAAGACAGATGACTCGTATCTTTATAATATGAATCTTGCGAGATAACACAAACTTCACCTTCAGGCAGTTCTTGTATTATTTGGTTAACGACAGTAGTTTTACCACTTCCGGTTCCTCCGGCTATTCCAATTACAAGCATAAAAATGATTTTTACAAAGGTAACTGAATTGCACTTTTTTACCTAAATATTAATGTAATTAAAACTAGTTGTTATTTGATAGATTACTTTTTATGTATATTTTTACCTTTTTATTCGGGATGTAGCTTAGTCCGGTTAAAGTGCTGGTCTGGGGGACCAGAGATCGGAGGTTCGAATCCTCTCATCCCGACATCAAAAGCCTAATTGATTCGATTTAATTAGGTTTTTTTTATTTAATTTGTTTTGATTATTAACAGTATATTTGAACCAAATAAAATGACTATTTCTTGTCATTTATAAATCCACTTATGTCATTTCAATCATTAGGGTTATCTAAAGCCTTATTAAAAGCCATATATAACCAAGGTTATACTGCACCATCACCTATTCAAGAAAAAGTGATTCCTTTAATCCTTAAAGGCAAGGATATTTTAGCATCTGCGCAGACAGGAACTGGAAAAACAGCTGGTTTTACTTTACCAATGCTTCAACGATTATCTCAAGGACAATCTCAAAAAAGAAGGAAAGTTAGAGCTTTAATAATTACCCCTACCAGAGAACTGGCAGCGCAAGTTCATGCGAATGTAAAATCATATAGTGAATTTTTAAATATACAATCTACAGTAATATTTGGAGGGGTTAATCAACGACCTCAAGTAGCCACACTAAAGAGAGGGGTCGATGTACTAATTGCAACCCCGGGCCGGCTGTTAGATTTACAAAACCAAGGATTCCTTTCACTTTCAAATGTAGAAATTTTGGTACTGGATGAAGCAGACCGAATGCTTGATATGGGGTTTTTAAGAGACATAAAAAGAATAATTTCTCTATTGCCCTCAAAAACTCAAAACTTATTATTTTCCGCAACCTTTTCTAAGGATATTAAAAAATTAGCAACAGAATTTTTATACCAACCTGCTATAGTCGAAGTTTCACCTGAAAATAGTACTGTTGATAAAATAAATCAAAAAATTTATCGAGTTGCAAAGGATAAGAAAACAGGGTTAATTATAAAATTAATTTCTGAAGGAAATTGGAAACAAGTCTTGGTTTTTACTAGAACTAAACATGGAGCCAATCGACTATGTAAAAAAATGATCAGTGCAGGAATTTCTGCCGCAGCAATACATGGTAATAAAACACAAGGTGCAAGAACTAAAGCATTAGCTGGTTTTAAAAGTAATTCCATAAGGGTTTTAGTTGCAACAGATATAGCTGCTAGGGGTCTTGATATTCCCTTATTACCCCATGTAATTAATTTTGAAATACCAAATATTTCTGAAGATTATGTACATAGAATTGGTAGAACAGGAAGAGCTGGAGCTAGTGGAGAAGCACTATCATTAGTTAGTGCTGACGAAACTTCTTATTTAAAATCCATAGAAAAATTAGTGGGAATTAAGATTCCTACTGAAGTAATTGAAGGCTTTGAGCCGGACCCAAACGCTTCTACAGAACCACTTAAAAGAGTGCAACGACAAGGGAAAAATAACCCTAGGCACAAGAAAAAATCCTCCAACAATCACACAAAAAGAACTAACACTAAGTCCTCAAATAGAAATAATAATCGAAGATAGAGAAGGTTCAACTAGCTTTTGATAAAAAAAATGATTTCCAAAATTAAAATAAGATTTATAGAACGAGTGAATTTTGTTGTTAATCTTAATTGTAAATTTCGCAGCTAGTTATAAAAGTATATGTAAGCATTAAGTGAAGTTGCGATTAAAAGCCATAAAAAATATGGAACTATTAATAGACTTTTAAATTGTAGTAATTTTCTGTAGTTTATTAAAAATAAAGTAACAATTATGGTAAGAGCTATGATACAAAATAGCCCTAATCCAATTGCGTGTTGGTTAAAAAAAATATAATTCCAACTTATATTTAATCCCAATTGTGTTAGGTATAATAGAATCAAATTTATATTAGATATTTCCATAAATAAATAAGCCATGTATACTGAAAAGCATATCATTATGGTTGTCCAGGCTACACCAAAAACCCAACCTGGTGGCGTCCATGGAGCTTGATTTAAGTTCATATACCAGTTTGTCATCGGACCATTTTCCATAAGCCAACTTCCGATAGCTAGAGCGCTAAAATTTAAAACAAAAAAAAATATACTAATCTTTAAAAGTTTCATTTCACTTTATATGTTTAGTGATTTTTGTATTTAGAGGTTTTGTTATAGAGTAATAATAATCAATAAATTCACCGTTTTTGCCGATTAGGTATTTTTGAAAGTTCCACTTTACACTTGTGCTAGTTTTACCATTTTTTGTTTCTTCCGTCAGCCATTGATAAAGTGGATGTTTATTTTTTCCTTTCACATTAACTTTTTCGGTCATCAAAAAAGAAACCCCATAGTTGGCTTTGCAAAAAGATTGAATTTCTTTTGCAGATCCTGGTTCTTGGTTACCAAATTGATTGCAGGGAACACCTATCACGATTAATTTATCTTTATAAGTATCGTATAAATTTTGTAGATCATCATACTGACCAGTGAAACCACATTCGGAAGCAACATTAACAAACAATATATATTTTCCTTTACAATCGTTTAAATTAATTGGCTCTCCATTTAAATTATTTATTTTGATATCGTAAATGGATTCAGATGATGTATTTTGAGACGGACATTTGCTAAAAAAAGTGAGCATAAGTATTAGTATTAAATTATGTTTCATTTATTCGGTCTGTAACAGAATCAATTTTTTAGACTAAGTTACTAGTATTTATTTATAAATTTAGTTAGCTATTGATGTAATTTTGTAACTCAGTTATTTTTTTTGAGTCATTAAAAACCCCACCATAGTAACAAGTTACTGTTGCTGACGACTCATCTTTAATTCCTCTTGAGGATACACATAGGTGTTTAGCATCTATAATTACTGCGATATCATCAGTTCCTAAAATTTTGGAAAGCTCGTTTGCTATTTGATTTGTAAGTCGCTCTTGAACCTGAGGACGTTTTGCGAAATATTGAACAATTCTATTTAATTTTGATAAACCTATAACTTTTCCAGAAGATATGTAAGCCAAGTGAGCTTTTCCGATAATAGGAACAAAATGGTGTTCACAATTAGAATAAAAAGTTATGTTTTTCTCAACCAACATTTGATTGTATCGGTATTTATTTTCAAACAATGCAATTTTTGGTTTATTTTCGGGGTTTAACCCTGAAAATATTTCATCAATATACATTTTTGCAACTCGTTTTGGGGTACCCCTCAGTGAGTCGTCGGTTAAATCTAGACCCATGACGTTCATAATTTCTTCGAATAACAAGGCAATTTTATTCTTTTTTTCCTCATCAGTAGCTTTAAAAGCATCTTTTCTCATAGGGGTTTCAAGACTTGTAGAAATATGATCATCACCTATCTCACTTGTTGATAAGCCATTTAAATTTTGAATATTAATTCCCATTTTTTTTATTTCGTTAGTTTTCATAATATCTATTTAGGAGAATAATTTATAATTATTGATTTTTATATCTTTTGCTTTGAGATCAAACATCAAATTGTAGAGTCCGAAAAAAGTTCTATTCATGTATATAAAGTGCTTAGAGCCTCTATTTCCATTTACTTTACGTAATTCAGTATTTTTACTAAATTTTGCGCCTAATTTGGCAATTTTCTGAAAAAATATAGGATCAGAAAAATCAAAATAATCAGACTGAAATGGCATCGTAAATAGGCTTAATAATTCGTGAAACATATTAGATAAAAATTCAATTTCTTCTTCGGTATCTTCTTTTCTAAGTATGTCCAATTCTACTAATTTAATTTTAAATTTCTTTTGGTCTTTAAGATTGTTTTTTTCTGCCAACTCAAAATAGGGTGTATAAAATTCTTCTGGGATTTCTTTCATACAACCAAAATCGATAGCTATCAATTCTCCTTGATTTGAAATTAAAAAATTACCAGGATGAGGATCTGCATTTACTTTCTTAAGTTGATGAATTTGAAACATGTAAAAATCCCAAAGAGTTTGTCCCAACTTATTTAATTTTTCCTGTTTGTTTTTTTTCTTTGTGAAGTCAGAGAGATGCTCTCCTTCCATCCAATCCATGGAAATAATTCTTTCTGACGATAAATTGGTGTAGTAGTTTGGAAATTTAATGTTTGGTAGTCCTTTGCACGCTTCCCGTATCAATTTACTTTGTTTGACCTCAAGTAAGTAGTTGGTTTCTTCAATTAATTTTCCTTCCACCTCATCAAAGTATTTGTCGGTATCTTTTCCTTTTAAGTTAAACATTTTTACAGCTATTGGTTTTACTAACGATAAATCTGACGATATACTGTCGGCAACTCCTGGATACTGTAATTTTATAGCTAATTTCTTCCCATTTTTTTTTGCTTGGTGTACTTGACCTATGCTCGCTGCGTTAACTGAAGTTGCGTTAAAACTATCAAAAAGTTCATTTGGACTTTTTCCTAAATATTTTTTGAACGTTTTTATGACCAAAGGTGGTGATAGAGGTGGAACAGAAAATTGTGATAAGGAAAATTTTTCTACATAAGCATCCGGTAAAATGCTTTTATCCATACTCAACATTTGAGCAACCTTAAGAGCGCTTCCCTTTAGATTTTTTAGCCCGTCATAAATATCTTCTGCATTATTTTTATTTAGACGTTCTTTAGCTTTGTCTTCGTCTCGTACTATTTTCTCACTGTAATACTTTAGATAATTTACACCAACTTTTGCTCCAGTTTTAAAAAGTTTCGAGGCTCTTTGAATTTTTGATGTAGGTATTTTATCGATTGTTTTCATTAATTCATAAATGATTTATCTTTTAACAAAAACTTACCTAAGTCAAGGACACTTTTAAGGGGTGTAATATTCATTAAATCAAAACTAGTGGTTACTGCTTTTTCAATAAAAATATCCGTACGCTCAAATGATGGTGAGGTATCTTCTAACCAATATTTCATGGTTAAAACTAATTGAAACCAAGCTGATTCTTTTAATGTCTTATTTTGTATTTTATCTAAAGTTTCTTGGTTGGTTTCCAATATATTGATATCTAGTTTATCGATATAATTACAAAAACTTTTCTTAAGTAATTTGAGCGTATCTATATTTTTTAATTTTTTTGTTTGTGACCCTATAGCGTAAACAACGTAACTTCTGTTAGCTGTCAGTAGTTCAAAAAATGAATAATAAAAACTAAGTATTTTATCTCTATCACTGTAATTTTGATAGTCTTCATTTTTTTCTAGTAAATTAATGGTCTTCTCATAAAAAACTTTAAATATAGATTGCTCTAACAAATTAAAATTTCCATAATATTCATAATAATCTTTTTCTGTAAAATTGTATTGTTTGGAAAAACTATAAACAGAGTCTGGTTTTTTACCATTGGTTAAAACGTACTCCATATAGAGGTTTATAATATTCTCTTCGTTTATATCTTTTTTTCTTGCCATGAAAATTTCTATTTTTTGTAAATATATAAAATGTTTAACAAACAACTAAAATAGTTAAACAAAATTAACATAACAATATGAAAAATAAAAATATTATTAAAAAATATTATTGTGTTTCTAAATACCAAACACTGTATGATTATTTATTGTTAATTAAAATGACTTTTTGCCTTCAGCTTATCTATACAATCATTAAAAAAAATAACTATAAGATTAAACTTTAGTTATATAAGATAGTCTTACTGTAAATATATTTAACTAAATTATTTTTGATAGTTGATGTTTATTTTATGTAGGACAATTTAATTAATAGTATGAATTAGTTATTTAATGCTACAATATGTTAAAAAATCTGAAAATCGATTCGTTGTTGTATAATAAAAACATACATTTGTTAAACACAAAACAAAAAACTTATATTCATGAATGCATCAGTTTCTAATTTTTTCTTGTACATCACCTTATTTTTTACAACAACCATTGTTTTTTCACAAGAGTTTCAAGGTAAAGCTTATTATTTTTCAAAATCTACCATGGAACTCGGAAAATTTGGTGCTACCATGAATGAAGCACAAAAAAAACAAATCAAGGAAAGATTAAAAAATAGACTCGAAAAAACGTACATATTGTCGTTTAATAAGGAGGAGTCCATATTTAAAGAAGATGAAAAAGTAGACGCTTACTCAGGAGCAACAGATACTTGGGGTAAAAATTTTACACCTGGTAAACAGTACAAAAACATTAAAACTAGAGAATTGATCCAAAAGCAAGAATTTTATGGCAAACAATTCTTGATAAAAGATAACTTATTAGACATTAATTGGGTTTTAGGAAAAGAAACAAAACAAATAGGTAATTATGTTTGTTTCAAAGCAACTGCTACATTATTAAATTCTGACCTTAATTGGTATAATTTTTCTTGGAATGAACTAAGACCCAATAACAAAAAAGAACAAACCGATTCCATACCCAAAACTGGTTTAGATGGAACCCCATTAAAAATGGAAGAAGAAACTATCCCAACTACAATCGTAACCGCATGGTATTCACCTCAAATTCCTATAAGCCAAGGGCCACTGGAATATTGGGGACTGCCAGGTTTAATTTTAGAGGTTAATGTTGGAAATACTACGATGCTTTGTTCCAAAATTGTCATGAATCCAGATGAAAAATTAAAAATTGAGGCCCCCCAAAAAGGTAAAGAAGCTACCAAACAAGAGTATAAGGCTATCATATCTGGAAAAATGATAGAAATGAGAAATAACAGAGGTAGACGAAGAAGTAATTAACTATCGGCCTGAATTCTTAACTAAAACTAGCCTATGAAAACAAAATATTTTTTTTTGTTCTTTTTATTTACCGCAACAACTTTAATTTCTCAAGTCAGTTTTAATGGAATCGTAAAAGATAGTATTGGTAATCCACTCGAGCTTGCCAACGTTATTGCAATTGATAATGCTACCAATCTTTTAGAATCCTATTCGATTACTGATCAAAAAGGAACCTACTCATTAGAACTTCAACAAAATACTCTATACAATTTTCAAGTTAGTTATATTGGAAAAAAAAGCTTAGAGATTCAGATAAAAACTTCTGAAAGTAATGAAACTAAAAATTTTACTTTGGTTCCTGACAATATTCTAGATGAAGTTCAAATCACCTATGAAATTCCAATTACTATAAAAGGAGATACCATCGTTTACAATGCCGATTCGTTCAAAAATGGATCTGAGAGAAATTTAGAGGACGTTATTGAAAAACTTCCCGGTGTAGAAATAAATGAAGATGGCCAAGTAGAAGTGGAAGGGAAAGTAGTTAATAAGTTAATGGTAAATGGAAAAGATTTTTTTGACGGAGATACAAAAATCGCAACTAAAAATATACCATCCAATGCGGTAGATAAAATTCAAGTTCTACGAAATTATTCTGAAGTATCGCAATTAAAGAGTGTTACCAATAACTCTGATAGTTTTGCATTAAATATTAAACTTAAAGAGGGAAAGGAAAATTTTTGGTTCGGAAATGTAAAAACTGGAGGTGGTTATTCTGCAAACGACGAAGGTCTTTATTTGATTCAACCTAAACTTTTTTATTATTCGCCAAAAGCAACTTTTAACTTTCTTGGCGACTTTAATAACACAGGTGATTTAGTATTAAATCGAAGAGATATTAGAAATTTCAGCGGAGGCTTTAAACCACCAAGCAGAAGCAGTGGAACCAATTTAGATTTAGGTAACAATAGCTTAAATTTTCTTACAAATCAAGCCAATGCACTGGCTATAAAAAATATATTTGGCGCTACTAATTTTAGTTACTCACCAAAAAATTCTTTAGATATCACCGGATTTGCAATCTATAATAGTAGCCAAATTGATTCAAAAGAAAGAACTTTTAGACAATACACAGATTCAGATTTAGGAATCCCAAATGAATTAAAAGAAGATTCTACTGATGAACGTTCAACGCAAGGATTATTAAAATTAAGTGCTTCCTATAAACCGAACTTTAACAACCAAATTGATTACGATATTTTAGGTAGAATTTCAAATGATAAACAAACTCAAAATGTATTTTCCTCTGTAATTGGTAATACCAATCAAATTGAGGAGACGACTCCATTTAGCATCAACCAAAATTTAAATTATTATTTTACGTTGGATGAGTCTAATATCTTCGCTTTAGAAGTTCAGCATTTATGGAGCGATGAAGATCCTTTTTATAATGCGGTCCTAGAAGAAAAAGAAAATTATGAAGCCACTGCTGAATCTTTAGGTTTAAATACAGATCAAATTAATTATAATTTAGCTCAAGATAGACGTATAAAATCGAATCAGTTGGATGCGAAACTAGATTATTACTTCATTATTAATCCAAAAAGTAATTTAAATTTAACTTTTGGTAGCATATTTAGCAATCAAAAGTTTAATTCAACCTTATTTCAGTTTTTAGATAACAATTCCACTTTTGATCCAAACCCATCATTCAATGATGGATTAATTAGCAATGATGTCGAATATAAATTTAATGATATTTATTTAGCTGCTCGTTATCGAGTTAAAATTGGAAAATTTACGATGACTCCAGGATTTTCATTGCATTCTTATGGAAACAAAAACATACAATTAAACAACGAGTACGCTGATGATTTTTTTAGAATTATGCCCGATTTTGAAACACGAGTTCAGTTTAAAAATAGCGAAAGTCTTACTTTTAGGTATGATATGAGTAATCAATTCACCGATGTCACAAAACTCGCAAAAGGTTTAGTGCTAAACAATTACGACAGTATACAATTTGGAAATCCAGAGTTACAAAACGCCCTATCACATAATCTGAGTTTAATCTATTCAAGTTTTAATCTTTTCAATTATACCAATGTTTTTGGTCGTATTGCCTACGCTAACAATATAGACCAAATTAGAAACATTACTTTTTTTGAAAATATAATAACGACTAATACTTTTTTCAATTCTAATTTTGCAGATGAGAGCCTTACCGCCTTTGGGAGGGTTCAACGTACTTTTGGCAAATTAATAGCAACAATCAACTTAAGCTTTAATTACAGCAATATAAATCAATTTGTGGATGCTAGACAATCTGTAAACGAAAGTTTTAACCAAAGCTACACTCCGAGTTTGAGAACTAATTTTAAAAAGGCGCCTAATGTCAAATTAAAGTATAATTTCAGGATTTCTGAAAACAATCAAGGGCCTAACAAAACAACATTTTATACCAATGCACCCTCTATTGACTTTGATGCATATATATGGCAATCAGTTACTTTAAAATCAGATTATACCTATACACATCAAAGGCTACAAAATGGAAATAGTGATTCTTTTCAAACTTGGAATGCTTCTCTAGCTTATCGTAAAAATAGAGATGCTAAATGGGAATATGAATTAGTCGCAACGAATTTATTAGATGCAGATTCAAGAATAAGCAATACAGCCACTAATTTATTTGTTTCTGAGTCAAGAACTTATATACAACCAAGATTTATAACGTTTAGATTACGATATGAGATTTGATTTGTATGACCACTTCGGTTAATTAATTTCTTTTTAAAAATAGTTAATAAATGATTTTTTTTCTCTTTAAAAACAATTTAGTTTGATTGTTTAAAGTATTATTTTTGACAACTGAAAATATAAAATATAGTTATGTCAGATAGTGTTGAAAAAATTAAATGTTTGATTATTGGTTCCGGACCGGCAGGCTATACAGCTGCAATATATGCTTCTAGAGCAGATTTACATCCAGTAATGTATACGGGATTGCAACCTGGAGGTCAGTTAACTACGACTACAGAAGTTGATAACTTTCCGGGATACCCTGATGGTACTGATGGAAATGCTATGATGAATGATTTACAAAATCAAGCGGAACGATTTGGTACTGAGGTTCGTTTTGGAATGGTAACCTCTATTGACTTAAGTAATGAGATAGGTGGTATTCATAAAGTTATTGTAGATAATAAAACAGAAATTGAGGCAGAAACTGTTATTATTTCAACCGGTGCAACTGCAAAATATTTAGGATTGGAAAGTGAGCAACGCTTAATTGGTGGTGGAGTTTCTGCATGTGCAACTTGTGATGGATTCTTTTACAAGGGACAAGATGTAGTAGTAGTTGGAGCAGGGGATACTGCAGCAGAAGAAGCTACTTATCTAGCTAACATCTGTAAAAAAGTAACCTTACTTGTTCGTAAAGATTATATGCGAGCTTCAAAAGCGATGCAAAATAGAGTTAACAAAACCCAAAATATAACCGTTTTGTATCATACTGAAATTGATGAAGTTCTAGGAGAAACTGTTGTTGAAGGTGTTCGTATAATTAATAACCAAACTAAAGAAACAAAAGTTATAGATGTAACAGGGGTTTTTATAGCTATTGGACATACTCCAAATACCAGTTTGTTTAAAGGGGTGTTGGATATGGATGAGGTAGGATATCTAATTACTGAGGGAAAATCTACTAAAACAAATTTGCCGGGTGTTTTTGCCTGCGGTGACGTGCAGGATAAAGAATATCGTCAAGCTGTTACTGCTGCAGGTACTGGTTGTATGGCAGCTCTCGATTCAGAGCGCTATTTGGGCACTTTGGAATAGAAATGATAATTCAAAAATGAAGACTTAAAGGGGATTAAACATTAGCTTAATTTCAAGCTAATGATCTACCCAATTTTTGATAATCTGAAACCCTAGTGGAGTTAAAATACTTTCCGGGTGAAATTGCAATCCCCTAACGTCATAGTTTTTATGGCGTAATGCCATATTAATTTTATTTTTATCTTCGGCTATAGATTCCAGGCTTTCAGGCAATGTTTTTGATACTGCCCAACTGTGATATCTACCGACTTTTAATACCTTAGGGCAATCTTTAAATAAATAATCTTTTTGAGTAAAAATAGCTGTTTCAACCCCATGAAAAACTTCGCTCAAATTGTTTAATTCACCTCCAAAACACTCAGCAATTGCTTGGTGCCCCAGACAAATCCCTAGAATAGGTTTTTTTTTATAATAAGCTTGAATTACCTTTTTTGTAAGCCCTGCTTCAGATGGTATTCCTGGACCCGGTGAAATCATTATTTTGTCATACACTTCAAGATCTAATATTTGAAATTGATCATTTCTTATAACTGTAACAGTTACATCTAAGGCCTCTAGGATATGAACTAAATTGAAGGTAAACGAATCGTAATTGTCTATAATAACTATTTTTATTTTTTCCATTTAGACGAAAAAGAGTTACATTTTTTTTATACTTCCAGAGGAACCAGCATCCTTTATGATAGAATTTGGGTTTCCGTAATATTGAATATTTCCTCCACTTGACGCAGTGGCTTCAAGTTTGTTTTGAGTAGTTATCATAATTTTTGATCCACTGTGAGCCTTTATATTACTGTTTATAGTGTTTAAATCCTTTGCGTTTAATTCGCTGCCACTTGATGTTTTTGCATATAGCATTGTAGCTTTTCCATTAATATTGATGTTTGCACCACTACTAGTTTCAGTAAATAATTCTTTTGCAAAAACTTCCATATCTATATTTGCTCCACTACTACTTTCAAGAGTTAGTATTTTATTTCTAATAATTGATTTTCCTTTGATAGTTGCCCCACTATTTGCTTTAACGATAGATAAATTTTTAAATGTAATTAGCACTCTCTTAGCTTCTGAGCTAATTATGTTTTTCTTTGTTTGGACTGTTAATATACCGTCAGAAATTGTAGTTTCAATGATTTCTAATAGATTCTCGTCAGCTTCAACAATTATTTTATTTTCAGAACCTTCAGTTAGATAAATTTCTAGCCCTCCCGAACCGATAATTTCATTGAAGTTTTGATTTACATATCTTTCCTCAGTCTTCAGATTTCCATTTCCATCTTCATCTCCGTAATTAACAGCGAAAAAACAGGAGTTTAAGGAGACTCCGAATAGGAGAAATAGTAGAATTTTAATTAATTTCATTATAAGAGTATATTAATTATTTGTGGTATTTAAATTTTTAAATTGATCGTTTACCTCTTCTACCCATTGGTTTGAATCGTTACTTTTCTTTTGTAAATTGATTTTTGGAGTGTTAGGAGTAACTGGAATCAATGATTTTGCATTTATGGACGTGTCTTCACAATCCAAACAATCAGTTTTTAAACTATTGATTAATAAATATTTTTCTTCATCTCCATTCTTTAAAATATCTTTATAATTTGAATTATTTCTATGATACGAAAAAGTGTTTTTATCTGCATATAAAATAGATCCAATTGGTAAATATACAACTACTTCCACTAGTTGATCTCTATACTTATTACTAATATTAGTGGTGAAATAACTATCTAAAGTTAGTTTATTGTTATTAAAAGTGTAATGATAATCGATTGCTTTTGCTCTTTCTTTTGCATTATCAAAGGAGTTACCATCAGCTTTACGATTTATGAATATTTTTGCAGTAGCATCATTAGTAGATCTAACGATTAGTCTAATATTACTTGAATAAATGATTTTATTTCCATCTTCATCAGATTTTAAATGAAAGTTACCACTTCTGGATTCATTGTATTCATAACGATTATTACTAATCATCTTCAATTTTAAGGTGTCATTTTTACTAATCGGAATCATTTTTTCAGATATAAATTCACCATCGTAAGCTTGTTCAGTTGCTTGTTTTATCCCCAAAATACTCAAGCCAACAATTGAAAATATCCAAAAAACTATTAAAACAATTTTTGCTGTCATACCTATCGACTTCAAATTAGTTATGATTAATTTTAAACCTAATATAAAGAATGCAAAAGCTGGAATTCCAATAATTAAAAAAACCAATAGTACTATAAGCCAAAAAGGAAAGAAATCAACTAAAACGATTGATGAGTAATCAAATATCTCATTACCATCCCACAAAAATCCAAAGGTTATCCCTGTCGTAAATAAACCAATTATTAGTGATATAATAGTTGAAAAAGACAGGATTATTAATGATATTCCAAACAATTTACCAAATATTTTAAAAAGCCCTCTTGCTATTTTTTTTAACAAAAATATTTTCAGTTCTATAATTTTTTTTACGGTATTAAAGAACCCAGAGACACCTTCTTTTGCGTTATTTTTCCATTGGTTTTCATCCCAGCTTATTTTCTCACCTGCATTTTTGAGCTCTTCTTTAATTTTTTTTTCGATGTTAGAAATATTTACAGGTTCTCTTTTCATTTTTAATTTTTCGGAAGTCGTAGTGGCTTCAGGAACTAAAATCATAAGGAGAATATATATTAATATTGGTGCTCCAACACCCAAAAATACTAGTGCTACCCAAACTAGACGAATCCATATAGCATCAACTCCAAAATAATGTCCTAAACCAGAGGAAACACCAGCTATAAATTTGTCGTCGATATCTCTAAACAATTGTTTATGTGAAGATGTCCTGGTTTGTTGTTTTTCGTTGGGCGCAGAATCGTTAAATATTTCTTCATCTACTTTATAATCCTCAGGTTGCCCCATTATTAAAATTACTTCATCCAATTCTTTAATAGTAATTACTTGGGAAGTATGATGTGTTTTTTCAGAGAAAAGTTCAGAAATCCGTACTTCAATATCTTTTATTATCTCATCCTGTCCATCTGGATCTGAAAAAGAATTTCGTATTGCATTAAGATAGTTTGTAAGTTTTGCATATGCATCTTCATCAATATGAAAAAATATACCTGCTAAATTTATGTTTACTGTTTTGTTCATTTCTTTGTTTTTTCTCTTGTTACTTTTTTTACTGCCGTTTGTAAATCACTCCAGGTAGTATTTAATTCATTTAAAAATAGTTTTCCTGTTTCTGTAAGCGAATAATATTTTCGAGGGGGGCCACTGGTGGATTCTTCCCAACGATATGCTAGGAGGCCAGTATTTTTTAAACGTGTTAATAATGGATAGACAGTGCCCTCCACTACAAGCATTTTTGCATTTTTCAATGTTTCAAGAATATCTGAGGTATAGGCTTCTCCATCTTTTAATATCGATAAGATACAATACTCCAAAACACCCTTTCGCATTTGTGCTTTTGTATTTTCAATTTTCATTTGATTATTTTTAGTAGATTCCTTTTAAGTGTTTTGACAACTCTTCTTCAGTAATCATATAATGAGATTTTAGTTCTTTGACGCTATAATTTTTATTTTTACATTTTTTTAGAGAATGATTAAATGAAATTTTTGAGGGGGTATTATCATTTATTCCACTGATTAGAAAATTAAATACGATCGATAAAACTAGATAAAATAAGGCAATCATTTTTTGGTTAATTTTAAATTTTTTTTACTAAATGTGATATATAAGAATTATTTAAAATCAAATTTTATTAAATTCCTATACAAATATATGTCTAAAAAAAGGTACTTTGTTACGCATAGTACTGTTATTAACAATATTTTAACATTTATTTTTTTTTAAATCATTGAAATACAGGTATGTGTACAATATTAATAAATCTTAATTTAAATTATTACTAGGATTTTATTTTTAAATATATTTGTCAAAATTATAATATGTCTTTAAGTATAAGAAAGATTACTTTTTTTACATTTTTAAAACTGCCTTCTGTGTTTTGGTTAGGTATTCGGGTAAAATCCATAGATCATCAAAGTTGTTCTGTAGCTGTTAGACATCGTTGGATTACTCAAAATCCGTTCAAATCATTATTTTGGGCTGTACAAGGTATGGCTGCCGAATTAAGTACAGGAGCGATGGTGATGAGTTGTATTCGAGCATCAAAAAAAAATGTATCGATGCTGGTAGCTAATAATAAAGCTACTTTTTACAAAAAAGCTACTGGAAAAATTACCTTTACCTGTAATGATGGAAAATTAATCGAGCAAACAATCAAAGACGCTCTTTTAAGCGGAGAAGGGAAAACATGCTGGATGAAGTCTGAGGGTTTTAATGAAGATGGTATTTTGGTTTCTGTTTTTGAATTTGAATGGACACTAAAAGTGAAACCTCCTTCATCTTAACTCAATAATATTACTCTTTTTAATCAGTGAATTATACTATAAATATCATTTTTTTTTGCTATCTTTAGATGAATTTAAAATTTAAGCCTATAGTAGAAAAATACTTAATTTAATATTCCAAAAATGGCAAGAGCGATGTATGATTACACCAAGTCTGTACTAAACAAAGTAAGCTTTGATGTAAATCTTTTCTGTATCGAATTAAAAAAAGCTTTAACACGTTTACTTCCTCACGAAATCGTTGAGTTAAAAATATGGTTAAATGTTCTAATAGAAAAGAAACCACAATTGAATCAATGTTTAATTTATTTAAAGTCATAATAAAAATCCTTCGAAAGAGGGATTTTTTATCATAAAATTTTATTTCAGAGGACTAACCACTTTGATATTATGAAATGCAATAGCACCTCTAATTACTCCAGATATACTGTCATATAAAGCATTTATAATTTGCATTTTAAGCTCACTCTTTTTATAGAGTAAACTAACTTCTCTTGCTGGTGAAGGCTCATTAAAATATCTCAAATATTCTTTTTGTTCTTTTTCAGAAAAATCTAACGTATTTAAATAGGGTAATAGAGTCATGCCAAACCCCTCATTCGATAATTTAATGAGAGTTTCAAAACTTCCGCTCTCTAATTGAAATGAATCTTTAGTATTGCTATTTTTTAAGTTTTTACAGATGTTAACCACATTGTCTCTAAAACAATGACCATCTTCTAATAATAGAATATCGTTAATATCTAAATCGGTTCTATCTAATTTGTTTTTTGAATTTAATCGGTGACTTTTGGGGACATAACCAACAAAAGGTTCAAAATATAAAACACGTTCCTTAATTTTCTCCTGTAAAAGTGGAGTTGCTGCTATAGCAGCATCCAAATGATTATCTTTTAATTTTGAAATTATTTCAACAGTCGTAAGTTCTTCAATTTTTAAATTAACTTTCGGGTATTTACTTGTAAAATTCTTTAAGAACATTGGTAATAGGGTAGGCATGATGGTCGGAATTATTCCTAGTTTAAATTCTCCGCCAATAAAGCCTTTTTCTTGATCAACCACATCCTGCATTCTTTCTGCTTCGTTGACAATATTTCTAGCTTGATTTACGATTTTTTTTCCTACGTTGGTAAGTTCTATGGGTTTTTTACCTCTATCAAAGATTAAAATATTTAGTTCCTCTTCTAGCTTTTGAATTTGCATACTAAGTGTTGGCTGTGTGACAAATACATGCTCTGCTGCTCTTGTAAAATTTTTGTGTTCAGAAACTGCTAAAACATATTTTAGTTGTGTAATAGTCATGATCAGTATTTTATATCAAATATAAAAAATATATCAGTATTTCTTATAGTTGTTTGCGATTATTAAAAAAAACTATTGATCTAATATTTCTACAGAAATATAAATATTATTTAATGGCCAGTCTTGCTCGTCAGCTGGCAACTCAGAGAGTATCTCAACAATATCCATACCTTTTGTTACCTTACCAAAAACAGTATAATTTCCATTTAAATGTTTATTGCTTGTATTTGAACCTAAATAAATAAAAAATTCAAAAGGGGAGGTCATCTTATCTGGATTTTTTCGATATTCTTTTGCACCAGAAATTGAGCCATAAGTGTGAATTCTACTGTTTCCTTTTTCATAAGGTAATCGGTAATGGTTTCCTATACGCGCTCTTTTTTTAAATGTAGATTTTAAATCACTACTTCCAGCTTGAATAATAAAGTTAGGTACCACTCTATGTAAAAAGGTATTATTAAAATATTTTTGTTTAACTAAATAAATGATATTAGCTCTGTGAATAGGCGTATCTCTAAAAAGTTCTATATCTATATTACCATATGGTGTTATAACTCGAATGTTATTTTCTAGATTTTTTTCCCCAAATTCAGTTAAAAACGAAACCGCATTTTCATTTGTAAGTTTAATTTTTGGTTTAAGTTCCTTTTTTTTAGTATTGGAATTGGGAATTAACTCTTTTTTTAAAATAGTTTCTTTAATTTCTGTAGTTCTCTTTTTACTATCTTCACATCCAACAAATAGCGAAAGTATGGCTACAATAATCAATATATTTTTCATAAATGGAATTTGAGGAATTTAAACATAAAATTGTAAAAATAAAAAAAATGAAACTTCCGGGGGAGAGTGCTCAATTTAAAATGGCACCAAAGGAACGTATTGATGAATTAAAAAAAATAGCTGATGTTAAAAAAAGAGCAAAAAAAGCGGGGGTATTAGCTTTGTTTTATCCTTCAGTATCAAAACAAACTATGTTCGCTTTAATATTAAGAAAAACATATAAGGGAGTTCATTCTGCTCAAATTGGTTTTCCTGGAGGTAAATTTGAAGCTATGGATAGTTCATTGAGAGTTACTGCTCTTAGGGAAACAGAGGAAGAAATTGGAGTTAATCAAAACAAGGTAATAGTTTTAAAAAAACTTACAGAAGTATACATTCCACCAAGTAATTTTTTTGTGCAACCTTTTTTGGGTTACACCAATAAGACACCTAACTTTATTTTACAAGAAGATGAAGTAGAAGATTTGATTGAAGTGCCACTAAAACATTTTATGAATGATTCTATTAAATCATTTCAAAACTTATCTACATCGTATGCTAAAAACATAGAAGTTCCTGTTTTTAAACTTAATAATCACCGAGTTTGGGGAGCCACAGCTATGATGCTGAGTGAAGTAAGAGAAATGCTCAAACAGCTCCTGTAAGAGCTGTATTTTTGTATCTTCGTAAACTAGTATTTTTTGTGAATTTATTAAAATTAATAGATTATTAAAGAATTTATCCTCGGATATGAGAATTTTTAAAAAAAATCCTTTTGGTCATATTTTATTTATAAAGCTCTGGATAATTAGAGTTTTAGGGGCTATGTCACACGGACGCTTCAATGGTTTTAATGAATTGAAAATTGAAGGTAGCGAGGTCATAAAAAAATTGCCAGATACCAATGTCCTTTTTGTGTCCAATCACCAAACTTACTTTGCAGATGTAGTGGCGATGTTCCATGTTTTCAATGCTAGTTTAAGTGGAAGGACAGACAATATTAAAAATGTTGGTTATTTATGGAAACCCAAATTAAATATATATTTTGTTGCAGCTAAAGAAACTATGAAGGCAGGGTTATTACCTAAAATAATGGCTTATGCAGGATCCGTAAGTATAGAAAGAACTTGGAGATCTGAGGGGAAAGAAGTAAATCGACAAGTTAAAATGAGTGACGTTAGTAATATATCAAAAGCGCTGGACGATGGTTGGCTAATAACATTCCCTCAAGGAACAACCAAGCCTTGGCGTCCGATCCGTAGAGGTACTGCCCATATTATAAAAAAAAATAAACCAGTTGTTGTGCCAATTGTAATCGATGGTTTTAGAAGATCTTTTGATAAAAAAGGATTGCGAATTAAAAAAAGAGGAGTCTTACAATCTTTTATTATAAAGCCTCCGATGGATATTGACTATGAAAATGATTCGGTCGACACCATCGTCGAAAAACTGCAGTTTGCTATCGAACAACATCCTTCCCTATTAAATGTTATACCTGAGAGTGAATTTGCTAAAGAAGAGGAGTTCAACAAAAATAGGAAGTGGGAATATTAGTTTAAGAATTAATTTTTTTAAGTTCTCTGTAATTTCCTTTTAATTTTTTGAGTAAAATTCCATAGACAAGCCAATAAAATAATATCAAGAGTGCTATAATTACGAATCCAACTATTATTTGAGAAATTATAAAAATATTGGCAAACCCTTCTTTTGGAATGCCTTGTTTTGCGAAGTCCATTACCTCATATAATTTTTCGCTATTGTTGTATAAATAAGTATCGATAGCGACACTAAAAGCTATGGTCATTCCAACATTATAATAAACAAAGTACCGAACTGTTTTACGGGTGTTTAAAATATTTTGCATTAATACATTAGTGCTATCTGTTACTTGTATAGATTTATAATTTTTATAAAATAAGATGATGAAAATACCAAATATAAAAAAATGGAATATTTCACAGTAATACATAACTCGTTCTAAACCCAGTTCTTTCATCATATTAATGTTGTCTTCGGGCAATATGAAATAAAGACTGATCCAAAATAATAACTCAATAATGCTAATTACAAAAATCCATTTTACGATGGAGGATGATTTTTTTAATAGCATTTTATATATCTTATCAAAACTCACCTTGGGAAGTTCGTGTTCTTCAGACTGCCAATTTTCTTTTAACTTATCTAGCTTATCCATACGGTTACGGATTTAATATTTTACGTAGTTTATCTTTTGCTCTATTCATCTTAACTCTTGCATTTACTTCAGAGATACCTAATGTCCCTGATATTTCCCGATACGATTTGTCTTCTAAGTATAAAAATACCAGTGCTTTATCTATATCATTTAGTTTCTTAACGGCATCATACATTAATTTTAATTGTTGTTCGGTGGTATCATCGTATTCCTCAGATTTTATTTTGAAACTTAAGGACTCAAAATCTTGAGTATCAATTTGTCGTTTAGATTTTCTATATAAAGTAATAGCAGTATTAAGTGCTACTCGATACATCCAAGTACTGAATTTTGAATCTCCTCTAAATTTTGGAAAGGCTCGCCATAATTGAATGGTGATTTCTTGAAATAAATCATCATGCGCATCTTTATCGTTGGTGTACAACCTACATATTTTGTGCACAATGTTTTGATTAGCCTCAAGCAGTTTTACAAAACGATGTTCGAGTTTTTTGTCCAATGACGGTAAGTTAGTTTTAAAGTTAGTAGCAATTCATTTCTTTTTGTTACAGCAAAATATGCATTAATACGAATTTAATTAATTTACGAAGGGATTCGAAAATTTTTCATCGATAATTAACTCGTAATCTGTTAATGTTTTCATGAAAGCTACCAATGCTTCTGATTCTTCAGGTGTTAGATTTAAATGTCTAGGCTCACCTTCTCCATTCTTCATATGTGCTGACAAATACGGATGTGCTAAAACACCTGTACTATAGTGTTCTACGACATCTTCTAATGTTTCTAATCTTCCATCATGCATATAAGGCCCTGTTAATGCTATATTTCTTAGAGAAGGAGTTTTAAAATGTCCGTAAAATGATTCGATATTTAAAATAACCCCTAAACCGTTATCTTCAACATTTAAATCGATATCCAAACCAATATTGTCTGGTTCAGCACCACTAAATATAACTTGATTTGCATTTTCTGGAATGGGTTGATCAAAATGCAGTGGGGTACTGTTGGGCAGGTGACAGGTAATACAAGTACCAATGGCTCCAGGAGTGAGTTTTCCATTAAAAATATCTTTTCCGAGATTTTCTTGTTCAGTAAAATTTGGAAAATCAATGAAGATATCATTTGTAATTTCAATCCCTCTATCATACTTTGTGTTATATGAATATATAGATCTTACAAATTGTGATAAAGCCTTTGAAATTTTGGTACTAGTAATTTGTTTGTTCCCAAAAGCATTATTAAAAAGAGGTTCATAGTAAGCTAAATCACTCAATTTTTCTACTAAATTCTCTAAAGTGATTCCCATTTCTATCTCATCTGTTACAGGTAGTAGAACTTGAGCTTCAAGAGTAGGCGCTTTGTGATCCCAAGAGAAATTTTCTGCAGCGTAAAAACCTGCATTTGCAAACCCCATCGAATTTCTAAAGGTATGTTCTCCAGAGACACCTATACTTTTTGAGGTGTTATCAGAAAATCCAAACTCTTGTTTGTGACAACTTGCACAAGAAATGGTATTATCAGCAGATAATTTTTTATCATAAAACAATACTCTTCCCAAAGTAACTCCGTCATCACTTATGATATTGTCAGACGGTGTGTTATCAAATCCAAAAACATAAGGAGTAAATGTATTAGGGAAACTTGGATTGCTGTAATTATAGGGAGTTTCAGGTAAATTATAGATGTCATTATATCCATCACGAATAGTACTACTATCATCACTCTCACAAGACACTGTAAGAACCGCAATAAACAAGCTAAAAATTAAAATTAATGATCTCATCTTATAACCTCAGAAAAAAAACCGATTTAGACAAAATTAGGATAATTTTTAATAACAAGTATGGTATGAATTCATATTCTTAATCTTTATGATTTAGAATCTATTTTATTTTCATTAAAAGCCGATGGTAATAAACTCGGAATATATTTTATTAATATTGGAAGCAGTAGACTTCCTCCAGGAATTAAAAATATAGTTAAGGAAGGAATTGTTTTACAAATGTCTAATAATTGTTCTCTTACTTTTATTTTTTCATCTTTTGTTAATTCTCTAAAGGTAGATTGACTCAATAATTTCACTAGTTCTCCGCTTTCATTGAGTTCAAGTAACAATCTTTTTTTATTTCTTTCAATCAATAACTTAACCGTTGAAGTAGATTCTTTATAAATATGCTTTAAAGGGTTTTGGTATTCAAATAATTTAATTTTTTTTGAATACTTCTCAGAGAATGTATTGATGTAATCAATATTCTCCTTTATTCGTAATGGACTTAACTTCAATTTGTCTGCTAGTTTTATTAAAAAAGAATGCTCCATTTGGTCTAATTCTTTGTCATTCCAAACTGCTAAGAAGCTGATATCAAAAAGATACTTTTTTTCCAAATTATTATAATTTAAAAGATCCAAATTAGCTAAGCTTAAAAAATCATTTTTATGGTACTGCAGGTTAAGATAAACTGAAGAGTTTTCAATTTGCTTAATCATTTGTTGGTCAGATTTGTCTTTATTTTTTTTAGAGTTTAATGCCAAAAGGGACAAGTTAATTAAGTTTTTTTCTAAATCTTCGATAAAAATTTTATAATCATTATTAAAACTTAAAAATTTATTGAAGGCAAGAATATCGATAAATAGAAGGGTATAGGTAAATATAGAATTGTACTTTTTATTGAAAAAACTATTGGTTTCTTGTATTCTTTCTGCTAATATTTGCTCAAGATTATCAGTTGCTTTTTCCGAAGTTGAAAATTTATACAGAAAACCTAATTTGCTTTTGTCTAATTTTTTATAAAACAAAATGATGTGGTCTATTGCTGTATTTATATTTTCGTTGGGGTTTTTTTTGAAAAATATAAATAGTAAACTTTGAAAAAGATTAATTTTAGTACTTTCATTTTTAGTAAGATTTAAATGACTAGGAGTACTACTAATTAAAATTTCCGATGAATTTCCATATAAAAAACCTGTAGACTTTAGTTGATTATAAAAAAGCATTAAAGATTCTGAATTTGTAATTATTTGTTGTTTATCTAGTGTAGTTAAAATTTTCGGAATCCAACCTTTTGCTGAGGGGTTCATATGAACTAATTTTATTAATTTTGTTTTTTAAATTTATTCATCATTAAATGTAAATTTAAATAATTAAGTTTGAACTATGAAAAAAACAAAATTATTTGCAGTAATAGGAACTCTGTTTCTTTTGCTACTTTGTGTAACTTTAATTTCTTCGGATCACTTAGACGGAACAAATATTGAAGGAACTACGTCTGATATTGCAGACTTTTATGCTTTTGAAGGTGAAGATCCCGATTCAACAGTTTTTATTGCAACCATTCAAGGAAATTTAAACCCGGGTGGAGTAACAGACAATGCTAATTTTGACGAAGATGTTCTTATAGAGTTTAATATAGACAATACTGGAGATTTAGTAGAGGATTTAGTTATCCAGGCTATCAAACGTGGAGATTCAATCCATTTCTTTGGACCTGTTGTTCCAAATCAAACAGGTTTAGAAAGTCAGATTATAACAACTACTACGCACAATGTGGTGCAAATATCTACTAGTACTGATACGTTTATTACAAATGAAAATGGAATGAGTTTTTTCGCAGGCCCACGAAGAGATTCTTTTTATTTTGATATGAATCGTTTTATGGATATAAAATTAGGGAATGCTGCTCCCTCAGGTTTCTACACTCCTGAAGAATCAACCGACTTTTTTAACGAACTAAATACTTTGGCTATCGTAATAGAAGTACCTAATACACTTTTAGGTGATGCTCCAACTCATATACTAGAATCCCAAGGATATATAAATGGTTTACCTCAAGCTTATAATGTTTGGGTTTCATCAAAAAGAAAACAATAAGTCATGAAAAACATTTTAATTCACACTAAAAAATTTAGCTTATTGCTATTATTACTATTTAACTTTTTACTATTTGTACAGTGTAAAGATGATGATGATAATGGTAATGTAATATATCAAGTGAATTGCGGAGATGGAATTCAAAATGGTGATGAGCAAGGGATTGATTGTGGTGGAGAATTTTGTTCTCCTTGCGAAGATTCTGGGATCAACTTTGACGGTACTTTTATACAAGAGGATATAGCGGGAAGACCCGCAGTAAACATGATCTTTGGATTTAGTGATCTTGCTCAAAATGAATACAATATTTCAACGGTTTCTAATAGAAGTAATTTCCAAGAGGAATTTAGAACTGTTTTAGAGGCTTATCATGATATTTATGCAATTTCATTAGAGGTTCCTGTAGATGATTTAGATTTTGAGACGAATGTTCTCAATTGGGATGCGAATATTTTTTCCACAGTGATGTCTCAATATGATGCACTTCAAGTTGCGCCAAACGGACCAACCACTTATTATGATGAAAATGAAAACTTAGTTTTTACTGGCAGATCCTTATCAGATGACGTAATGGATACAACATTTAGATTAATTTTTGGAGGTGCAAATGGTGATAGATTTGATGGAAATAATAGCACTCCCCAGTTAACAACTGATGGGGTTGGTCCTGGAAACAGAGACTTTTCATTACCATTTCCTTATTTGGAACCAGCGCTGACAATCGAATAAAAAGCGAATTAATTTAAAAAGCTTTTTTATTGCAATATAGCCCCACAAATAATCCTAGAACCTGCTGCACCGGAAGGTTGGCTCGTTAAATCGTCGGTTCCTTGGTGGACAATAACTGCTTTACCAATAATATTCTTTGATTCATCTTCACAGTCGATACACCATTCGTTGGTTTGCATTGTGATCAATCCATTCCCATTTTCATCCACTTCAAAATTGCCGATGTCCCCTTTATGATAGCCATTTTCATCTCCCCACTTACCGTGTTTGCTAAAAGTTGGATTCCAATGCCCACCTGAAGATTTTCCGTCAGGAGAAGAACAGTCTGCTTTCTCGTGTAAATGAATAGCATGCATTCCAGGTGATAAGTTCATAAATTTTGCTTTTAGCATAACCATTCCGTTAGTCTCATTAAAGATTAATTTACCAAAAGCACCACTTTTATTTTTAGCTTCTAGTTGAACTTGGATTTCTTTTTTTTCAGATAAATTTACGTTAGTAGTCATTTTTTTAGTTTCTTTTTTTTCATTTTCTACACAAGATGTAGTTAAAAAAAATAGAACCGTTAAAATCGAAAGAATAATTTGTTTCATTTTTTTATTTTTTTAAATATAAAGGATTCCTTATTAAAATCAAATAATTCATCCTAATCTATCTGGGCATTTTTTGTTTTATTAGCGTCTATTAATTGTAATCCGTTGCCTTTTAAATATTTATCTAGAAATTGTAATACTCTGCTGTAGGCTTCAACTTGATTAACTTTTTTTACAAATCCATGGCCTTCGTCTTCAAATAGCACGTATTCTACTGGAACTCCATTATCTCTTACCCCTTCTACGATTTCATCAGATTCAATCTTAAGTACTCTAGGATCTTGAGCACCTTGTAATACAATTAATGGTTTGGTTACCTTATCCGTATGGAAAAGTGGGGAGATTTTTTTTAGTCTAATAGAATCCTGTGTATTAGGGTCTCCCATTTCGGTATACAATGCCTCTTTAAAGGATTCCCACCATGGCGGTATGCTTTTTAATGTTCTTATCCAATTGGTAACACCAAATAAATTAACACCAACCTTAAACTCTTCAGGAGCGTAGGTCAATGCAGCCATAGTCATATAGCCTCCATACGATCCTCCTAAAATTCCAATTTTTGAAGAATCTATGATGGTTTGTGATGCTAACCAATTTTTACCTGCTATACAATCTTTTAAATCTTTATCACCATGATTTTGATCATCCATCTTGTAGAATGTTTTTCCATATCCACTACTACCTCTATTATTTACTGCTAAAATAGCATAACCATGATTAACTAAATATTGTATAGTAGAGTTAAATCGCTGCCCAGATTGTCCTCCTGGACCTCCATGTACCCATACTAGTGCAGGAACTTTATGAGTAGGCGAAGCTTGTTGTGGCGCATAATAAATGGCAGGTATCTCTAATCCATCAAATGATTTGTATCTAACAACTTCAGCAGTAACTAAATCATCTGCATTAATTTCTTTATTTAATACATCTGTTAATTGATGATATTCTTTGTTAGCAATTGTATAAGAATATGAATTGGTTGGCATATTAGAACCAGAGGCGGTTAATATTGCCATAGACTCATCTCTTGAAAATCTTGCTCCAGTAATATTTTGATTATTAATATCTGAAAAAGTTACAATCTCATTAGTTGAAGCGTCTTTAACCTCCATTACTGACTTTGCATCTTCATTGGTAAAAAGAACTTTGTATTTTCCATTTCTAGTGAAATAAAAACTATTAATATCCCAATCTTTTTCTACTACTTTGGTTTTAGTTCTATCTTCTAAATTGTATTTCATTAAATAGGAAAATTCAGCATTATCATCTGTAGTGTAATAAAATGATTTGCCATCTGGATCAAAATCTTGAGGTGAATTACCACTCAAGTTATCATTAACCTTCACAGATTCATTTGTTTTTGTATTTAGTAAAAACAAGTCACTATCGTTTGTATTAATGGTTTTTGTTAATAAAACATAGTTTCTATCTTCAGACATCCCTCCAAAGTCCATTCCATTATTATTTTGATAAATTAAAGTAGATTTAAAAGTAGAAATGTCCATTTCAAAATGATCCATGAATTTTGAATCCCTCTCATTAGTTCCATAAAAAAAACTTTTCCCATCCTTAGACCATCCTCTAAATAATGCTCTTACATCATTTATAGGAGTTAAATTTTTAATTCCAGAACTGTCTTTCATATAGATTTTAAATATCTCATCTCCATTTCCATCCATTCTAAATAATATACGATCATCTTCTGGGAAATAAGAAATTCCAAAAACAGATGCACTATCAGATTTAGTAATAGGAATTAATTCTCCTCCTTCACTTTTAGTTCTGTAGATATTGTAAATTCCAGATCTATTACTGGTTAATAATACATTTTTTTTATCTGAAGAAAAACCATTGGCGAAAGAATTTTCATTTTCTAAAAACTGTTCAATAGTGTATTCTTTAACTTCAGTTACTTCTGTAATCCCTTTTTTTTCTTCTTTACAGGAATAAACTAAAAGTATCCCCAATAAAATAATTAGTGATTTTTTCATTATTTTTAATTTTAATTAGTTGTGAATGTTTTTACCTCTTTAAAAGGGGAAATATTTATTTTTTTTAATTCTGTTTGATAGTTATTCCAGTTATTTTCAAAAAACTTATTAGTTTCAATAAATACTTCTTCTAATCTTGTTTTTGCCTGATTAATTAAAGTTCTTTCAGTATTTGTTATGCCATTTGGTCTACTTGTAGCATACCAATTTGCAGTTCCAATCCTTTGTCTAACTGAAATATCTGGACTACTTGTTATACCTTGTCGCTTGTCTTCTTTACCAATATATAAACCTATTAAAGAGTCTGCTTTTTTAACAATTTCTTTACTTAGTTTAATTTGATCTTTATATTTCTTTTTATCTTCTTTAATTAAATCACTTTTAAATGTATTTGCAATATTTTTGCTCTCTACTAATTGTTTTACAGCGTCTGCAACAGTTTGAGTGATTTTTTCAATCTCTTTATCTGCTTGATAAGCTTCATTAATTGCTTTATCAGAAATAACTAACCTAGGATCACTTTTTACTTCTATGGTATTAACAGACTTATAGTCTTGATGGTTAATTTCTAACTTGTATACCCCAGGTTTTACTGATACACCACCAGGTTCATTTTTGCGTTCTCTTATTTTTCTAGATGGTCGATCAACTCCTGCTTCATTCATATACCATCTCCAACTATATATTCCAGTACTATCAGGGATTTTTTTCTTTAAACTTCTTATTAAACGTTCACCATCATATATTTTTAAATATATAGAATCTTTATGTATGCCATCGGTTTCTTTTTCTTCATCTTGATTTAATTCGTCTTCATCTTTTTCATTATTAGTTCTATCATCATCAGTATCTTCTGGTGATTCCTTATTTTGGAAATAATACATAATTCGAGCTCCATATTCTCTATTTTCTCCATTAAAAATAGCATCTGCTCCAAAACGACTTCCTGTTGGTTGTTGATAAGCAGCTTGATAAGCAGTAGGAGCTTCAAATAGTTCTACTTCAGATTTTAATAAACTTTTGTTTTTTGCTATAGCTCTTAATGGTTCAATATCATCTAATACCCAAGCAGCTCTACCAAATGTCCCAATTACTAAATCGTTCTCTCTCTCCTGAATTACTAAATCTTTTACTGAAACAGTTGGAAAACTATCATTCCATTTCTCCCATTTATTTCCAGCATTAATTGATACATAGAGTCCATCATCAGTTCCTAGAAATAATAAGTTCTTTTCAATAGGGTCTTCTATAATACATAGAGTATAACTTAATACATCTTCTTCATCAACAATACGTTGCCATGTCTTACCATAATTTGTTGTTCTATATGCATAAGGTGTATAATTAAATCTCCGGTAATCATTAGCAACTAATAATGCCTCTCCTTTACTTTTATTGGAAGCTTTAATTTGAGTAATCCAACTACCATTTGGAAGTCCAGGTATATTCTTTGTTACTTCATTCCATGATTGACCACTGTTTTGGGTAAAATGTACTTTACCATCATCGGTGCCTACCCAAAGCATATTTTGTTCCATAGGAGAGGGTTCAATAACTAATATGGTTGTGTGATTTTCAGCTCCAGTTGCATCCATTGTAATACCACCACTTTCATCTTGTTTTTGTTTTTCTGGGTCGTTAGTTGTTAAATCTTCTGAAATTATTTCCCAAGTAAGTCCTTTATCAGTTGATTTATGAACGAATTGGCTTCCAAAATATATGGTACTATTATTAAATGGGTCAATATTAATTGCTGAGTTCCAATTAAAACGAAGTTTTACATCTGGATCTGGATGAATGGGTCTTACTGTATAATTATTGCCTGTTTGCCAATCATAACGACTAACATACCCTTGTTGACTCATGGTCCAACCATAACGGCTATCGTCACGATCTGGTACAACATCAAATCCATCTCCAAAAGATATTTCTTGCCAATAATCATTTCTTATTCCCTGAGAACGCCAAACATATGCAGGACCTCTCCAGCTACCATTGTCTTGCATACCTCCATAAACGTTGTAAGGATATTCATTATCCACTGCAATATGGTAAAATTGAGCAACTGGAATATTTCCAATAAAACGCCAAGTTTTCCCACCATCGTGAGTGATATTCATTCCTCCATCATTTCCATCAATCATAAAGTTACCATTGGTTGGATGAATCCACCAAGCATGATGATCTGGATGAACTCCATTATCTACACCATAAGCTGGCATTAATTGATTAAAGTTTTTTCCTCCATCTTCAGAAACATTTACATAAGTAAAAACAGAATATACCCTATTTTCATTTTGAGGATCTACATATATATCACTATAATAGAATGGTCTATTTCCAATATCATCTTTATCGTTAATTTTTTCGAATGTAAAACCGCCATCTGTACTTTTATATAAAGCATTCTTTTTAGCCTCTATTAATGCATAAACCACATTAGGTTTATTATTTGCTATTGCTAGCCCTATTCTTCCTAATTCTCCTTTTGGCAGGCCATCTTTTTCAGTACGTTCCTCCCAAGTTTCACCACCATTATGTGTGATAAATATTCCAGAACCTTCACCTCCAGATTTAAAAAACCATGGGTCTCTTTTATGTTCCCATAAAGCAACAATTAGTTTATTAGGATTTTTAGGATCCATTACCATATCTCCAACACCAGTTTTTATGTTAGCATAAAGTATTTTATTCCAAGTTTTACCTCCGTCTATTGTTTTAAAAACACCCCTTTCTTCGTGTTCACCCCAGGGAGATCCTATTGCACCAACATAAATGATATTAGGATTGGTTGGGTCAATGATGATTCGATGGATATGTCTTGTATTTTCAAGTCCCATTAAATCCCAGTTTTTACCTCCATCTAAAGAACGATAAACTCCAAAACCACCATTAAGACTATTTCTAGGGTTTCCCTCACCAGTTCCTACCCAAATTACTGAAGGGTTAGATTGTTGAATAGCAACAGCTCCTATTGATGCTGTGGCTTCTTTTTCAAATACAGGCTTCCATTTAACACCTCCACTTTCAGATTTCCATAAACCACCGGAAGCAGTGCCTACATACATTACTTCTGGGTTATTTGTAATTACATCAATGGCAGTTACACGACCAGACATTCCACCAGGACCAATATTCCTTGGCTTCATGTCTCTTAAAATACTAACTGAAAAATCTTGTGCTGAAAGTGATATTGTTATAAAAAACAATATTAAGTGTACTATTTTATTCATTATTTGGTTGGTTTTAAGCTTTCTAAATTAAAAAAAATGATTTTAAGAAATTGGAAATTATAAAAATTTAACAAATTGATAGCTTAATCAATTAATTATATGACAAAAAAAACTGCTAATTAAAAGCAGTTTTTTTATAAATATCAGGAATTAAATTACAAATTTGGAATTACTAAATCTTGACCTGGATGAATTAAATCTGGATTTTTTAATACATCTCTATTGGCTTCAAAAATAGCGGTTTATTTAATTGCATTACCATAATAATACTTCGCAATTTTACTTAAAGATTCACCACTAGCAACAGTATGTCTTGCAAATATAGAATCATCTGCTACACTTATATCTGCCATGATATCTGTTGGGTTTTCACCTCCTACTTTTTTTATTTTATCCCAAATTAAGTTTTTTTCATATTGAGTACTTGCAGTCCCCCAAACTTTTAATTGTCCATTCTCTTCTTTTACATCACCATTTTGGATGTGAAGCTTTTCTCCAAATTCTAAAACAGATTGATATTTTGATCTAATCATTGTTATAAAAATTAAATTAATGATTTAAATTTACAAAAGAATATGCAGATAAAATATAGTTACCAATTCTTTTTTAGACTTCACTATCCAACAAATCGGAAACAACATGATAGCGTGGATCTTCAATAGATGACTCTATAATATCATCAAATTTTGGATTGGCTTTTAATAGTATCATTTTACATTCAGGACTTAAATGTGTTAATTTTACTTCTTTCCCAAGTGCTAAGTATTTATTGGTAACATTTTTAAGTGATTCTATGCCAGAATGATCACCTACCTTAGACTCGATAAAATCAATTTCTACCCTTTCAGGATCATTTTTAAAATCAAATTTTGAATTAAAAGATTGGGATGATCCAAAAAATAATGGCCCCCAGATTTCATATACTTTAGTACCATTTTCTTTAATTCTTTTACGAGCTCTAATTCGTGTAGCACTTTGCCAGGAAAACACTAGTGCAGACATTATAACACCAACAATAACAGCAATGGCTAAATCTTGCCATACTGTTATAGCAGAAACAGTAATTAATACAATAGCATCTGCAAGTGGAATTTTATGAAGAATTCTAAAACTACTCCATGCAAATGTTCCAATTACTACCATAAACATAACACCTACCAATGCTGCAATTGGAATTCGTTCAATCAGTGGAGCACCAAATAAAACAAAGCCTAATAAAGCGATAGCTGCTACAATTCCAGATAATCTACCACGACCCCCAGAATTTACATTGATAATAGATTGTCCAATCATAGCACAGCCACCCATACCTCCAAAAAGTCCATTAAGAATATTTGCACCACCTTGTGCAACACATTCTCTATTTCCTGAACCTCTAGTTTCTGTCATATCGTCTATAAGATTTAATGTCATTAAAGATTCTATAAGGCCTACTGCTGCTAATAAAATGGCGGTTGATAAGATTAAATCCCAATAACCAGTTAACGTATTAAATAACCCAAAAATTTGTGCTTGAAAAGTTGGTAAAGATCCTTGTAGTCCTTCACCACCACCATCTATAATAAATGATCCAACTGTACTAACATCAAAACCTCCCAAAATTGTAATAGTAGCTACTACAATAATTGCAACTAAAGCAGCTGGCACTTTCTTAGTTACTTTTGGTAATAAATACATTATGGCCATAGTTAATGCAACAAATCCTAACATTACCCAAAGGCTTGTTCCATGCATCCATTGTTTTTCTCCATCTATTGTTTCTTGAAATAAACCTAATTGAGATAAAAATATTACAATTGCAAGTCCATTAACAAAACCCATCATTACAGAATGTGGAATTAAACGAACAAATTTACCAAGCCTAAATACCCCGGCTGAAATTTGAATCAATCCTACAAAAAGTAAAGTAATGAAGAGCCATTGGAGACCTAAGTTTTCTATTGGAGCTTCCAATCCCATTCCAACTTCGTTTCCCTTTTGAATTAAGTGCACCATAACAACTGCCATAGCTCCTGTTGCACCAGAAATCATTCCAGGACGACCTCCAAATATTGCAGTAACAATACCCATCATAAATGCACCATAAAGTCCCACTAATGGATCGATTCCTGCAACAAATGCAAAAGCAACCGCTTCAGGAACAAGTGCTAATGCAACAGTAAATCCTGAAAGGATATCATTTTTAGGGTTGAAAGTAAAATTCTTAAGTAATTTCTGCATTTCAGTTAAAATTTAAAGCGGGCAAATATAAAGCTTAAATTAGAAAAGAAATCTTAATAACAAAATAAAGATTTATTGGATGTAGTTGAATTTCTTTAAATCATCTTTATTATTAATTGGAATACTTACTCCTTCTTTAATTAGAATGTTTTTAGTAGTAATATTTAAAACATCATTGTAATAATGATCCGTAATAATAATCCCTTTTTCTTTTTGTAAACTTATTAATAATTCACTTATTTTTTCTTTATATAAAGGATCAATCATTGAAAATGGTTCATCTAGTAATATAAATTCACGTTTCAAATTTCCAATAAGTAGTACTTGTAAATACCTTAATTGTCCAATAGATAATTCTTTAATTTTTTGAGAACTGATTAATGCTATTTGTGAATCATAGAATATTTTGTCTTGTTCTTCTTGATTTTGATAATAAATAGGAATGATATCTCTAACTTTACTGTTAATAGGCAAAAAAGAATGTTGTGGGAGATATGCTATATTTTTTTGAAGAATGACTTTTGAAGGACTTAAACTTTTATGGTTAAGATTCATTTTTATATTTGAAGCTTTTAATGTCCCAAAAATTATTTTTAAAAGAGTAGACTTTCCGCAGCCATTTCTGCCAAAAACACCTATTATTTCTCCTGTCTCACAGGAAAATGAAATATTTTTTAGAATTTCTTTGTCTCCAAATGATTTCTCTGCTCTATGTAATTCTAAAATCAATAAAAATAAAAGATAGAGTTAAAAAGAATAGAATTAATATGGGGGTTCCCACTATTAAATTTATTAAAAATACACTTTTGAAGAGCTTCCATTTTGTAATCCCCAAATTATAATAGAAATAGAATTCTTGTTTCTTTATTAAACTAAAAGCTAAAAAACCTATTCCTATTCCAATGGTAAGAAATATGATGATTGCTGTCATACTTCCAAATAATATTTTTGAAAGAATAGTAAAAATCAAGACATACGGAATAATATCTTTATAAAACTGAATATAGGCCCTTATTGGCATAAATTGTAATAATTTTTATTAATGATAATAGTTACATGACTGTTTAATTATCTTCCAACTATTTCGAGACTTTATATTTTTTTACACTATTGATATCCACATAAAAATCTTCTTTAATTTTTACTGTTTTTAATATTTTTGAAAACTTTTTAGTTTTCCATTCTGCTATTGGAAATAACCATTCTTCTTTTCCATTAATAACTGCTATGATAGGCATATCGAAATTTTCAATAATATTAGTATATCTGAAAGTTAATTCATTTCCTGAAATTTTATATTCTATTGTTGGGATTTGTACTGTTCGTAAATATTGATCCCAAAATTCAGTTAAATCAATGCCCGATTTTTTACTTATGTATGCTTCTAATTGTTTACTACTGATCGTTTGATGGTAAAAATCTTTATTTAAACCTCTTAAAATCTGTCTCCATTTCTCATCGTCTTCTATTAATTGACGTAAGGTATGAAGTATATTAGCGCCCTTGTAGTACATATCACTACTACCTTCATGATTCACTAAATAAGTACCAATAATAGGTCGATCATTACGTATTGCCAATCTAGTTCCAACTACATATTCTGAAGAAGCCTTTTTTCCATAATGATAATTTAAATATAAATTTTCAGAATAAGCTGTAAACCCTTCGTGTATCCACATATCAGCTACATCGATATGTGTAATGTTGTTAGCAAACCATTCGTGCCCTGCTTCATGAATAATAATAAAATCGAATTTTAAACCCCATCCTGAACCAGATAAATCATTCCCTAAATAGCCGTTCATATATTTATTTCCATAGGTAATACTACTTTGATGCTCCATTCCTAAATAAGGAACTTCTACCAATTTAAAACTATCTTCATAAAAAGGGTAGGGACCAAACCAATGTTCAAATGCTTCCATCATTTTTGGAACTTGTTTGAATTGTTTTTTAGCTTTTACCTCATTTTCTTTTAAAACATAATAATCCATGTCTAAAATTCCCTTTTCACCTTCGTATTTTTCTCCAAAATGAACATAATCACCTATGTTAATATTAACTCCATAATTATTAATAGGATTTACCACTTTCCAAGACCAAGTAGTTTTATTGTTTTTGTTTTTTTCTCCAATTAGCCTTCCATTTGCAACTGCCATTATACCATTAGGAATAGTAATATTAAATTCAATACCATTCTCTGGTTCATCATAATAGTGATCCTTGTTTGGCCACCAGAGACTCGCACCTATACCTTGATTTGATGTTGCTATAAAATGTTTTCCGTTGGAATCTTTAGACCAAGAAAATCCTCCATCCCATGGAGCGTTTAATGCTGTTGGAGGTTTACCAGAGAAGAATATAGTAACTTTATAATTAGAACCTTTTTTCTGCTTCTTTTCAAATTGAATAAAATGAGCATTTCCTTCGTGTTTTACATTTAATTCTTTACCATCTTGAATCACTTTTACAATTTTCATAGGTGGTTGTAAATCTATTTGCATAGAATTATTCTTTTCTAAAACAGTATAGTTTATGGTATTATCCCCTTTAATGGTTTTATTTTCAAGGTCGACTTCGACATTTAATTGATACTTTTTTAAATCCCACCATTCTCTTTCAGGAGTTATACTACCTCTTAAACTGTCCTGTCTGGTAAAATTTTGCCCTATTATTGTTAATGAAAAAAACAAAAATAATAAGGATAAAAAATTCTTCATATTTATGTTTTATCTTAAAATTTTATTTGGAAAAACAACAACACTTTCGTGCCCATTTTCTCCTACGGTAGCTACTCCAAATAAATAATTGTCTATTACTATCCCCTCTAAAGTAATTTCGGTTTCACCTTCCACATATCTAATATATTCCCAATTTGATGAAGTTGTTTCTCGCCAATAGACTTTATAACCTTTAGCACTTTCTACGTGATCCCATTTCAATTTTGCAGAAGCTTCTACTATTCCACCAATACCAACGGTTTTAGGAGTAGGTGGTGACCAAGCTAAGGACGCCATTGTAATTGCGTTTACAGCGGTTAATTTGGCTGCATAATTAAAATTAACGTGTGCTAAAACATCGCCATATTCAATACCATTTTCAGTTCTAATATCTTGGTGTTGTTGGATGTAATTTTCGTGAGATTCCATAATTCTAATACCCGCAAAACCGACGTCATTAAAAGGTCTATGGTGACCTCCTCGCCCAAAGCGATCTAACCTATAAATTAGATTAGGATTCATTTCAGGCATATATGTTTTGGTGGTTTTATAGGTGTATCTTGCTAACTGTCTAGAGATTCCATCTACTTCACCGCCATAAAAACGTCTTGCTTTTCTTTGACTTTCTGTTTCGGTATAAGGGACAGGTTCACTAAATATTCTAAAATCACGATTGCTTATCACTCCATCAACACCTTTAATATTTCCGATCATATCATTATTTAAAACGCCAATGATTTCCATATTGTTTTCTAAAGCATATGCTGCAAATCCTTTGCCTCCAAACAAACCTTGTTCTTCACCACTTAAACCTAAATAAATAATACTATTTTCGAATTGATACTTACTAAGAACTCTTGCTGCTTCCAAAGTTCCAGCCATACCACTTGCATTATCATTAGCGCCAGGAGAATCTGAAGTAAAATTATTAGGATCACTTACCCTTGAATCAATATCTCCACTCATTACAATGTATCTGTTTGGATATTTAGTTCCCTTTTGAACAGCAACAACATTAACGATCCAAACATCTTTTACAATTCGTTTATTTTCTCCTTTTTTTACTAAGTTTTTTTGATAAAAAACATTAAGACATCCATTGCACTCAGACGCAGTTTTTTCAAATTCTTTTTTTATCCATCTTCTTGCAGCTCCAATTCCTCTGGTTTCAGATAAGGTATCACTTAATGTATGCCTAGTTCCAAATCCTGCCAATTTTGAAATATCGTTTTTAATACGATCTTCGGAAACTTGATCGATAATATCGTATATTTTCTGATCGGTTTGTGAAATTATATTGTTTGAAAACAACAAAGTAAAAACTAAACAGTATAAAATAGAAATGTAATTTTTCATAATAGTATTATTCTTTTAGTTCAGCAACAATTGATAATTTTTTACCATCTGGACTTATAGCTAGTCGGGTAATTTCTTTTATATTATTTGATGAAAGATCTGCCACTAATTTCCAATCTCCATTGCCAAATAAATCTAATAAAAATAATTTATCCAAACTGCCAATTAATAGGGTTGATTCATTTAGCCATATATGATCTTGTACACCAACAGGCAATTGATCAACAAAAAAACTTTCTAGTGAGTTGATATCTAACTGATAAACATCCATATTTTTCTCATCATTAATAGCAGTATAACTCATCATAAACTCATTATTTGGCACTCTATGAATAGACCTACCAACTTTAGTTAAGAGCGTATCATTAGTTTTTTTCTTTAAATCTAAAAAAACTAAATCTAAATTGTTACCGCTTAATACTGAAGATAGCATCCTGTTTTCATCATAAAATGAATAATATGCAACTTGTAAATCTTCAATTAATAAGATGTTTGTTTTAGAGAAAGCATTATACTTGTAAATACGTTGTAATCCTGTTGTATCTAATCTAACAGCAGAATAATTAGTTGTATTAGGAATTAATTGTGGTGAATATTCACCTCCAATAGTTGTTTCACTTATATTAATTAAAGATTTTTCTTTAAGATGGTATTTAACAATATCGGTTTGTCCATTATACATTCTGGTATAAACTATTTGTTCATTATCTATAAAAAATGGTTGACTATCATAGCCTTGGTTTTTTGAAATATTTTCAAAATTAGAAACTTGGAAATTTTCTTGAGAAAAGTCTAAATCCATAACAAAAATCTCTGTATTGGATTGAGCAATTAATAAGCTACTAATAAAAATTAAAAGAGTTGTGAATTGACATTTGAGCATTAAAATAAGTTTGTTTAAATATAAGGAAGATTTAATATAGAAATCATAATCTAATTATAAAAAAAATCGCTTTTCAAATTAATGAAAAACGATTTTAGTTAACTAACCTAAACTTATTTTTATTTAAAAGGGGTATTTGTTTTCATTTTTAATTTTTTCTGCAATGCTCTTACGTAAAGTAACTACATTAGGGTGATTTTGATATTTTGTAAATCTTTTTAATCCCATCAACATCATACGTTGTTCATCACCTTCAGCAAAAGATACAATTCCTTCTTTTGCATTTTTAAGGATAATATCTACAGCATTATATAAATATAACTGAGACATTTCTATTTGATGTTTTTGCGAATCCACTCCAAATCGTTTTGCATTTTTCTCTGTACGTAGAATTGCAGATTCTGCCATATAAATTTCTATAAGAATATTTGAAGCAGCCATCAATAATTGTTGATGTTCTTCTAAATCAGGACCAAATTTTTGAACTGCAGCTCCGGCTACCATTAAGAAAACTTTTTTAAGTTTCGCTACCATTGCTTTCTCTTCTGAAAGTGTTTCCGAATAATCTGGAGTTTCAAACGAAGGAATTCCAGTTAATTCATCTGCTACTTTCATTGCAGGACCAATTAAATCTACGTGTCCTTTCATCGCTTTTTTTACTAGCATTCCAACAGAAAGCATTCTGTTTATTTCATTTGTACCTTCATAAATTCTGGTAATTCTAGCATCTCTCCATGCAGATTCCATTGGAGTATCTTTAGAGAAGCCCATACCACCAAAAACCTGTATTCCTTCATCTGCACATGCTTGAACATCTTCTGAAACGGATACTTTAAGAATAGAACACTCAATTGCAAATTCTTCTACTCCTTTAAGCTCTGCTGTTTGATGACTATCACCACCAGCTTGTCTTAATTCTATTCTATTTTCAATGTCTTTAGCAGCTCTATAGGTAGCAGCCTCTCCAACATAAGTATTGGTTGCCATTTCTGCAATCTTAGCTTTTATAGCTCCAAATTCTGCAATAGGAGTTTTAAATTGCTTACGCTCATTTGCATATTGAATAGCATAGGAAGTAATTCTTCTTTGAGAATCTAAACAAGCACCTGCTAATTTAATTCTTCCAACATTTAATGCATTCATAGCAATTTTAAAACCATTGCCTCTTTCAGATAACATATTCTCAACTGGAACTTTTGTTTCTGTAAAAAATACTTGTCGAGTTGAAGATGCGTGAATTCCTAGTTTATGTTCTTCTTCACCTAAAGTAATTCCATTATCTGAATCATTTTCTACTAGGAATCCAGTAATGTTTTTATCATCTTCAATTCTAGCAAAAACAATAAAAAGTTTACAAAATCCTGCATTTGAAATCCACATTTTTTGACCACTAATCTTATAATGAGTACCATCTTCTGAAAGAACAGCTTTTGTTCTTCCACTATTGGCATCACTACCTGCACTTGGTTCTGTTAGACAATAAGCACCAAACCATTCTCCAGAAGCTAATTTTGGAACATATTTTTGTTTTTGTTCTTCAGTTCCGTAAAGTGTTATTGGCATCGTACCAATTCCCGTATGAGCACCAAATGCTGTACTAAATGAACCTGTACCGCTTGAAATATAATCACAGGCAAGTAATGTAGAAACAAAACCCATCCCTAATCCTCCATATGCTTCAGGAACTGCCACTCCAAGAAATCCTAACTCACCGGCTTTACGCATACATTCTTCTGTAAATGCATAATCTTTACTTTCAAATCGATCTCTAAATGGAATGATTTCTCTATCATTGAATTCCATTACCGCATCTTTCATCATCTTTTGTTCCTCAGTAAAATCCTCAGGTGTAAATATATCTTCACAATTAGATTCTTTTACGATGAATTGTCCTCCTCTTATTATTTCTTTTTCTTCCATTATTTGTAAGCCTTTATTATTTAATTTAAAAATTCAAAAATTCCACAAGCACCCTGACCTGTTCCAACACACATCGTTACTGCTCCATATTTTCCTTTCATGTTCTGTTTACGCATTTCATCAAATAGTTGTACAGATAATTTTGCTCCAGTACATCCTAGAGGATGCCCTAATGCTATAGCCCCACCGTTTACATTAATGATGTCTGGATTTAAATTTAATTCACGAATAACAGCTAAGGATTGTGAAGCAAATGCTTCATTAAGTTCTATTAGGGATAAATCATCCTGTTGTAATCCAGCTTGTTTTAATGCCTTCGGAATTGCTTTTACAGGACCAATACCCATAATTCGAGGTTCTACTCCAGCCGCTGCATAATTAACTAAACGAGCAATAGGTTCTAGATTTAGCTCTTTAACCATATCTTCACTCATCACCATAACAAAGGCAGCACCATCACTCATTTGAGAAGAATTACCCGCAGTTACACTTCCGCCAGCTGCAAATACAGGACGTAATTTTGCCAAGGCTTCTTTATTGGTTCCTTTACGGGGACCTTCGTCTTTGGTTACTGTATATGATTTCGATACTTTTTTATTATTCTCGTCCAGATAAGTTTGATTTACAACTATTGGAGCTATTTGATCTTGAAAACGATCTTCAGCTTGGGCTTTTAAAGCTTTCATATGAGAATGATATGCGAATTCATCCTGATCTTCTCTAGAAACATTAAATTGATTTGCAACAGCTTCTGCTGTATTTCCCATTCCCCAATAATAATCTTCATGTCCAGCATCTACAACATCATAATTTAATTCTGGTTTAAATCCAGTCATAGGCACTGAGCTCATACTTTCAGCTCCACCAGCTATGATACAGTCTGCCATTCCAGATTGAATTTTTGCAGTTGCAATTCCAATAGTTTCTATTCCTGAAGAACAAAAACGATTAACAGTTACTCCTGGAACATCAACAGAATCTAATCCCATTAAAGAAATTAAACGTGCCATATTTAAACCTTGAGATCCTTCTGGCATTGCATTACCCACAATTACATCGTCAATTCTTTTTTTATCTATTTGAGGTAACTCATTCATCATAAACTGAATGGTTTCAGCTGCTAATTCGTCAGTTCTTTTAAACCTAAAGACTCCTTTTGGTGCTTTACCTACAGCAGTTCGATATGCTTTTACTATATATGCTTGTTTCATTTTTTTAGTTTCTTAAAGGTTTCCCTGTTTTTAACATATGTTCAATTCGTTCTAATGTTTTACGTTCTGTACATAAACTTAAAAACGCTTCTCTTTCTATATCTAATAGGTATTGTTCAGTGACTAGCGTTGGTTCAGATAAGTCACCACCTGCCATTACATAGGCTAATTTATTTGCTATTTTTTGGTCGTGTTCACTAATGAAATTAGCTGCTTCCATAGAATCAGTACCCACTAAAAACATACCTAAAGCTTGTTTTCCAAGTACTTTTACATCTTTTCTGCGAACAGGTTGTGTATATCCTAAATCTGCCATCGATTTTGCTACTGCTTTTGCAGTCGCAATTTGTCTATCTTTATTAACAACAACGATATCTTTTCCTTTTTCTAGAATTCCAAGGTCATATGCTTCATAAGCAGAAGTAGATACTTTTGCCATTCCAATAGTTAAAAAATATTCTTGAAGTACATTTAACTCTACATCATTTTTATGGAATAAGTCACTTGCTCTTAAAGCCATTTCTTTAGAACCACCTCCACCTGGGATAACTCCAACTCCAAATTCTACTAATCCTATATAGCTTTCAGCAGCTGCAACAACACGATCTGCATGTAATGTCATTTCGCATCCACCACCTAATGTCATTCCTTGTGGTGCAACTACTGTTGGTATGGATGAATAACGTAGTCGCATTACACTATCTTGGAAATACTTAATTGCCATATTCAATTCATCATATTCTTGCTCAACGGCCATCATAAAAATCATTCCAATATTGGCACCTACAGAGAAATTAGCACCTTGATTACCAACAACCAACCCAGCAAAATCTTTTTCAGCAATATCGATTGCTTTATTAAGCCCAGCTAAAACATCACCACCAATAGTATTCATTTTACTTTGGAATTCTAAATTTAAAATTCCATCTCCTAAATCTTCAACTACACATCCACTGTTTTTAAATACTTCATTAGATTTACGGATATTATTTAGTATGATAAAAGCATCTTGTCCAGGTACTTTAATGTGTTTCTTTTGAGGAATATCGTAATAATAAGTAGCACCATCTTTTACCGTATAAAAAGAATTAATACCAGATGCTAGCATATCATGAACCCACGCTGCTGGTTCTTTTCCAACGGCTTTCATCAATTCAATACCTTTTTCCACACCTATGGCATCCCAGATTTCGAAGGGACCATTTTCCCATCCAAATCCTGCTTTCATAGCATCATCTATTTTATATAATTCGTCAGAAATTTCAGGAATTCGTTTAGAAACATAAGAAAACATTAATGCAAAATTCTTGCGATAAAATTCTCCTGCCTTATCCTTACCAGCAACTAATATTTTAAAACGATCTATCACTTTGTCAACCGTTTTTGTTAGCTCTAGGGTAGGGAAGGAAGCTCTTTTTCCTTTTCTATATTCTAAAGTTTCTAGATCTAAACCTAAGATTTTACTTTTTCCATCCTCACCTTTAATTTTTTTATAAAAACCTTGACCAGATTTGCTTCCTAACCATTTGTTTTCCATCATTGTATTGATGAATTCTGGAAGTTTAAAAACATCGTGTTCTTCATCAGTGGGACAATTATCATATATCCCATTGGCAACGTGTACCAATGTGTCTAGTCCAACAACGTCAACTGTACGGAAGGTTGCAGATTTTGGCCTTCCTATAACTGGACCAGTTAATTTATCAACTTCTTCAACTGTTAATCCCATTTCTTTTACTAAATGAAATAAACTTTGAATTCCATAAATACCAATTCTATTACCAATAAATGCAGGAGTGTCTTTAGCAATTACAGTAGTTTTTCCTAAAAATTGCTCACCATAACTATTAAAAAAGTCTAAAACTTCAGAAGAAGTATTTGGACCAGGAATGATTTCAAATAACTTTAAATAACGTGGAGGGTTAAAAAAATGAGTTCCACAGAAATGTTTCTGGAAATCCTCACTTCTTCCTTCATTCATAAATTTAATTGGAATCCCAGAAGTATTACTAGTAATTAGTGTACCCGGTGTTCTGTATTTTTCAAGTTTTTCAAATACTTGTTTTTTAATATCAAGACGTTCTACTACTACCTCAATAATCCAATCTGCAGAAGCAACTTTTGCAATATCATCATCTAAATTTCCAGTTGTAATTCTGCTAGCAAATTTTTTATTGTATAAAGGAGCTGGTTTAGACTTAATCGATGCCGTTAAAGCATCATTAACTAAACGATTTCTTACTACTTTATCATTTAAGGTTAAACCTTTAGCTTCTTCTTTTTCATTTAGAGAAAAAGGAACAATATCGAGTAATAATACTTCAACACCGATATTTGCAAAATGACAAGCAATACCGCTTCCCATAATTCCTGAACCGATTACGGCTACTTTTTTAATTCTTCTTTTAGACATCTTATAATCTATTTAATCTTGTATGTATATTTTTTTAGAGTTAATTAACTCCAAAATAGTATTAGTAACTTTTTTAAATGCTTTTAAATCTTCTTGGTTTACTGCCTTATTTACTGCTTCATCAAATCCTATAACTACTTTTTTGGAGAATTCTCTCATTTCAACACCAAAAGGAGTTAAATGAATTAATACCCCTCTACCATCTAATGGATTTGGTTTACGAACAATTAAACCTTTTTCTTCCATTGTTTTTAATGTTCTAGAGAGACTGGTGGCTTCAATTCCCATTTTTGGACCTAATGAAGTTGAAGGAGTTCCTTCTTCTGGATCTATACTTATTAATGCAAACCCAGTTGCCATAGTACTACCTTTTTTTCCTGCCTCTTCATTGTACATTTTTGTTACACTCATCCAAGTAGACCTAAGGAGGTAATCTATAGTTTTTTCCTTCATTTTTCAAATGTACATAAAAAATACTATGCACGCATAGTAAATTTAAGTTAATTTATTTTTTTAGAAAAATTGAGACATTGATTTACTATCATCTTAAGGTTGTATTTATTATTTTGCATACTGATTCTAAATATTAATTATAAATGGAAGATTACGTTTTTGCAAGAGTTTTACATGTAATAGCTGTTGTACTTTGGATAGGTGGAGTAGCTATGGTAACAACAGTTATTATTCCTGCAGTTAAAAAGATGTCTTCTAAAGAAGATCAAATCAAAACATTTGAGCAAATAGAAGGCAGGTTTGCATTACAAGCAAAAGTAACGACTTTAATTACTGGTCTTACAGGATTTTATATGATATCTGTATTAGATGCTTGGGATCGATATTTTGAACTTAAATACTGGTGGATTCATGCAATGACTCTTGTTTGGATTTTATTTACCTTGGTTTTATATATTTTAGAACCTTTATTACTTCATAAATTATTTAAAAAATATGTAAAAGAAAATCCAGCCAGAACATTTTCTATAATGCATCGTGTTCATTGGATTTTATTGATGCTTAGTTTAATTACTACTGCCGGAGCTGTAGCTGGATGCCATGGTTGGTTTATAATATAAATTCTATATTATTATTGTAAATTGCTCTTAGAGAAATAAATCCCTTAATAAATATATTATGAATCCAATAATTAAAAATGTACTAGCAGTTATCGCTGGTTGGCTAGGCGGAAGTGTTATTAATATGGGGCTTGTGCAATTAGGTCATAAAGTAATTCCAATGGTGGGAGTAGATTTAAACAATATGGAAGAGTTAGCTGCCATCATGCCAACTTTAGGAGCAAAATATTTTATATTCCCTTTTTTGGCACACGCTTTAGGAACTTTAGTAGGAGCATTTATGGCAGCAAGAATTGCAGCGAATAATAAAATGAAATTTGCAATGGTAATAGGTGGATTATTTCTTTTAGGAGGAATTATGGTTAATTTAATGTTATCTGGTCCAACATGGTTTTCAGTGATAGATATATTATTTGCTTACATACCTATGGCTTATATAGGAGGGAAGTTTACTGAAAAAATTATTGATAAATAATACTATGGAAAGTCCTAAATATAAATTAATATAAGAAACGAAAAAATAATTCTATGATTCAATCCTTCAAACAAAACCCACTTTTAGAAGAATCATACGATACTATTGTTATTGGTTCTGGTATGGGTGGACTTGCTACTGCTGCCATACTTTCAAAACAGGGACAAAAAGTTTTGGTCTTAGAGCGTCATTATACTGCAGGAGGTTTTACGCATGTTTTTAAAAGAAAAGATTACGAGTGGGATGTTGGGATCCATTACATTGGTGAAGTTCAAAGAGAAAAAGGAATTTTAAAGAGGTTGTTTGATTATATAACCAATGGAGAATTAAAATGGGCAGATATGGGTGAAGTCTATGATAGGATAATTATAGGCGATGAACATTTCGATTTTGTAAGAGGGGTTAAAAATTTTAAAGAGAAAATAATTTCTTATTTTCCTGAAGAAGAACAAGCCATTCATCAATATGTTAATTTGGTATTTGAAGCAGTTCGATCGAGCAAAAATTATTATATCAGTAAAGCAATTTCACCTTTCTGGGAAAAACTATTTGGAAGTTATTTAAAGAAACCATTTTACAAGTTTTCAGATAAAACTACATATGATGTATTAAGTACTTTAACTACAAATGAAAAGTTGATTAAAGTACTAACTGGTCAATATGGTGATTATGGCTTACCTCCTAAAGAGAGTAGCTTTTCGATGCATGCATCCGTTGCCAGGCATTATTTTGACGGTGGTAGTTTCCCGATTGGAGGCTCTTCACAAATTGTAAAAACTATTGATCCAGTTATAGAATCAGCTGGAGGAACTATTCTAATAAAAGCTGAGGTAAATAAAGTAATTATTGAAAATAACAAAGCTATTGGTGTAAAAATGAGCGATGGTAAATCTATTTATGCAAAGAGTATTGTTAGTAATGCAGGTATAAATACTACCTTTAACAGGCTTTTGCCTATTGAAATTGTAGAAAAACATCATTTAAAAGAACAGCTACAAAAAGTAAAACCATCCGTTGCTCATGTGAGTTTATATATAGGTTTAGAAGGTTCACCTGAAGATTTAAATATTCCAAAAACAAATTTGTGGGTTTATCCTAAGAATGGAGATCATGATACTTGTGTAAAAAACTATTTAGATGATTTAAATCAACCATTCCCTTTGGTATATCTTTCATTTCCATCTGCAAAAGATCCAGATTGGTCTAAACGTTATCCAGGAAAAAGTACGGTTGATATTATTACTTTAATGCCTTATGAAATATTTGATAAATGGTCAGATTCAAAATGGATGAAAAGGGGAGAAGAATACGATTCTATTAAAGAAAAGATTGCTCAACGATTATTAAAAATTCTTTATGAAAAACTTCCACAAGCAAAGGGAAAAATAAATTGCTATGAGTTATCAACGCCACTTACTACTAAACATTTTGTAAATTATAAAAATGGTGAAGTATATGGCTTAGATCATAGTCCGTCAAGGTTTAGACAACCATTTTTAAAACCAAGAACTAAGATTAAAAACTTTTACCTTACAGGTCAAGATATTGTTACTGCAGGTGTTGGTGGTGCTTTATTTTCAGGAGTATTAACATCCTTGGCAATAACTGGAAAAAACATTTTAAAGAAGCTTTAAAAAGATTGAATAAATTATGTCAAGAAAAATAAAATTGATTTGGGATTTTAGAGGTCCTAATTCTTTAAAAATAGCTGAACATCATTGCTTACATCTAAAAGAATATGCAGAAATGGAAAAATTGCTTTTTCACGAAATAGAATCAACAGTTATTTCAGAGATGTATACCATTGCTTTTATCATAATTAATGAAAAAGATATGGATGCATCAAGAGAAGCATTAAAGCCACACCGTGGTCAGGTGGCAAAATAAAAAAAGAATCATGACAAAAATTAGTTTCATCATTATTTGTTTTTTCATATACTCTTTTGGGTGGAGTCAAAGTGAAGAATACCAAAAACAAAAAACAGAAAAAATAGAAAATGGTTCTTTGCAGCTCAAAATTGAAACTGCAGCATTAGAAATAATGACTTCAGTTAAAACCTGTGCACTTATTACATTAGATGAAGAAGATCGCCCAAGAGTAAGAGCTATGGATCCATTTCTTCCAGAAAAAGACTTTACGGTTTGGTTTGGAACAAATCCCAATAGTAGAAAGGTTGAACAGATAAAAAATAATTCTAAGGTCACTTTGTATTATTTAGAAAATGAAAGTAATGGATATGTAATGATTCAAGGAAATGCGGAATTAGTTAATAATCAAGAAGAAAAAGATAAACGATGGAAGCCTAAATGGGAAGCTTTTTACACAAACAGAGAGGATGATTATTTATTAATTAAAGTTACTCCAGAATGGATGGAAGTGGTGAGTTACACGCATAATTTGGTTGGAGACACCATATCTTGGGAACCACCAATAGTAATTTTTGATAAAAAATAAGTAATATTATAGAGCGATTAATTTTAAGAGTCTCTTCTTTTAATAACCAAGTATTATGAAATTTCCTGTAATAAAAACATCAATTTTTGTAAACATTTTGATAATTATTATTTCTCTATTTATAAGTGCCCTATTTTTATTATTTGGTATAGCAAATATAATTAACCCTGATGTGCCTCAAGAATTTCTTAAACAGAATACAATTGTTTGTTTGGTTTATTGTGGAATAGGAGTGTTATTTTCTTTAATAGCTATAGCATCTTTTCGAGGTATTCTTTTTAAAAATAGGAGTTGAATATTTCTTACTAAATATCCTTCAAAAGAATTAAGTCTATCATATTAAGCATTGATAATTTCCCTAAATATCCTTGTCTTTAGCTAGTTTTTAATTAAAGATTATTTGGTATGTTTTTATTCAAAAAATTTAACTAATAGTCACTAATTTTATCAATTACAAATAGTCTAGATGCTTCACCATCTTTTAGTTTGTATTCTATTTGTCGAGTACCTCCAGTTGGATTATTATTAGTATCTCCATCCTTGTAAACAGGAAATCGTCTCGCTAAAGTTGTTTCTATAATTGCAAATTCATCGTGTCCCATATAGCCACTACTTGCCTCTTTATTATCAGATATCTCTGGAAAGTAAATTTGACTAATAGACTTTCCATTATTTACAGAATAACCAATCACATTTCCATAGCTGCCACTTCCAGCTGAAACGGTGTAAATTAAAATTTCTGGAAATCCATCCATATTTAAATCTTCAATTTCTGTATTAGTAACTTGTCCATCTAATTCAAAAGTTATTTTTTCACTATCTATTTCCAATCCTTTAGGTTGAATGGTTAGTTGACTAATAGATCCTTCTCCAGTAGTACTTATATCAAAGGTTATATTTTGCAATGTCAAAGTTTTTTGAAATACAATTTTTTGTTCTTCTTGAATAGGATTCTCAATACTTAAGACCTCTTTTTTTTCAATTTGTTCTTTATTGATTTTTTCCTTTTCGTTCTTACAAGCTAGTAGGGTTAAAAAACCTACTAGAGTAAGTAATATTATTTTTAATTGTTTCATATTTCTTATTGTTTAATTATTGCCAAAGATTTTGGTTATGATTGCGTTACGTATAAATCCGTTAAGAAGTTTTATAATATAACCAATTTAGTAAATAAAAATCGAATAGAAAATACGGATTATAGGAGCGAAACAAATTGACGTTGCAATTTTCGAAGTGGACGTTAACAAGTATTGAATTATACACATTATTATTATTATTATTTGGTTTTAAATTCATTATTTTTAATTCCAAACCCCTGTTTTAGCAGTTTCTTGAGCGTATTCTAAAAATGATTTTGCTTTTCTACCTAAAACACGTTCAACATCATTAACCACTAGCTGATTTTTTGGATTGGTTAATACGTGACTAAATAAGTACTCAATTAACCAAACAACATCATTAGGTATTTGCATTTTCTTCATTCCATCAATATATTGTTCTAATTTGATATCGTAGAAGTTTAATCGTCTTTTACTAGTTTTTTCTATAATCTTAACAATGTCTCTAAAAGTAATCAATTCCGGACCGGTTACTTCAATTATTTCACCATTATAAGCATCATCTAATAAAACCCTAACAGCCACTTCTGCAATATCATTTGCATCTACAAAAGGAATTAATACATCAGCCATTGGTAATGCCACTTCTCCTGAAAGAATAGGATCTAAAAAGAAACTTTCGCTCCAATTTTGATTAAACCAAGATGCTCTTATAATGCTATAGTCTATTCCAGAATTGGAAACAATATTTTCACAAACTTCTGCTTCGGTTTCACCTTTCCCAGAGAGCAGTACCATTTTTTTAACTCCTAACTCTTTCGCCAAATAGGTTAAACTTTCTATGGCCTCTTTAGCCCCTGGAACTGCCAAATCAGGATAATAAGTAACATACATTCTTTCGACACCATTTAAGGCGTTTACCCAAGTATCTTTGTTATCCCAATCAAAGCAAGGTGATGCTTGCCTAGAACCAATTCTGGGTTCTATTCCTCTCTTTTTTATTTGTTCTACTACGCGGCGACCAGTTTTTCCTGTTCCTCCGATGACTAAAATATGTTCTAAATTCATTTTTAATATTTTAAATAGTTGTTATTTATTGTTTGAACTCTTTCAGTTTTTTTAGTTTATTTTTTTTAATAAACCCTTTAATAAATCCAATGAACCAAGGTACACCGTACCCGTTTTTATGCAAATGATCTGCTCCAAAATGGTAAATAGCTTTATTCCCTTTTACTCCGTAACCATCTAGTAAACGGTTATAAAAGTTAAAAAGACAACCAATAAGAATTACCTCTTGTAAATCTTCTTCACTCCAACCAGCATTGAATACATTTTCTGCATCATTTTGTGTTAGTTTACTTGCTGATAAGGTTAGTTTTTTGAGATAACTGAATAGGGGTTTTTCATTGTTTTTTATAGGTGCTGATGTAATATCTTCTAGTAGTAATTCTACTATTTTTGGAGAAACCCCAAAGTTTTCTGCTACAGCTACGTGTGAACCATAGCAAAAACTACAGGCATTAAGACCAGAAATATAGGCTGCGAAGAGTTCTTTTTGAGCAGGAGTAAAATTTGATTTTCCACGCATAATTTGTTGCGAGGCTTTATCTAAAGGACCTAATCTCTTTCGGTCATTCCAAGTGATATCTGTAATATCTGATAGTTCGTTTAAGTGTTTAAAAAATGACATAATTTTTATAATATTAAATATTTATTTTTTTGATTTTAATTGAGTTTCATTTTGAGTAAAGTATACCGTAGATTAAGAACACAAAGGATGTGAGTGATGATAGTACTCTAAGGGTATGCCAGTGATTCCAAGGTTGTTCAAACTTATTTCTTAGTTCTTGCAATTCTATTTTGGAGAGTGTTTCTAGATTTGATGCATCCAAGATCTCATTTAAAGGAACGTTACCAAAAACAGTTACCAAACCTATACCTATAAAAAAGAGTATGGCAGCAACAAGAAATAGCCAAAAAACCGTACTATTACTTCTAAATAGATAAGCATTTAAAAAGAGTAGAATAGTTGGCCCCATAAAAACAATCATAAATTGAAAATTAATGATAACTCTATTCATAGATTGAAAAGCTTTTAAATAGCTCATATCATCTAGTCGACCAATCCCAGGTGTCACTGCATTAGACCAAGTAAAACATAATCCAGCAGTTAATCCGGTAAATAAAACACTTAGAATGAGTACGATAATTTTAAAATTTAATTCCATTTTGATTTTTTTTTGTGGTTGATATCCAGGTTAATAATTCTTGATATTCATTAGAGCTCAGTTTTATATTTTTCCCCTTAGGCATTCGTTTTTTTACAAATACTTGTTTATAAATATCATTGGCCCAAGTTTCCATATTTTCTTTGGTGAATATTCGTCTCTGGTTTCGTTTTCTGTGACAAACGTTACATTTATTATCTAAAATTTGAAAAGCTTTTATATCAGAGTATTTATAAGAATAAGCAGAAGTATTAATTTCAGTTAGTTCATTATTTGCCTCAATTGATGTATAAGTTTCTATAGAATAAATTGAAAGTGTTGTCATAATTCCTATTAAAAAATTAACCATGAATTCCAGTATTAAATTGTTTTTTTTGACTTTGTTGTTTTTGTTAAATAATTACCGAAATACAGAACTATAAAGTAAAATTCAACGACTGTAGTATAAAACATAGGGTCCCCGAAAAACGCTGAATAACTACCTCCATTGGGAATTATAAATAAAGGAACTGTTATTAGCGTATCCAATACGGTAACTACTATTATAAATGTAAGCGCTAATGATGACGGTCTTTTATATTTTTTTTTGTAGAACAGATACGTTCCTAAACATGTACTTGGTATAATGGCTATCACAAGTACAATATTAGATTGGAGTTCAGGATTTTCTAAAATTGGTACATAATATGATAAGAGGTAAAAGCTAATACTTAAAATCCAAATTAACACGCCGCATACAACGCTATATAAAATTTTATTGATCATAATTTATTGATTTATAATTATGATACAAATGTATAGTGAGCTTACGCTGTCTAATTATTCAAAAAGAATTACGATTTATTCGAAAAGAATTTTACACTTGGCTAGGTCGATAGCCAAATTTTTTTTCAAATGCATTTGAGAACGAACCTAGACTATCATAACCTACTGCCCAAGCAGCTTCTTGAATTGTTTTTTGCTCGTTCTTAATTAAGCTATAGGCTTTTGTTAAACGTTGGTTCTGTAGATACTTAAAAACAGGAACACCAAATTGTGCTTTAAATTCAATTTTAAGCTTATTGGTATTAGTACCAATTCTATTGGCCAATTCTGTTAAAGAAGGTGGATTCTCTAAATCGGATACTAAAATTTCTTGTGCTAAGTGAATTTTTTCAAGTTGGGAAGTATTTAATGTTGTTTTTTCTTGTTTGGCAAGTTGGCCAAAATAATGAGAAAGTAAAGCTGTGATATGGCTTTTATAGAACATCATTTTAATTTCGCCTTCGTAAGTATTACCGAAAAATTGTCCAACGAGTTGAAACATTTCTGGGCTCATATTAAATACTGGACCTTCGACATAATGATCTTTTGGATATACCAATTGGTGTAAAAAATTCTCTAATAATTGATTTTCGTCACTTGGTAATTTATCTAAGTTTCTTACGGTAGTTGCTATAACTAGGCATTGTAATGATTTTAGTTTAGACACATGATGCTCAAACTCTACTTTGTTATCTGCGTAAAATGATAGCACCATGCCTTTAGTATGCTGGAATTCTTTTGTTTCTCCATTAAATTTTACCTTGAGGCCAACATTACCAGCACCATAAAAAGCTATAGCAATTACAGGTTCGTCAAAAAAACACGAATCGATTAAACTATCTTTAGAAGTAGCTTCTTCTAATAAAATGGTATAGTCATTAATATCTATTATTGCACGATTCATTCTTGAGTCTATTTTATTAATATTACATTATCGCAAAGTTAAGTGTATGAAGTGTAACGAACGTATGGGAGTTATGATTTACTATAATTAGCTAAATGTTTATTTTTTTTGTTGGCTTTTTTCTTGTTCAAGATGATCTAAATAAAGTATTCCATTAAGATGATCAATTTCATGTTGGAAAATAACAGCAGTAAATCCAGATACATATTCTTGAATACGTTTTTTATTGAATTGATCATACTCTATCATTATAGTTTCCGACCGTGTGTAAGTAGTATCTCTTCTTTTGGGTATTGATAAGCAACCTTCTAAGCAAGGTTGTTTTTTATCTGAATAGTCTATTATTTCAGGATTGAGATAAACTTCAAATGGAAAATTTTCTTTATCAAATCGCTGAACCCATATAATATTTTTTAATACTCCCACTTGTGGCGCAGCTATTCCAACTCCAAGAGACATGCTATCTCTTACCGTTGCATACAATCTATCTATAAATTTTTTCAATATTATATCGTTTGGATCAACTTTTATTTTAGAGCTTTTTGTTCTCAGCAGAATAGAATCCGAAGAATTTGTGATTTTTAAAACTCTCATCGGGGTCGAACTCTGCGCCATCTTTATAAGAGATTTCTGGTTTTTAGTAAACCTGTATGAACTTTGGCAGCTCACTATAAATATTATTAGTAGGGATAAACAAAAAATACGTTTAAAGTCTTTTATCATACTTGTATAATGTTTAGCGTGTTTGTGTATTATTTCGTTGCGTGTTTATGTACTTAATTTAGTAATAAATCATAGATAGTAAGCTTAATATGACTTCCGTAAATAGGCTAAAATCAATAATTATTTTTTTATAAGGAGTTAGGCAAAGTAATTTTTTTCATATTTATTATGGATTATTATTATTGCTAATCCAAATAGGACAGCTACTACAATTAAAATTGTACTAATTAATCCACTTACTCCGAAAGACATACGAATTAAAATCGTTGAAACTACAAATCCGGAATTTCTAATAATTTTGTAAAATTTATCGGTGTAAAAGAAGGAAATTAATAGAAGAACAACATCCACTAATATCAATACGGTAAAAAATTCATCAAAGAATAAATTATTAATTGTTTCAAAACTAGGCAGGTCATTTGGTGCAAGCGAAACATCTGCAGTCCAATTCAAAAGTGTGACTAAAGCCATTGTAAAAAAAATCGGAACGAGAGCAACGGCAATTATTTTTTTTCTACGTATGAATCTTTCAATTTTTAGTTTATTGTCCTTTTGTTGCGTTGATTTTTGTATTCCTTGTTTTTGAAAATGAAAGATTAGATAAAAAAGTATAACTGATGCTAAGATATCATAGGTGAATTGGAGATCTCCTTTTATTTGAAACCAATCTGATGACAGTTCAAGGGCAGATAAATCCTTGAACAATTTTCGGATAATTATTAGTGTTATGATTTCATACTGTTTAGTTATGTAGTTGGTAAATGATTTTGGTAAGTAATAGATTAATAAGTAAACTTCATAAACAAGTATAAATGAGAAAGGGGTATAAATTGCCGATATCGGATTTTTGAATAATTCCGATTCTAAAGACAAATTTGCAATACCGAATTTTGATAAGTAAATTAAAATTAAGTGGATGAAAAAGCCAAATAGCGCAACATAGAGTATTGTTTTTTCAATCCGTCTTTTGGAGTACTCAGATAGAAAAATTTGGTAAAGTTTATTTAATAAATTCATATTTTATTAAGTCTGATATATTTTGTCTAACGTGATGTGTATGATTTCATTAACTATTCACGAAGTTAATAAAAATAGACGAACCTGAGGAATATTCGAAGAATTTTCCAATTAGTACTTACAAAACTCTAGCAGTTAATTATACACGTTGTTAAAACAGGTTTTTAATTCAGTTATTTTAGTATTTCTAAATTTAGCTTTTTACTATATGTGTTTCGTAGGTTATGCTAGATATCGTTTCAATGAAGTCTTGGTCTTTTGAGTTAGTGTATATTATGTATCAACAACCATTCGCGATCACAAAAACAATAAACTCAGTAGTTGTAATGTTACTTTCTGCATTAGTGAAATTTACTTTCAGAATAACTTCTCTTGGTTGCACTAGTGATGAAATATCTTCTTTTCGATTAATGTAATCAGTTAAGGATAAATGATAGACACCACACTCAGTTTTTATTTTTTTCTTTAAATCCTTTACTGAAATTTCTGGAGTTATTTTTTTTTCATCATTTGAGTATTTCTTTATGGAGACAAGATCATTTTTCATATCAAGTGTTTCCCAGTTTGACATGAATATCAAGTCTTCCAATTCGCAATAGTCTCCATCTCCGTTTACGATAAGTCCGTTGGTATACCTTTGTAAGACGTCTATTTCACCTTTTGTTTTAGGGATTATCTTAATAATTATATCATGGGTAACAGGATGGTTGCTTAAAAGTTCCATCGACTGGTCTCTATCGAGATAGATCTTATGCAAATTATCCTTATTCCCATCGGATTTATGATCGATTGGATGTCCAGATATTTTTTCAAAGAATGGTGATTTTAATGTAAATACATCGAAATCAATTTTACGACTATTGATATGCTCGTATATGGGCTCAGTAAAAAAACCTTCTTCATTTACTTTTATTCTTTGTTTATTGGTAGTTTCGTCTTCATGATCATTCAAATCGATGAGGACTTCTTCATATTGAGGTTCCCTGATTTTAAAAATGGTGGAGTAGGTGAATTCGTGAATCTTGGGGTTATAATGGTAGAGTCTAGTTGGCGAATATCTTCGGGCTTCATATTCATACCAGTCTTTAGACAAATAAAGTAAATTATCATAAATCAATATGGATTCAATAGGCACACCTTCTGGGCTTACAGTTAAAGCACGAAGTTGTTTAAATTTATCTTCTACAATTAGTAAGGTATAGTTGTCTGTTATTTCACAAATAGAAGAAGCAGAAATCGCCTTGAGTTGTTCTGCCCAAATAAAACCGCTTTTATGCCTGTCAGCATCTCTATCGTCTATCTTTTCACCGATCGATTGTTTGATTTTAATTGAATCTTTAAAACAAAGTGAAAAACTCGAAATTTCGCCACTTTGCAATGCTTTTATTTTTACATGAAATGGTGTGTTAGAATTGTTTTGCTCATGACTATTTTTTTGAGCAAACGAGTTTACAGTTATAATAAACAGAAATATTAAAGGATGTACTTTCATATTTGATACCCTAGCTAAAGGTTAGTATAATAAATAATACTGTTCCTTTGGGGAGTTATACTTAAACATTATGGTAGGTATTTTTAATTTATGATTGTTACTCCATATTGATTAAAAACTTGTTTTTTATTTTTAGTGAGCGTAAAACTTAATTCTACCCAAGCAGTGCCCTCTATTCCTTTGAGTTTAATTCCGCTGTTAGTTTTGGTTATTATAAACAGAAAATCCGCTGGATTAGAGTCTTTGTTTGATGAAACTTCATTCAATTCAGTCATTCCGTATTCATCAATTGCTTGTTGCTGGTCATTTTGTAGGTTAAATGACAAATCAATCCAAGCACTCCCTTCAAGACTTTTCATTTTAAGTCCGTTATCTGTTTTTTCTACAATAATTTTAAAATCTTTTAAATCAATTGACTTTTTTTCTTGAGCAGTAATGACAGAACTCGCTCCTAAAAAAAGTGCTACGATTATTAAATTCACAATAGTTTTGTTTGTAGTTAATTTTGTTTTCAAACCCATGGTTTTAAAATGTTATTAGTTATTTTTTTGAATATAGTTTTGTAATTCAAGTATCCAGCACGTTAAAATTTAATAGTCTTTTTTGTAAAAACATTACCCTCACCATTTTTATACACAATTAAATATATTCCTGGTGTTAAAGTACTGATGTCAATTTGTGTAATGTTTTCTTTTACTTTTTTTCTTATTAATTCCTGACCAATTGTGCTATAAACAGATATATAACTAGGATCATGTATTTTATTCGTAACAACTGTAATATTCTTATTTGAAGGGACCGGATAAATATAAAAATTAGTTTTGTCTTTTATTTTATTTATCTCAAGAATCATCGATAATGGATATTTCCAGACTCCTCCTGCATTCATACCTGCATATAAATAGTCTTCAAAAACCCATAACGAAAGCACGGGTGCACCAGTCAATCCATTATCAAGCAAATACCAAGTATTTCCATAATCATCGCTTGTAAATACCTTTCCAGTTCCAGTACCTACAAATAAAAGCGAGTCATAACTATAGATACATCTAATATTTGCTTGACTTGGTACTCCGTTTGAAACTTGCTGCCAACTTACACCTTGATTACTTGATTTGAATAAGCCATTATTTTTTGTTCCTGCAAATAAAAAGTTATTAGAAGATTCAAGGCTAGTGATCTCAAGTGAAATTAGTCCAGTATTTAAAGCTAACCAATTTACTCCTAGATCGTTCGAAAAATAAATACCGGTATCAGAAGTTCCTGCATAAATATTCACATCATCACTAGCCAAAGATGTAATATTTAAGCTCCCTAATCCTGTATTTATTGGATTCCAGCTTGATCCAGCATCAACAGAAATAAAAACACCTTCTTCACCGCTTCCTGAAAATAGCTTGCCGTCAAAAATTGTAAATGCTTGGATCCATGCACTAGTGAGTCCTGTATTTGACATTGAAAAAGTAGCTCCATTGTTAGACGACTTAAAAACACCTAACATATCAGTTCCTGCAAAAACGTATTGACCTGAAGAAATAATTGCCCTCGTTTCAACAGTCCAAATAGAATTTATTTTATTCCAATTATTTCCTGAATCAACAGATGCAAAAAAACCAGAACCGTGCGTCCCGGCCAGTAAATTGATACCACTACTAGAAATAGATCCAACACTTGCATTAAACCCATTAGCATTACTTATTGACCAATTTCCTCCAGTACTACTTCTCTTGTATATATGACCACTGGTAACACCTACAAATAATTCAGAATCACTTGTTCCAATTGACCAAATATCCATTTCACTAAGTCCTTGGTTGATCACACTCCATGTTTGACCATTATCTAAGGATTGATAAACCCCACTGCCAAAAGAGGCAGCATAAAGCACTCCATTTAAGCTGGCGAAACCTTTTACAGATGGAATACTCGTTCCTAATGGATTCCATGTATCTCCATTATCTGAAGAAACAAAAACACCAGATGACAATGTACTTACATATACTTTATTTCCAAAACATATGATAGCCATAATATTTAATTCAGTAAGCCCATTGTTAATTGGTATCCAATTGTTTCCTAAGTCTGTTGAACGGTATAATCCATCTTGGTATGTTCCTGCAAAAATTGTTGAGCCATCTGTCGCAAGGTAGTAAGCATATTTGGCAGAAAACCCATTATTTACAGCTGTCCATGTATCTCCGTTATCTGCTGAAGAGTATATGCCTCGAAGATAAGTGGCGGCAAACAGGACGTTATTACTTTCGATTAAATTCTTTATATATTTCCCATCCAATTCAGTACCCGCTGGCTCCCATGTTATTCCATTATCATTTGTGCGGAATACATTTTCATCTGTAGCAACAAAAATATAATCTCCTAATTTAGTAAGGGATTTTGTATCACAACTTATTAGTCCATTGTTACGAAATGTCCAAGAAGTTCCATAATCATCGCTTACCAATACTCCGCCACCGCTTGCAGCATATAGGATTTGGTTATCAAAAATAATACTTCGTATGTAACCGCCTATTGGACCGTTTAATTGTTGCCATTGGCCGAAAACAGTTACTTGTATAGTAAATAACAGGATTATTAGGATTGATTTTTTTTTCATTTTTTATGTACTACAACGGTCTTATATAAGTTTAGTTACGTGTTTAAGCAACTAATTTAGTAAACAAAAACTTAAGTTAGAAAATTACGAACGAATTTTTCAAATATGCAACGATCAAAACAATTAGTTATACATGTTATTGCCAGCAGTATTATTTATTCCTTTGGTAAATAAAGTTTCATATTTTTAATTTCCACTTCATCTATATGACCCATTTTACTTTCGTTTTTTGTTATTAAATGCAAATGAATATTAGAATCGTGATGCGTAAAAACTCCTTTGTGTTCGGTTGAGAAAAATCCAATGATAGTTACTTCTTCATTTTTTAATTCGTAGTTCGTTTGTCCTTGGTGTGCCTCTGTTGGTGATGTAACTTTTGTTCCTTTTGGTAAGTTTTGAATATGTATTAAAGCTCTAGATACTTTTCCGATTAATTTGAAAGCAAAAGGTCTTTTTAAATCAATAGTTATTTCGTCTACCAATTTTTCTATGTCTTTAATTGTTTTAATTTCTGAGCTTAATTCTATTTCACTCCATTTGAATACATTCGCATAAACTAAGAAAGGAGCTGAGACTGAAAATGTTTTTGCAACTGACATAGTTGAATCAGACGTTACTTTTGAAACATAACTTTGTCCATCATTTATAAGTAATTCTCCAGTCAGATAACTTTCTGGTCCAAGTCCATAAAGTCCTTTTTTATTAGTAATAGTATCTAGATTTATAATTCCACTTAATTCTCCTTTCCACATCACATTTTTCATTGCACCAACAATATTTATGTCAGAAAAAGTTTTATCAGAATTACAACTAAGTATTCCGATTGTTAGAAATCCAATTAGTATTTTTTTAATCATAGATTTCGATTTTCTCTGAATGTGTTCCATCGGTATTGGAAATGATTTGGCGTGTATGGTAGATTTGCTTGCAAGCTACTGGCAGCAGCTGTGCTGTATGAGAATCAGACAGATAAGCGAGGCTATGTTTACGTTTTATTCATATATTTTCCTTGCCTAAGTTAAGCAAAATATTGATGCCTTTAGTTAAGTAACGCTGAATTGTATATGTTGTTGGCAATAGTATTTTTGACTTCCCTAATTCTTTGGTAATTTATTTAACTAC